>JAWOCZ010000166.1:0-2642 GCA_046483565.1 Nitriliruptoraceae bacterium
TGTTGGCCCACTTGCTGTGACCCGCCACGACTCGCTCCTCGCCTGCGTCGACCGGTCAGCCTACCGGCGCCACCTCCGCTCCCCGCCGCGCGACCGGAGACGCTCAGCGCGCGCCGGCCACGGGACCAGCCCGCTGCCCGCCGGTCAGGGCACCAAGGCCGCGAAGCCCCGCTCGACACGGCCACGCAGCGCTGCCCGTGACGCCTCGTCATCGAGGAACGCGGCCTCGACCGCGGTCTCGGTCACCGCTCGGACCTCGTCCAGCGACCACGCGTGGCTCGCGGCGGTGCGGGCCAGCTCCTCCGAGAGGGTCACCCCGCTCATGAGCCGGTTGTCCGTGGACACCGTCACCCGGAATCCGGCCCGTCGCAGCCGCTCCACCGGATGGTCGGCGAGCTGCTCGACCACCCCGGTGTGGACGTTGGAGGTCGGACACACCTCCAGCGGGATCCCGGCCTCGAGCACGCGGGTGGCGACCGGACCGGCGGTACCGTCCGACGCGAGGTCGTCCACGATCCTGACCCCGTGCCCCAGCCGTTCGGCACCGTGGTCCAGTGCGTCAGCGATCGACGCCGGCCCCTCGGCCTCACCGGCGTGGAGGGTGACGTGGAGACCACCGTCGTGTGCCAGACGCAGCGCGGCGGCGTGCCGCGCCGCCGGGAAACCGGTCTCCGGGCCGGCCAGGTCGACGCCGACCACGGGCACGCCACGATCGCGGGCCCTCAGCGCCGCCTCGACGACCTCCTGCCCACGATCGTCCTGACGCATGATGCAGGCCAGGAGGCGGGCCTCGATCGTGGCCGGTCCCGCGGCCAGGCCCGCCGCCAGGGCGTCGAGGACCGCATCGAGCTCCAGGCCGCCGGCGGTGGACAGCTCGGGTGCGTACCGGATCTCGGCGTGGACCACGCCGTCGGCGTCGAGGTCCTCCACGCACTCCCGGGCGACGCGTTCGATCGCCGGCACGGTCTGCAACACCCCCACGGTGTGCCCGAACGCCTGGAGGTAGCGGTCCAGGTCAGCGCCCCGTCCGCCCTGGAAGAACCAGGCCCGTAGCGCGTCCGGGTCCGCGGCCGGCAGCGCGTGCCCGGCACCTGCGGCCAACTCCAGGATCGTCCGGGGTCGCAGCCCGCCATCGAGGTGGTCGTGGAGCAGCACCTTGGGCGCACGGCGCAGCAGGTCGGGCGTGAGGTCCACGGAGGTCGTCCCCTCAACGGGTCGGCGGGCGCGGCTGCGGCGCCGCGGGTCGGTGGGCGCGGCTGCGACGCCACGGGTCGGTGGGCGCGGCTGCGGCGCCGCGGGTCACGTGACGCAGCTCGGATGGCGGCGCCGGCAACCTACCGTGCGTCGGGACCGGCGACGCCGCGGCGCTGACGACCACCGCGCGGTGGTGGATGCGGACCGCCGAGCTCCTCGTCGAGCTCGGGGAAGGGCTCGTTCTCCACCAGCTCGTCGGACTCCGGATCGAGTTCCGGCTCGCGGCGCACGGGCTGCACCGCAGAGGAGGGGAAGCGCTCCAGGGGCCCGGTCGGCGTCGCGTCCCAGCGGCCGAAGGTCAGGGGCGTCTGCAGGTACAGCGACAGCAGGCGGGCGGTGGCGACGATGGCGTCGAGGTGGGTCCGCTCGTGCCCGTGGGTGGCGTCCACGCCGAACCCGATCAGCGCCGCGCGGGTCTCGGCTCCGGCCTCCAGCGCCGCGGCCACGTCGGAGCGGTAGAAGCGGAACACGTCGCGGTTGACCTCGATGCTCTGCGCACGGCCGAGCGCGTCCAGGCGACGGGTGAGGTGGTAGTCGAAGGGCCCCGACAGGTCCTGCATCGCGATGCTGACACCGGTCTCGGTTGAGTGCTGCCCGGGGGCGACCACGGCGGCGTCGACCGAGACCATCTCCGCGACGTCGCGGGACAGCCCGCTGGAGGCCCCGTGCCCCACCTCCTCGGAGATCGTGATGAGCAGGTGGGCGCCGACGTCGAGCGGGGCATCGCTGTCGACCACGGCCTTGAACGCCGCGAGCGCCGCCGCCACCCCCGCCTTGTCGTCGAGGTGGCGTGAGGTCACGAACCCCGAGCGGGTGATCACCGGGTAGGCCGTCTGGGCGACGAAGTCACCGACCTGGATCCCGAGGTCGCGCAGGCCGCTGGCGCTGTGCACCTTCTCGTCGACCCGTACCTCGACGTCGTCCCAGCTGTGGGGGTGGGTGTCGATCTCGTCGCCGAAGGCGTGCCCCGAGGCCTTGGTCGGCAGGATCGTGCCGGTGTAGGTGCAGTCGGCGTCGTCGGTGAAGATGCTGACCCGCGTGCCCTCGGAGAACCGCGAGCTGTGGGTGCCCACCTGGGTGACCTGCAACCGCCCGTTGTCCTTGAGGTGGGTGACCATGCAGCCGATCGTGTCGGTGTGCACGACGACCGCCCGGTCGAGCGGCACGCCGTGGTCGGCCCCCTCCAACCGGGCGATCAGCGCCCCCCGGCGGGTGAGCTCGAACTCGAGGCCGATCTCCTCGAGGCGCTCGCCGACGTGCTGCATGATCACGTCAGTGCGCCCCGTCGGGCTCGGGCGCCGAACTCGTCGCCGAGGTCCCGCCCTTCGTCACCGCGACGCTCGTGACGATGCCCGAATCAGGTCGACCGCGTGGTCGGCGTCCTCGGG
>JAWOCZ010000180.1:0-2739 GCA_046483565.1 Nitriliruptoraceae bacterium
AGCCAGGCGCCGATACCCGGTCAGCCGAGCCTGCTCCGCCTCCAACCGCCGAAGCTCACCCGGGTGGCATGTTGGGCATCACGCCGATGATGGGTGGCGTCCGGTACTCGCGCTCGTAATCGATCTCGATCTCTCGGCGGGTGAGCCAGGCGCGGAGTCGGTCGGCAGCGACGACGAACGCGAGCACGCTGAGCACGACGATAGCCATGCTTCGGGAACCCGCCGGCGCAACATCGGCTTCCTGGCGACCGACAGCCCGACCCGTGTCTGCGACGTCATCGCCTGGCGCGGACGATCGTCATCAGCGCCACGCTCAGCGCCATGGCCAGCGCGACCACGGTCCAGGTCCAGCCGAAACCGACGGACTCGGCGAGCCAGCCGGCGCCCAGCGGGAACAGCGCTCCCCCTCCCCCGAGCCCGGCCAGGATGGCACCCGAAGCCTGCGCTGGACGCTCCGGTGTGAGCCGGGTGGCGGTGAGGAACACGAGTCCGGTCCAACCCCAGCCGGGCCCGAGCAGCAGCATCGCCCCGATGACCAACAGGGCGACCACCCCCGGGGCGGCCGGGGCGGCTTCCCCCGCCACCGCGACCGCTCCGGACAACGCATCGACCTCGACGGGGGTCGCCCCGAGGTGGGCAGCCACGGCCAGCACGACGCCCCCCACGAACCCGGCAGCGAGCAAGCCGACCAGGAGGTCCGAGATCGCCTGCGGGCGCCGGTCCACGAACCATCCGGCACCGAGGCGCACACCGATGCTGCCGAGCGATGCCGCGGACAGCACCAGGCCGGCAGCCGTCGCTCCCATCCCGATGACGATGCCCGTTGGGACGATGAACGTTGCCACGGCCGCGCCGGCACCGCCGGCGAGGCCACTGCCGATCGCCAGCAGCGCGAGGTTGCCCGCGGGGCGCTCGTCACTGCCATCATCGGCGGCGCGGGCCTCGGCTTCCTGTCGATCGGGTCGGAGTGCTGGCGGATCGGATCGTTGGGTGTCGGCGCCGATGGCGTCACCGCTGCGCCCCTCCCCTGGCGGCTGCGCCGGGTCAGAAGGAGGCGTGGCCGACACGGATCGATCCGTGATGTCGGCGTCTGTCGTGGCCGCTGGCCGGTCCAGCGCCGCCGCGGATCCGTCTCGAGTCGTCCCGGGCGAGCCTCGCGTTGTCGCCGCTCCGTCCCGCGCCGGGGACGAGCGCCGTGATGGCCGGGACGAGCCCCGCGACGCCGGGGACGAGCCCCGTGACACCGGGGACGAGCCCCGCGACGCCGGGGACGAGCGCCGTGATGCCCGGGACGAGCCACGCGACGCCGGCGACGAGTCCCGTGATGCCCGGGACGAGCCACGCGACCGGCGGGACGAGTCCCCCTGTGAACCGACCACCTCGATGTTGCCGGGCACGAGCGCGGCCAGGCCCACCGCCAGCACCGCGACCACCAGGAAGGGCACCTGCCAGCCGACCGTCGCACCGAGCAGCGGCAGCGTGATCCCCGCCAGCATCGACGCCGACGGAACGGCCGACTCCTTCACGCCGAAGGCGATCCCGTGCCGCCGCCAGCCGACCGATCCCGTGATCGTTCGTGCGATGGACGGGTCGACGAAGGCGAGGCTCATACCGGCGAAGGCGAACGCGACGACGAGGTGCCAGCCTGCGGCGGCCAGCAGCCCGACCGCACCGGCGGCGACGCCCACACCCGTCAGCCCCGTCCGGTAGCCGAAAGGCGCTCCGCGCCGATCGACCAGTCGACCGGCCGGTACCGACGTCAGAGCCGCGGCCAGGAAGAAGGCGGAGACCGCGGCGCCGATCGTCGCAGTCCCGACGTCGAGGTCGTCACTGATCGGTACGGACAGGGCTCCGACCAGGAACGTGGGCAGCAGGCCGATCGCCAGCGATGCGACCACGACACGCATCGCGCGCAGTGGCAGGGCACTCGCTGGCGGTCGGGTGGCGGTCGGGGTCGGCAGACTCATCAGCGAACGACGGTACCGGTGGGGCCGGGCACCTCGAGCCGCCGGCCCCAACCGTACGGGCGGGTGTGGCACCGTCGCGGCAGAACCCTCGCCGCCGTGGCGCAGCCGCCGTAGAACCCCGGGCTCCGCAGCGGGCGTCGGGTCAGGTCATCCGTCGATAGCGGCGGACGGCGACCGGGACGATGACCGCCAGCAGTCCGACCGACCACGCCAGGGTCAGCAGCAGTGGCCGCAGCACCTCGCCCCCGATCGACAGTGCTCGCGCAGCGTTCGCCGCGTGGGTCAGCGGGCTGGCAGCCGCGAAGGTCGCGAGCCAGCCTGGCATCGTCTCCAGCGGGACGAAGATGGAGGAGGCGAACACCAGCGGGAAGATCACCACGAAGCCGGCGGTCTGGGCCGCCTCGGCGCCGGGGACCAACAGCGCGAGGTAGACGAACAGCCAGCTCATCAGGTAGCCGAAGAGCCCGACGACCAGGATCGCGCCGATGGCCGATACCGCACCTTGGGTGAAACGGAAGCCGATCAGATAGCCCACGGCGACCATCAGCAGGATCACCGACAACGACCGCACGAGGTCGGCCAGGGTGCGTCCAGCCAGGACGGCCGAGCGCGACATCGGGAGCGATCGGAAGCGGTCGATGACCCCCCGCTCGAGATCCTCGGCGAGCCCCACTGCGGTCTGGGTCGACCGGAACGCGGCGGACTGTACGAACAACCCCGGCAGCAGGAACGCGATGTAGCTCACCCCCTCGGGCAACGCTTCGGCGGCGAT
>JAWOCZ010000267.1:0-7544 GCA_046483565.1 Nitriliruptoraceae bacterium
AACTGAGCGCCCGCTGTCCACACGGTGAGCGCGTGTCAGGCCGGGCCGTCACCATAAGTTGTTTTCGCTACCTGGGTCCCGGCCTTTTCGCCAAGACCCCGACGAGCGGGTGAGGGGAATCGAACCCCCGTTCCGAGCTTGGGAAGCTCGTGTTCTACCATTGAACTACACCCGCGGGGAGGCAGAACGTACTCGCTGGCCCGCCGGGGCCGCAACGCGGGCCAGGCGGCTGACACGGCGAGACGCCGGAGGCGTGCATGATCCTGTCCGACGGCACCATCCGTGAGGCGCTGGCCGCCGGCCGCATCGGGATCGATCCGTTGCTCGAGGACGGTATCCAGCCATCCAGCGTCGACGTTCGCCTGGCCTCGACCTTCCGGGTCTTCGCCAACCATCGCTACCCCTACATCGACGTCCGCCAGGAACAGCCCGAACTCACCGAACTCGTCGAGGCCGGTGAACAGCCGTTCATCCTGCACCCCGGCGAGTTCGTCCTGGGCTCGACGTTGGAGCGCATCACGCTGCCATCGGACATCGTCGCGCGGCTGGAGGGCAAGAGCTCCCTGGCCCGGCTCGGCCTCGTCATCCACTCGACCGCTGGGTTCATCGATGCCGGGTTCGACGGCGACGTCACGCTGGAGCTTTCCAACGTCGCCACGCTGCCGATCCTGCTCTATCCCGGTATGAAGGTCGCACAGTTCGCGTTCTTCGCGCTCGACCAACCGGCGGAGCGGCCGTACGGCAGCGGCGCGACCGGTTCCAAGTACCAGGGTCAGGCTGGGCCGACCGCTTCGCGTTACCACCTCAACCTCGTCCCGCCACCGGTGGGCGGTCCCGACGGCTCCGCCCGCTGAAACTGTCCCTCGACAAGGAAGTTCGGGTGCAGTTTGTGCCGGTAGGCGGGGTGGATCGCACCCGATCCTGAGGGGGCGCGGGCCGGTGCGAGGACAGGGCGCGGACGTGGGGCGTGGCGGTGCGCGGACGAGCAGACCGCGGGGACGGTGACCAGGTGGCCCAGGGGCGCAAGGGCTCCGAAGCTATGGTGCCTGCCTGATGCAGTCATCTCCCGCGCGCGGCGAAGGATCAGCCATGAGCTCGACGACCACCATGCCGGACAAGGCCACGCGCTACTCACGCTTGCGACGCTTCAACCTCGTGGTCGGGATGATCCACCTGGTGCAGGGCATCACGCTGGTGGCACTGGCCAACGACCTGACCCTCCCGGTGCTGGCCACCTTCCTCGCCGACGACCCGATCCAGCAGCAGCAGGCCACCCCGGAGCTGGTGTTCGAACTGCCGATCGGCGTGCTCGTCGCGGTGTTCGTCTTCTTCGCCGCGGCCGACCACCTGCTGATGACGCTCCCGGGGATCAAGGACTGGTACGAGCGGCAGCTGGACAAGCAGGAGAACTACGCCCGGTGGATCGAGTACTCGATCAGCTCCTCGATCATGATCGTCCTGATCGCCGCGTTCGTCGGGATCTGGGATCTGGCGGCGGTGGTGGCGATCTTCGGGGTCAACACCTCGATGATCCTGTTCGGCCTCCTCTGGGAGCGAACGGAGAAGCCCGGCAAGGGCGCCGACTGGTCCGCGTTCTGGTACGGGACCTTCGCTGGCCTCGTGCCGTGGGGGATCCTCGGCTACTACCTGTTCTCCGGTGCGGGCGAGGTGCCGGGTTTCGTCTACGCGATCTACGGGTTCCAGCTCGTCCTGTTCTGGTCGTTCGCACTCAACATGGCGCTGCAGTACGCCCAGGTCGGCCGCTGGAAGGACTACATCTTCGGCGAGTACGCCTACATCATCCTCAGCCTCGCGGCGAAGACGCTGCTGGCCTGGTTGATCTTCGGCAACGTCCTGCGTAGCTGACCGGCCGCATGGCCGACGCTGAGCCGCCGCGCGCAGTCGGCGCACGTGCGCGCATCGCTCACGGCCTCCGCCACTGTCGCGGGGGATGGCCACGCAGGGTGCCGATCGGTCCTGCGCAGGCGCGGAGCGTGGCCGTTTCGGGGGGAATCCGCGGACAACAGGTGACAGTCAGTCACCTCACGCCTACATTTGGGAGTGGCGGAGAGGGGTCACCCCAGACCCCTATTTCGTCGCACCACGAGCGTGGATCCAGGATCGGCCTCGCGCCAACCAGCGTCGTCGTCCGTCCCCTTCGGTGACGCAGGTCCCCTGCCCTGGATCGACCAGCCCCCGGCGTCCCCGCGCCGGGGGCTTCTCGTGGGGCACCTGCCCGGATGCGGGCCGAGCCATGTGCTGGCGCCGAGCCGTGTCATGGTGTCGGCCGATCAGCCCTCGCACGATGCGTGAGGTAGGCAATCACTGGAAGCGGGGGAGCCGCCACGGTGCGTCATATTCGTGCTGCAGTGTTCGCGCAGAGACCTCTCGGTGAGCGCTCGACGCACCTTCGGGCAACAGCCCGTTACCTGGAGGGCGGGTCGAGCGCTTACCAGAGCTGAGGTCGTTGTCCGCCGCTGGGAGGCACCGATGACCACCGCATCCGAGGACATCGAGGTCAGCACCCTTGCTGAGGCGGATGCCGACCCGTCTGGTGGTACTTACCAAGAACGGCTCGGCGCGCGGCTCCGCGCCGTGCGGCGCGCGCAGGGGTTGCGGCTGCAGGACGTCCAGGAGCGCAGTGAGGGCCGGTTCAAGGCCGTCGTCGTGGGATCGTACGAGCGCGGCGACCGCGCGGTATCGGCGCACAGGCTGGCGGCGCTGGCCGGGTTCTACGAGGTACCCGTGGCCGAGCTCCTCCCCGAGAACGAGTCGCCCCTCAACCCGCGGCGCGAAGGCACCCTGGTGGTCGACGTGCAGCGGCTCCAGCAGCGCTCCGACGATCCCGAGCTTGCGCCCCTGCTGCGGCTCGTCCAGCACGTGCAGTGGCTCAGGGACGACTACGCCGGCCAGGTGCTCAGCCTGCGCACCGACGACCTGCGCACCATCGCGGTCTCCATGGGGGCGCCCACCGACCGACTCGCCACCTGGCTGGACGAGCGTGGCCTGCTCCACCATTGACCAGCCACCTCGATGTCCCGGGAGCCGGCGGCACTCCGGTGATGATGCCGTCGGGCGTCGCCACGGGAGGATGTGAGATCGATGGCTGGCCCTACCCCGACGCGTCCGTCGACCGCTCGTCCTCGACCTCGGCAGCCGCTGCGCCGGCGCCCTGGTTCGTGCGCACCACGTAGGTGGCGACGCCGAGGATGCCCCCGCCCACGAGGACGCCCGGGATGCCCACCACGCTGACGGCGCTGCGCAGCACACCGCCCGATGCCGAGGTCGGATCGGCCAGCACGATGCCGGCGAACGCGGCGGCGAGCAGGGTGACCCCGACCGCGATCAGACGCTGCCAGCGTGCATCGAGTTCGGCACGCTCACGCAGGATGCGGCCCGCTTTCATGATCCGCCCGACCCGGATGATGCGGACGGCGCCGACCACACGGATCGCATGCGCCACCCGGGTCAGGCGCAGCAGCTGGACCGGGCCGACGGCGAACAGCACCGCGGGGACGACCGCCATGGCCAGCAGCACCAGCCACCGGTTCCGCCTCAGCCATGCGAGGCGGTGCTCCGAGACGGCGAACAGGACCAGGGTCTCGGCGATGAGGACCGCCCCCGAGAGCGTGTTGAGACCGTTACCGATCGTCGCGTACGGCCCATCGAACAGCGTCAGGAACACCGCTGGCACGCTGGCCAGGGCCGCGATCAGGACCGGGATCGCCAGACGCTCGGCCACACGGTCGGCGCGGTCGGGCGCCCCCTCGTCCGCGCGGTCGGCGCGGTCGGGCGCCACCTCGTGGAGGTGTTGGTCGGTCGGTCGCACCGCTGCTGGCCCCTCCTCTCGACAGAGCATCGTCGCAACCCCCGCTGCGGGTCGGCCGGCGACGGTACCGCCACCCTCCCGTGCCCGGCCGGTCCGTTCACCTACGCTGGGGGTCGTAGGATGCGGGGGCAGAGCGCAGCGCTCGGGGGCACAGGGGGAGCCGAAGTGACCGGAGAGCTGCCGACGGGGCCGACGGGCGCGCTCGATGCGGTCTCGGCACTGGTGGGCGCCTCCCCGGAACTGCTGGCCCGGATCATCTCCCTGGCGCCGATCGGGGTGGGGATCGTCGACCGCGAGGGCCGGACGGTGGTGACCAACGATGCCCTGCGCCGGATGCTCGGGTACTCGGAGGCGGAGTTCGCGACGCTGGACTACCGGGCGTTCACCCACCATGACGACGTCGCCCACAACGACGAACTGTTCGCGCAGCTGATGGCGGGTGAGATCGACCGGTTCGACCTCGACAAGCGGTTCCTGCACCGTGACGGTCACGTGGTCTGGGGGCGTCTGCTGGTCACCGCGATCGAGACCGCGAACGGCACCGGACGTCTGGCGGTCGGACTGCTGCAGGACGTCACGGAGCAGCAGCGGCTGCAGTCCGAACTGGCCGCCGCCGAGGCCGGCTACCGCCGGATGGTGGAGCAGGTGCCTGCCGTGGTCTACGTGGGTGACACCGATCCGTCACAGCCACCGGACTACATCAGCCCGCGCTTGAGTCACCTCCTCGGCTACACGCCCGAGGAGTGGTCGTCCACACCCGGGTTGTGGCTGGAACGGCTCCACACCGCCGATCGGGAGACGGTGCTCGCCCGGTACGGCGCCCACCTCGCGACGGCCTCACAGGAGCCGCTGACCCTGACCTACCGGCTGCACCGCCGCGACGACGAGCCCGTGTGGGTCCGCGACCAGCTCACCATCACCACCGACGGCCGGGGTCGACGGTTCCGGCGTGGCGTCCTGGTCGACGTCACCCGGGAGAAGCGGCTGGAGGAGGAGCTCGAGCACCAGGCCTTCCACGATCCGCTGACCCACCTGGCCAACCTGCGGTTGTTCCGCATCCGGATCGACGACCGCTTACGGCGGCGACCACCTCGGGGTGGGGCGGTGGTCTTCCTCGACCTCGACGACTTCAAGACGGTCAACGACAGCCTGGGCCACGGCGCCGGTGACCGCCTCCTGCAGGAGGCGGCCCGACGGATCGTGACGTGTCTGCGTCCGGCGGACACCGCCGGGCGGATGGGCGGCGACGAGTTCGCGATCCTGATCGACGAGGTGGACGACCGGGACCAGGCGGAGCTGATCGCCGAACGGGTCCGGCTACGCCTCAGCGAGCCCTACGACCTCGCGCCCGGGCACGGGCACATCGTCACGGGGGCGAGCGTCGGTGTGGCCATGCTGACCGACGGCGAGAGCACCGAAGCGGTGCTCCGTGCCGCCGACCTGGCGATGTACGCGGCCAAGGACGCCGGGAAGTCCCGGGTCCGCAGCTACGAGTCGGCGATGCTCACCGCAGCGCTCGAGCAGCTCGAGCACCGTCGGCCCGCACCGGGGAGGTGACCGCTACTCGGCCTCGACGGGCTCGCTCCCGGCCGGCGCCGCGGCTGCGGCGACCCCCTGGGTCGCCATCGGCAGCATCCGCCCACGCTGCAACACCTCCGAGATGTCCAGCACCTCGACCTGTCCGTCGCTGAGCGTGCCCTCCTGGGTCTTCTGCGCGATGCCATCCTCCAGCATCGTGGTGCAGTAGGGGCAGGCGGTGGTGATCAGGTCGGGGTCGAGCTCGAGTGCCTCGTCCACGCGCTCCATGTTGACGCGCTTGCCGATGTTCTCCTCCATCCACATGCGGGCACCACCGGCGCCGCAGCAGAAGCCGTTGGAGCGGCAGCGGGTCATCTCGGTGGGCTTGAGGCCGGGAACGGCGTTCACCACCTGACGTGGGGTGGAGTAGACCTCGTTGTGGCGGCCGAGGTAGCAGGGGTCGTGGTAGGTCACCCGCTGGTCGAGCTGGTTGGTGGCCACCAGCCGGCCCTCGTCGACCAGCTTGGCGAGCACCTCCGAGTGGTGCAGCACCTCGAAGCTGCCGTCGAAGTCCGGGTACTCGTTCTTGAGCGTGTTGAAGCAGTGGGGGCACCACGCGACGATCTTGGTCTTGTCCGCGCCCACGCTCTTGAGCAGCTCCACGTTCTGCTTCGCGAGGTTCTGGAACAGGTACTCCATGCCGAGCCGGCGGGCCGGATCGCCCGTGCAGGTCTCGTGCTTGCCGAGGATCGCGAAGGACACCCCGGCGTCGTGGAGGAGCTGCGCGGTCGCCTGCGTGATCTTGCGGGAGCGGTCGTCCACCGCGCCGGCACATCCGGTCCAGAAGAGGTACTCGTACTCGCCGCCCTGCTGCGCGCCCGGTTCCAGGACGGGGATGTCGAACTCCAGCTTCTCGGTCCACTCCTCGCGCTTGGACTGGCCGACGCCCCATGGATCCCCGGCGTTCTCCACGTTCTTGAGCATGACGCCGGCTTCCTGCGGGAAGCTCGACTCCATCATCGCCTTGTAGCGCCGCAGGTCGACGATGGTGTCGACGTGCTGGATGTCGACGGGGCACTCCTCGACACAGGCGCCACAGGTGGTGCACGACCACAGCACGTCGTAGTCGATGACGGCGGCCTCGCCGGGCGCGTCGCCGACCAACGGGATGTTGATGACGTCGCCGGCCTCCGCCTCGTCGACCTGGCCCAGCAGGAACGGACCCTTGGCGTACATGTGGTCGCGCAGGTCCTGGATCAGCATCTTGGGGCTGAGCGGCTTGCCGGTGTTCCAGGCGGGGCACTGCGACTGGCACCGACCGCACTCGGTACAGGTCTGGAAGTCGAGGAACCGGTCGAAGGTGAACTGCTCGATCGCGCCCACCCCGAGCACGGTCTCCTCGGTCATGTTCTCGAGGTCGATCGGCTCCGAGGTGAGCTTGCCGAGCGCGGTGTCCCGGTTGGGGTCGCGGGTCAGTTCCTGGAAGGGGATGGTGACGATGTGCAGGTGCTTGGAGTGGAGCGTGAACACGAGGAAGGCCATCACGATGGCCAGGTGCGCCACGAGGTTGATCGCGCCGATCCACTCGAGCGTCAGGGGGTCGAGGCCGACCATCGCCTCCCCGAAGAGCCGCGAGATGAACGCGGCCTCGGTCGGGGCGTGGTCCGCGGCGAACCGGACCCCGTGCGCGGTCCACAGCGTCCAGACCACCAGTACCTCGGCGCCGAGCACCCACCACCCCTGGTTGAGGTTGGAACCCGCGAACCGGGAACTGCGGCCCTTGGTGCGGGGATCCTGGGAAGCGCGGATGGTCGCGAAGATCACGATGCCCGTCAGCGACAGCAGGGCGAGGGCATCCTGCGAGAAGCCCAGCACGTCGTAGGCGGTGACCCCGCCGAGGCTGATCGAGTTGAGCAGGGGGAGCTGGAAGGAGGAGCCGAGGTAGAGCTCGCCGATGGCCTCCAGCACCGTGGTCTGCAGGACGAAGAAGGCGTACATGACCCAGAAGTGCGCGATCCCGGACAGGCTCCACTTCAGCAGCTTCTTGTGGCCGAAGATGTTGACCAGCGCGTGACGCAGGTTGGCCCGGAAGGCCGAGCGGATGTTGCGTTCGGGGTTCGGTTGCGCTGCCAGGGTCAGGCGCACGAGGAAGGTGCCGCGGCGCACGGCCCTGGCGTTCTTCGGCGCCTGGGCCGTG
>JAWOCZ010000012.1:0-7931 GCA_046483565.1 Nitriliruptoraceae bacterium
CGCCCGACGCCACCGTGTGCCGGCCGGCGAGCCGGTCCTGGCTGATCCGCACGGCGGCGCGCAGCGCCACGGCGTCGGCTTCGGGCAGGACCCTGAGGTCGACCTCCGGCTCACTGGCGCTGCCGGCGGTCTCCACGCGGATCGCGGGCAGGCCGAAGACCCGTTGGACGGCACCGCGCTGGATCTCGACCTGCTGGATCCGGCTCACGTCCAGGCTGCGGTGGTTGCGGCTGAGGATCCCGTGGTCGACCCGCAGCACCTCGCCATCGAAGGAGAAGGTGCGCAGGCGCCAGTCCAACGAGCGCACGATCAGCCCGATGATCGCGAAGCCGGCGAGGGCAACGATGGTGAACAACGGTGGCGCCGCCAGGGTCGCCACGACCGGGAAGATCAGCGCCTGGACGGCCTGGGCCAGGGGGACGCCGAGCAGGACCGAGGCGGGGTGGAGCCGGCGCGGCTGGCTGAACCCGCCCGCGCCCGACGGCTGGCTGCACCCGCCCGCGCCCGACGGCTGGCTGAACCCGCCCGCGCCCGACGGCGGGGGCGGCGGTGGCGGGAAGCGGCCGAGGCCGGGTTCAGACGGCATCGCGGAGGTCCCCGGGGTGCTCGCCGACGGCCGCCGCAGCCCGGGCCAACAGCTCCGCGCGGACCTGGGGCGCCTGGTCGGCGGCGATGCCCGGCAGCGTGGCCGACCCCGAGGCCGAGGCGCTGGTCACCTGCAGGCTCGCCAGCCCGAGCAGTCGGTCCACCGGCCCGGCCGTGATGTCGATCTGCTGGATCCGGAAGTACGGCACGGTCTCCTGGATACGTACCACCACGCCGTAGCGCAGCTCGATCGCCAGCTCCGTCAGCTGCCACCGCCAGCGCCGGTAGCGCAGCCCCGGGTAGAACACGACGGAGAAGATCACCAGCGCCGCCACCGCCCCCAGCACGAGCCAGCCCCAGCCGTCGGCCAGCACGAAGCCGAGCACCACGGCGACCAGGCCGGGCAGGAGCCAGCCGAGCGCGGCCGAGATGCGCCATGCGGTCACGATGGCGGGCGCGAGCTCCCGGTCCCGGTCGTCCAGACCCGGTCGGGGGAGATGGTCGTCGACGGTGGCGGGCACCGGTGCACCCGGCCCTGCCCCCACCGGTGGCGGCGGGGGGGCCGGGGGGCTCGGACCGGAGCCCGACGGGGTGGCGCTCACGATGGCCTCGCGGTGGGAGGTGGGGGTGTCGTGGTTTCGAGGGCACCATACGCCCCGTCGGTGTGCACGCCGCCGGGTGGTGCCGTGCGACCAGCGGGGGCCGTGAGTGGGGGCCGTGCCCTGGTGGCAGCCCTACAGTGCGCGGTCGACCCCGCCCCTGCGCCGCTCGTGCCGGGCCTCCAGGAGACCATCCCACCGTGACCGATGCGCGCCTCACCGTCGACCAGGCCGTCCAGCTCGGACGGCTGATCGACGTGTACCCGGAGGCCCGTGAGCTCGGGGCGGCCTTCGATGCGGCCGGGCACGAACTCCACCTGGTCGGCGGCACCGTCCGCGACACGCTGCTGGCCGGTGGCGACGAGCACGCGCTCGAGCAGGTCGATCTGGACTTCGCGACCTCGGCCCGCCCGGAGACCACCGAGCGGATCGTGCAGCCCTGGGCCACCGCGGTGTGGTTGACCGGCGCCGCCTTCGGGACCGTGTCCTGCCAACGCGAGCAGGCCGGCCGACCGACCCGGCGGGTCGAGATCACCACCTTCCGGTCCGATCAGTACCGGCCGGGGTCCCGTCACCCGGAGGTGACCTACGGCGACACGATCGAGGAGGATCTGGCCCGCCGCGATCTCACGGTGAACGCCATGGCGGTCCAGGTCCCCGCCTTCCGTTTCATCGACCCGCACGGCGGGCTTGCCGACCTTCGTCGTGGCCTGCTCCGGACGCCCATCGACCCGCACACCTCCTTCACCGACGACCCCCTGCGGATGGTCCGCCTGGCACGGTTCGCAGCCGTGCTGGACGTCGAGGTGGCGACCGGCGCCGCGGCGGCGGCCACCGAACTGGCGTCCCTGCTCACCGAGATCTCCGCGGAGCGTGTCCGTGACGAGCTGGTCCGCCTGATCACCGGCCGCAACCCCCGACGTGGTCTGCAGCTGCTGCTGGCGACCGGGCTGGCGGCGCACGTGCTCCCGGAGCTGCTGGAGCTCAGCGCCTGCACCGACCCGGAGCACCGACACAAGGACGTGTGGGCCCACACGCTGGCGGTGATCGAGAACGCGATCGAACTGGAGACCGACGGTCCCGACGCGGTGCTGCGGCTCGCCGCGCTGTTCCACGACATCGGCAAGCCCGATACCCGCCAGATCCACCCCGACGGCGCCGTCACCTTCCACCACCACGACGTCGTCGGTGCGCGCCAGACCCGGGCGCGCCTGCGGGCGCTGCGCTTCGACAAGGACACCGTCCGCGACGTCAGCGAACTCGTGCGCATGCACCTGCGGTTCCACACCTACAAGCAGGGCTGGACCGACGCGGCGGTGCGGCGCTACGTCCGGGACGCCGGCGAACTGTACGACCGGCTCAACGCGCTGACCCGTGCCGACGTCACCACGGGTAACCCCCGCCGTGCCCGCGCGATCCAGCGGCGGGTCGACGAGTTGGAGGCCAGGGTCGACGAGCTGCGTGAGCAGGAGCAGCTCGAGGCGATGCGACCGGCCATCGACGGCAACGCCATCATGCGCCACCTCGGTGTCCCGCCCGGACCCGTGGTCGGGGAGGCCTGGCAGTACCTCCTGGAGCTGCGCCTGGAACGCGGCCCCATGACCGAGGAGGAGGCCCTGGCGGCGCTGGAGGCCTGGTGGGACGCCCGCCGTGCGGCGACCGGTGCCACGGCCGATCCCCACGCATGAGCCCGCTGCCGCCATCGTGGCGTGACGAGCGCGACCGGTCCACCGCGGCGCCGCCGACGCCCGGTCCCGACGCGCCGGCGTTCTACCTCGACATCGGGCAGTTCCAGGGCGCCGAGTACGCGCGCAACGCCTTCGTCGCCGGTACCGCCGAGGAGGCGGCCACGCTGCGGGCGCTGCTCGGGCTGCAGGTCGGGGGGCGGCTCCTCGACGTCGGGTGCGGCGACGGTCGGCACCTGCGGTGGCTCGCCGACCACGGCGTGGTGGGGACCGGCGTCGACGTCTCCCCGGCGCTGCTGGCCGCCGGCCGTGCCGCGGCCACCGCCGCGGGCGTGGCCGTCACGTTCGATCGCGTCGATGCCCGCGAACTGCGGGACTGGCTCGGTGAACGGGCCGGCACCTTCGACGCCGCCTGGTCGCTGTGCCAGGGAGCACTCGGGACCTCACCGATCACCGACCCGGGCGTGGTGGCCGGACTCGCCGCGGCGGTGCGGCCCGGGGGGTGGGTGGCCTACACCTGCTTCCACGCGCTGTTCGCGGCGCGCCATCTCGCGCCGGGGGACGCGTTCGACACGGTCGGTCTGGTCCATCACCAGCTCGCCGAGGTCCGTGGTCCGGACCACACCCGACGGGTGACCGACCTGTGGACCGCCGCCTACACCGCCCGGGAGGCGGCCCGTCTGGCCAGCGACGCGGGTCTGGAGGTGGCTTCGGTCCGCGGGGTCGAGCCCGGCGCCTACGGCCGGCGCCCGGCCGGCGAGGTGGCCCTCGACGACCCCGAGGTGCTGGTGGTCGCCCGACGCCCGCTCGGCTGAGCGTGCCACCGCAGGTGGCTGCGCACCTCGGGCCAGCGCACGAGCACCCGCCGCCGGACCACTGCGCTCGGCAGCCAGCCCCAGACACGGCTGTCGGTCGAGTGGTCGGGGTCGTCGCCGAGGACGTACACCTGGTCACCGCACCGCTCGTGGATCCGCTTGATGACGAGGTGGTCGGCGGCGGCCGGGTCGCGGAGCACCACGACCTGGCCGGCCCGCAGGAGGCGAGCCCCGGTCGGCAGTGTCAGCACCACGTCACCGGGTAGGAGCGTCGGGGTCATCGACCAGCCCCGGACCACGATCCGGGACCGGTCGGCCGCCAGGGCACCGAGGTAGCCGCCGATCAGGACCGCGGCGGCGACGCTGGCCCGCTGCCGGCACGGGGCTCGGGACACGATCCGGTTCCTTTCGTCGGCCGCGACCACGAGCGGCGCCGAACCTCCCCGGAGCCGACCCGCACCGGGGCCGACGCTACCCCCACCCACTCTCGGACGGGGGTGGTCGAGGACTTCGTGCCATAGGCTCGCTCTACGATCTCCGTACCGACCACGAGGAGCAACGGATGCGACTGACCCCCCTTCTGCACGCCCTGAACCCCGTGCGCGGCGCCCGTGTCGCCGACGCCCACTGCGACCTGATGTGCGGGGTCTACTACCCGGAGCAGGCGCGGATCGAAGCCGAGTCCGTGCTGATGTCGGCCAAGAAGTACCACGACTCCGACGACGAGGTGTTCCGCCAGCGCGCCATCACGATCAAGGAGGAGCGCGCGGAACTCGTCAAGCACCACCTGTCGGTGCTGTGGACGGACTACTTCAAGCCGCCACACCTCGAGGAGTACCCGGAACTCCACGAGATGTTCTGGCACGCCATCAAGGCCGCTGGCGAGGCCAAGAAGACCATGGACGTGGCCGTCGCCGAGGACCTGATCGCCAAGATCGACGCGATCTCGGAGATCTTCTACAAGACCAAGGGCGGCAAGCCCGAGTGGCTCACCAGCTGACCCATCATCGCGAGGCGGCCCCGCACCGGCCGTGCTCGCCGAGGACAACGTGCCCCCGCTTCGGCGGGGGCACGACGTCGTTCAGCGCCGCACGCCGGGCCGGCGGATCGACAACGGCGGGACGAAGGACGCGACCACCAGGCCACCGCCGACGATCAGGGCCCGGGTGCCGTGGTCGGTCCGCGTGGCCAGGTAGGGCTCGAACGCGGCGGGCTCGACCAGCCACACCACGCCGGCGATGGCGCAGATCACCCCGACGATCCTGAGCGTGCGATCGTCCACCTCGCCGGTGGCCAGCGCGAGCAGCACGATCCCGAGCAGCAGCAACAGCCCCGCGAGGAGTGGCGTGAGCGGGGCCCCGGCGACCTCCACCACCGGGGTGAACACGCCGAGGTCGTCGAACCCGGCACGTGCCAGGGCGATGACGCCGGTCACGATGGTCCACAGACCCAGCAGCCACGCCACCACCTGGAGCAGATCGAAGCGCATCCGCGGGGAGCTCCGCCCGTACTCGCCCGGGCCGCGGGTGTCGACGTGGATCAGCGGTGGCTTCGACGAGAGGTCGCGCCACACCCCCGCCCTGGTCGGGTCCTCCATCCGCTCCCCCCACCGTCCGGGTCACCGTGGTGTGTCGTCACCGCGGCGTGTCGTCGCCACGGCGTTCCGTCACCGCGGCGTTCCGTCACCGCGGCGTTCCGTCGCCGAGGCGTGTCGTCACCGCGGCGTTCCGTCGCCATGGCGACCCTGTGCCGTCGACCGTCACCGGCCGACCGACGACGCCAGCCTGCCACACCTCCCCCCGGACGTCACCGGTCCTGGTGCGGTTCGAGCCCGAGGTGGGCGGCGTGGAAGGCCAGCACGTCGGCGCGCTCCTCGAGGAGCTTGCTCACGGGCTTGCCCGCACCGTGGCCCGCGGCGCGGTCGATCCGCAGGAGGACCGGCGCCGCCGCACCCTGGGCGTGCTGGAGCGCGGCGGCGAACTTGAACGAGTGCAGCGGTACCACCCGGTCGTCGGTGTCTCCGGTGGTGAGCAGGGTCGGGGGGTAGGACCGGCCCACCTCGACCCGGTGGTAGGGCGAGTAGCGCAGCAGGACGGCGAGGTCCTCGGGGTCATCCGGTGAGCCGTAGTCCGAGGTCCAGGCCCAGCCGATCGTGAAGCGGTGGAAGCGGACGAGGTCCAGCACACCCACTTCGGGGACCGCGCTCCCGAAGGCCTCCGGTTCCCGGGTCAGGCACGCCCCGACCAGCAGGCCACCGTTGGAACGCCCCTCGATGCCCAGCTGCTCCGGACGTGTCCACACCGCTTCCGGTGCGCCGACCGGCCCGAGCGGGACGCCTCGCACCCGGTCGCGGTCCCGGCCCGTCAGCCAGGCCGCGCAGGCCAGGGCATCGTCGAAGACGTGCTCCTTGTGCGCCCGCCGCCCGTCGTCGCGCCACGGGGCGCCGTACTCCCCACCTCCGCGCAGGCACGCCACCGCCAGGACACCACCGGCCTCGACCCACGCCCGCCAGCCCGGCCGGTGCATCGGGGTGATGGGGATGTCGAACCCTCCGTAGCCCCAGAGCACCGTCGGGCGTCGGCCGTCGGGGTGCACGTCGGCGCGGTGGACCAGGAACAGCGGGACCGCCGTGTCGTCGTGCTGGACGGCGACCTGCTCCACCACCACCTCGGTGTCACCGGGCGGCGCCGCCTGGTCGGCCGCTACCCCGGCGGTGTCGTGGCCCGTGTTGACGGTGGTGTCGTGGCCGGCGTTGCCGGTGGCGTCCCACACCCTCGACACCGTCAGCGTGTCGAGCTCGCAGGCCAGCAGGTGGTCGGGTGCGGTGAAGGATCCGACGGTCAGGTGGAGCCGGTCGTCGCGCCGCCCTCCGGAGAGGCCGGTGATCGTGACCGGCCAGGGCAGCGGCACCGTGCCGAGCGGTGTCCCGTCGTGGGGGGAGACGACGTCCAGGCGGGAGCTGGCGTGCTGCAGACGGTGACAGACGAGCCACCCGGGCAGATCGGGCTCCGCCGCGCCGACCAGGCGGGCGTCGAGCAGGCGCTGCGCACCCTCGGCGACGACCTCGCGGACCCGGTCGGCCGGGGCGGGCTCGCCGGTCACCGCCGTACCCGCGGCGGCGACGCCCCATGCCGGCAGCGGCACGGCGATGATGCGACCGAGGGGGGCATCGAGGTCGGTCACCACCAGCAGTTCGTCCCCGAGCACCCCGATCGGGTCGTGCTGGGCGAGGTCCGGGGCCAGCAGCAGGTGGGCGGCCCCGACCGAGCCCTCCGCGTCGATCGGAGCCACCAGCACGCCCGTCTCCGGGTCGGTCCCGCGGGTGACGACGGTCACCAGCCACCGTCCGTCGTGGGTGACCTGCGGGTGGTATCCCCACTCGGGGTGATCTGGCCGGGACAGCACGAGCACGTCGTCGGCCACCGGTGTGCCGAGGCGGTGCAGCTGCAGCCGCTGGTCCCGGTTCGCGGCGGCGTGCTCGTCGCCGGGGCTCGGTGGGTCATAGGCGGTGTACACGAACCCGCTGGCATCGGGGAGCCAGGTCGCGTTGGCGAACTTCGACCAGGGGACCGCATCGCTCAGGATGCGGGCCGTCGCCACCTCGGCGATCCGCCAGGTGGTCCAGTCCGACCCGGCGTCGGCCCGACCGAAGGCGACCCGCGCGCCGTCGTCGCTCACCGCCAGTCCTGACAGTGAGGCGGTGCCGTCCACCGACCAGGTGTTGGGGTCGAGGAGCACGCTCCAGTCCTGCTCCTCGGGCAGCGGCGGTGTCGTCGCGGTGGACGGGGTCGAGCCGCCGGCAGCCGCCGCTGCTGCTGCCCACAGCACGTCCTGGTCCTGCAGGCCGTCGTTGCGCAGCTGGAACCACCAGCTGCCGCGACGCCAGGGCGTCGAGCGACGGGGGTGGTTCCAGAGAGCACGCAGCCGGGCGACGAAGTGCTGCCGGGCGGGGAGCGCGTGCAGGTGGGCCCGGGCAGCCTCATCCTGCACCCCGATGAAGGCCTGTACTCGCGGGTCGTGGGCCGGTGCCTCCAGCCAGCGGTAGGGGTCGGCGACCTCGTGGCCGTGGAGCACCTCGACCAGCTCCTCACGGTCGACGGCGGGGGGGGCGGGGGCTGGGGGGGGGAGGGCCGTGCGCGGTGGTGTCGCGGGCGGTGCGGGACGGTACTCAGGCCGTCGCTCATGGCATCGCTCAGGGCATCGCTCATGGCACCGCTCGGGGCGTCGCCAGCCGGAGGGGGCTGCGC
>JAWOCZ010000105.1:0-2854 GCA_046483565.1 Nitriliruptoraceae bacterium
GCCCCTGACCTACATGGTCGATCTGCTCGCCGCGGTGCCCTCGGTCGTCTACGGCCTCGTCGGTGCGAAGATCCTCGCCGGCATCATGCTCCCGCTGTGGACCGCCATCAACGACACCTTCGCCTTCCTGCCGTTCCTCGGCGGCAACGTGCGGGTCAACAACCTCTCACTCGGTGCGCTCGTGCTCGCGATCATGGTCCTGCCGATCATCAGCGCCGTGACTCGGGAGGTGTTCGCCCAGGTGCCCATCGATGAGCGCTACGCCGCGTTCGGTTTGGGGGCGACACGCTGGGAGGTCATGCGCCACGTCGTGATCCACCGCAGTCGTGCCGGCATCATCGGCGGTTCGATGCTCGGTCTCGGGCGTGCGCTCGGGGAGACGATCGCGGTCCTGCTGGTCCTCGGTGCGAACGCGCGGCTGGAGTTCGAACCCTTCAACACCTCACAGACGGTCGCGGCGCAGATCGCGGCCGCCTTCAAGGAGGCCTCGCCGGAGTACATCCGGGCGCTGGTCGCCCTCGGGGTCGCGCTCTTCGTCCTGACCCTGATCGTCAACGTGATCTCCCGGCTGATCGTGAGCCGGTTCGGCAACATCACCGGAGATGCCTCGATATGACCTCCACGACAACGCACGATCCCTCGTCGGATCAGCAACGCAGCCTGCGCGACCGCACCCCGAACGCGATCCAACGCGAACGCAAGGACCGCGCGGTGAAGGTGGCGTTGCTCGGCACCGTCGCCTTCGCGCTGGTACCACTGGCGTTCATCCTCGGCGTCACCGTCTATCAGGGCATCGGCTCGTTCGGGTGGGAGTTCCTGACCCAGCCGCCACCCGCCAACCCCAACGAGGAAGGCGGGGGTTACGGGCCGATGGTCTTCGGCACCATCTACATGGTCGGCATCGCGGTGCTGCTGTCGGTGCCCCTGGGGATCGCGGCAGCGGTGTTCCTCGTCGAGTATCGCGAGTCGCGGCTGGTCGCACCCATCCGCTTCTTCACCGATGTCATGACCGGGGTGCCGTCGATCTTCGTCGGGCTGTTCGTCTTCTCCGCGCTGGTGGTCGACGCCGGACTCTTCTTCGGCACGCTGCCGGGCGCGGTCTCCCTCGCCGTGCTCATGCTGCCGATCGTCGTGCGTTCGAGCGAGGAGGTCCTGCGCCTGGTCCCCGACGACCTGCGCAACGCCGCCTATGGCCTGGGGTCGCGCCGACACCAGGTCGTCACGCGCGTGGTGCTGCCCGCTGCCGGCCCGGGCCTGATTACCGGATCGATGCTGGCGGTGGCCCGCGGCGCCGGCGAGACGGCACCGCTGCTGCTGACCGCGCTGGGCGGGCGGCAGCTGGTGCTCGAGCTCACGGGCCGTCCGCAGACGGCGCTGCCACTGCAGATCCTCGACGATGCCCGCGGGGCGTTCGAGCCGGCGATCGGACGCGCCTGGGCGGGTGCGTTGACGTTGATGCTGCTGGTGCTGCTGTTCACGGTCATCGCGCGACTGATCGGTCGACGCAGCCAGCTCGGCGGCCGCTGATCGCCGCGATCGATCATCCCGGAACGACCGAGGGGCCCGAGCGTCAAGCTCGGGCCCCTCGTCGCTGTCCTGGGGTGGGCTCAGCCGAAGCGGCCGGTGATGTAGTCCTCGGTCCGCGGGTCACCGGAGGCGGTGAAGATGGTCTCGGTCTCGTCGTACTCGACCAGGCGGCCGGTGCGCATACCCACCTCGTCGTCGACGTCGACGGTGAAGAAAGCCGTGCGGTCCGAGACGCGGGCGGCCTGCTGCATGTTGTGGGTCACGATCACGATGGAGTAGTCCGCGCGCAGCTCTCGCATCAGATCCTCGATCTTCAGCGTCGCGATGGGGTCGAGCGCCGAGCACGGTTCATCCATCAGGATCACATCGGGCTTGGTGGCCAGGGCGCGGGCGATGCACAGCCGCTGCTGCTGGCCGCCGGACAGTGCCAGACCGCTCGCGTTGAGCTTGTCCTTGACCTCGTCCCACAACGCCGCGTCCCGCAGGGCCTGCTCGACGATCTCGTCCAGTCCCTTGCGGACACCGTTGAGACGCGGGCCGAAGGCCACGTTGTCGTAGATCGACTTGGGAAACGGGTTCGGCTTCTGGAACACCATGCCGATCCGGCGCCGCACCTCGACCGCGTCGATGCCGTCGTCGTAGATGTTCTCGCCGTGGTACAGGACCTGTCCCTCGAGCCGGGCGGTCGGGACCAGATCGTTCATCCGGTTCAGCGACCGCAGCAGGGTTGACTTGCCGCAACCGCTCGGACCGATCAGGGCGGTGATCTGACGCTGCGGGATGTCCATGGTCACGTCGCTGAGCGCAACGAAGTCGCCGTAGTTGACGGCGACGTCACGGATCTCGAAGACGTGGCCGTCCGGCTCGGCGACCGCGGCAGCCGCCGCTTCGGCGGCGGGTGCCGCCGTGCCGTCGGTGCCGGTGGCGGTGGCCTGCTGCGGTGGCTGCCGCGACACCTCGACCGTGGCCTGGGCGGATCCATCGTGGTTCTGCGCCACCGTTGCTCCGATGCGTTCGTGGCCTGCGCGTGCCTGCACAGCAGAGGTATACCCAGCGGAGTTGAACGGGTGGTGAATGGCGGGGGACGTTGCGGCGTCCGCGCCACGCCGGCGGGTCAGCATCGCCGGTCGGCAGGCAGCCGCATCCCTCGGTGGATGGCCTGGACGGTGGCCAGGGTGTCCGCATCCGCGGGGGTCCTGTCGGGGCGGTAGCCACGGACGCGGGCGAAGCGCAAGGCCAGCCCGGCCGGGTACCGCGATGAGCGCACCACCCCGTCGAGCGCGATCTCGACCACCAGTTCGGGCCGCACGTGCACGACGTGGCCGTC
>JAWOCZ010000128.1:0-16317 GCA_046483565.1 Nitriliruptoraceae bacterium
GCCGGGTCGCTCACCCCCATCACGATCCCCACCTTGCAGCGGGGGCTGGCCGCGCCGGAGGACCACCACTTGCGACCGTTGATCACGTAGTGGTCGCCGTCGCGCTCGATCCGGGTGCGGATGTTGCGGGCATCGGAGGAGGCGACGTCGGGCTCGGTCATGAAGAAGGCCGACCGGATCTCCGCCTCGAGCAGCGGGTGCAGCCACTGACGCTGCTGCTCAGGTGTCCCGACGAGGTGGAGTACCTCCATGTTGCCGGTGTCCGGCGCGGCGCAGTTGGTGGCGGTCGGTGCCATGATCACCGAGCGACCGGTCAGCTCAGCGAGGTGGGCGTAGTCGAGGTTGCTCAGCCCGGCACCGTGCTCCTCATCCGGGAGGAACAGGTTCCACAGCCCGCGGCTGCGTGCCTCGGCCTGGAGTTCCTCCATGATGGCCGGGTGGTGGTGTCGGTCCCCCGAGGCCGCGATCTGCTCCTCGTACACGGACTCGTTGGGGATCACCCGCTCCTGGATGAAGGCCTCCAGTTCACGGTGCAGTCGCTGGCCGTGCTCGCTCAACCCCAGGTTCATGCCCTCGTCTCCATCGTCGGCGTAGGGGCACGCTAGGTCGGCGGTCGCTCGCCAGCCGCATCGAGGCGGGCCTGCCGGTAGCCGTCGACGGCGGAACGGGCGAGGTCGGCGGTCAGGGTCGCGCCACCCTTCCCCACGGCCACCGTGGTGTCCTTGGCCTGGCTGAGGGCGTCACGGCGGAACTCCCGGCGCCGGAACTGCCCCGCCTCGGGATCGAGGAGGTAGGTCGCCCCGGCGCCGGCAGCCGCACCAGCAGCGAAGGTCAGCATGGTCCTGACTCGCATCAGCGATCCTGTCGGTCGGCATCGCTTCCGAGGACAGCAGCCTAGAGCGCATCGCGTTCAGCGACCGCCTGCTGCCAGCCGACCTCCTCGGCCCGGGCCTTGAACGCGAGCCCCTCGGCGGTGTGCCGGGCCATGCCGTCGAACAGCGTGGCCAGTAGCTGGGTGGTGGCCAGACCCTGGCCGGCGACCGCCTGGTTGACCACGGTCTTGATCATGGCGAGCTGGTTGGCGGGCACGCCGGCGATCCGCGTGGCCAGGGCCTCCACGTGGGCTGCCAGTCCGTCGGCCGGGACCGACTCGAGGATCAGACCGATCCTGGCCGCCTCACGGCCGTCGATGACGTCCCCGGTGAACAGCAGGCGTTTGGCACGCTCCGGGCCGACGCGCTGGACCCACATCATCGTGGTGGGCACGCCCCAGACACGGGCCGGCGGGTAGCCGAACGTGGCGTCGTCGGCCGCCAGTACCAGGTCGCAGCACAGCGCGATGTCCGACCCGCCAGCGATCGCGGCACCGTGCACCTGCGCGATCGTGGGTGTCTGGCAACGCCACAGCGCCATGAAGTCCTCGGTGTTGCGACCCATCATCCGCAGATCGACCGTCGCGTCGAAGGGCAGCTCCTGGACCCCGGGGTTCGGGCCGGGGGTGGCGGCGTAGACCTCGAGGTCGTAGCCCGCGCAGAAGCCGGGTCCCGACCCCTCCAGGACGATCACCCGGACCGACGGGTCGGCGTCCGCCACCTCGACGGCGTGTCGGAGCTCGGCGGGCATCGGATCGACGATCGCGTTGTAGCGATCGGGTCGGTACAGCGTGATCCTCGCGATCGGTCCGTCGAGGTGGTACCGGATCGTCTCGTAGCTCGTGGCCATCACGCCTCCCGTGCCCCGTGTGCCCCGTCCACGATCATCGGCACCGTACTCGCCGAGCCGGTGGACATGCCGGTGGCCGTGCCAGCGGGCGGGCCCACCAGCAGGCCGACGGGCGGGCCCACCAGCAGGCCGACGAGCGGGCCGACGAGCAGGCCGTCGAGGTCGGCCTCGGATACCGTCGTGGGGACGGCCAGCACGCGATCTCAGCGTGCTGCCACCGCCCCACGCCCCGGCACCAGAGCGATCCCGGTGGAGCCCCGTGTCCGTCCCCCCGCCCCACGCCGGACGCGAGCGTCTGCTCCAGACCGCCGCGGGCACCCACCTCGAGGCCTTCGGTGCCGCCGAGTGGGGTCTGCTGGCGGTGATCGCGACGATCTGGGGCTCGTCGTTCGTGCTGATGGAGATCGGGCTCCGTGCCTTCGAGCCGGGTCTGGTCACGCTGCTGCGCGTCGGGCTGGGCGCGACGGCGCTGCTGCTGGTCCCCCGGGCACGGCGCACGTCGATCATGCGCGAGGACTGGCCCCGGGTGGCCCTGCTCGGGGTCGTGTGGATGGGGATCCCGCTGCTGCTGTTCCCGGTCGCGCAGCAGTGGATCGACTCCTCGGTCGCCGGGATGATCAACGGTGCCATGCCGCTGACCGTCGCTGCGTGGTCCGCCCTGCTGCTCGGCCGGGCGCCGGGCCGGAGCCAGGCCGTCGGGCTGCTCATCGGTTTCGCCGGGATCGTCGCGATCTCCCTCCCGGAGCTCCCCATCGGTCGGTTGGCGGCCGAGGGCACCACCCTGACCGCACTCGGTGCCGGCCTGGTGGTGGTGGCGACCGTGCTCTACGGGCTCGCGGCCAACATCGCGGTGCCGCTCCAGCAGCGCTACGGCGCCCTGCCGGTGATGTTGCGGGTCCAGGTGGTGGCGCTGCTCCTGATCACCCCCTTCGGCCTGGCGGCCCTGCCGGGGTCGACCTTCGCGGTCGGGCCGGCCCTGGCGATGCTGCCGCTCGGCATGCTCGGGACGGGTCTCGCTTTCGTGCTCATGGCCACCCTGGTCGGGCGCGTCGGAGGGCCGCGGGGCTCGATCGCGATCTACTTCGTCCCGGTCGTGGCCGTGCTGCTGGGCGTGGTGGCGTTGGGGGAACGCGTCCACCCCCTGGCGCTGCTCGGCACCGCACTCGTGCTCGCGGGCGCCTGGGCGACGTCACGCCGGGAGACGTGAGCGCCGATCAGTCCTCGAGCTCACCCAGCGCCTGCTCGACCCGCTCGACCTTGCGGCGCAGCTGGTCGTCGTGGCCGGGGCGGTGATCGAACTTGGCCGTGATCGACAGCCGTGGTGCGTGCCGTTCGCCCTCCTCGATGCAGCGCTCGAGCAGGGCGAAGATCTCCGCCGGGGTGCCCTCGACGGTCGTGAACATGGCGGTCGTCTCGTTGGGCAGGCCACTGTCCCGCACCACCCCCACGATCCGGGCAACCGCCGTTCCCACCGAGTCGCTGCCGCCGAGCGGGGTGATCGAGAACGCCGCCAGCATGGATCGTTCCTCCGGTCGTCACGGGTAGGGCACGCCGGGTCCGCGGTCCCGGGTTCCACACCGACGACCCTAGGTGCCGCCCGCAGCCCGCGCCCCGAGCCCGTCGCTACGCTCGGCGCGAGCCCACTGGTCGGCTCCCGCGCGCTCCCGCGGTACGTCGCCACCGACCCGTATCCGCCGCAGAGGCCGCTCGTGACCCTGTTCCACCGCTACCTCGGCGCTGTCATCGTGGCGCTCTTCCTCACGATCATGGTCACCGGACTGGTGCTGCGCCTGGTGGGACGTGAGGACACGCCCACCGCACTGTGGGCCACCCAGCACTGGACGGAGAACCTGCTGATCCTCCAGGCCGTGACCGGCATCGTCCTCCTGCTGCTGGGGCGTCGGGTGGTCGGGATGCCCTTCGCCTGGCTGCACTACCTGTACGGCTCGCTCTTCCCACTGATCGCGATCGTCGGCGGACGCCTGGCGGGCCTGCGTCGCGAGGAACGTGAATACGTCGGGCTCGCCTGGGGTTCCTTCTTCGCCTTCGCGCTCACGCTGCGAGGGATCCAGACCGCCTGCGGCGAGAGCCTGGCGGCGCTCGGTCGCTGTCTCGGTACCTGACGCAGGTCAGGTCCGAAGGGCATGAGTCTCGCCGCCACCGCCGCTGACGACCTGCTCTTGGAGGCTCCCGTGACCCGCCGTTTCGCCATCACCTTCGACTACCTGTGCCCCTTCGCGCGCAACGCCAACGAGCACGTGGTCGCCGGGCTGCGCGCGGGTGCCGACTGGGACGTGCGGTTCCTT
Source organism: Nitriliruptoraceae bacterium (assembly GCA_046483565.1). Classification (GTDB taxonomy): domain Bacteria; phylum Actinomycetota; class Nitriliruptoria; order Nitriliruptorales; family Nitriliruptoraceae; genus T1Sed10-7. The sequence goes on from JAWOCZ010000128.1 coordinate 4,029, forward strand.
CCCTACAGCCTCGCGCAGGGGCATGTCGAGGAGGGGCAGCCGGACGTGTGGGAGCGGTCCGATCCCCACGGGGCCTCGGGGCTGTTGGCGCTCCAGGTCGGCATCTCCGTCCGTGACCACTATCCGGACCGCTTCCTCGACGTCCACGACGCGCTGTTCGCCGCTCGGCACGACCACGGTGGCGACATCAAGGATCGCACCGTGCTCACGGACGTGTTGGCACGTCACGGCCTGCCCGCCGCCGAGGTGTTCGACACGATCGACGACGGTGGGCCGCTCGGCCAGCTCCAGAAGGAGCACGAGCAGGCGGTCGATGACCACGCGGTCTGGGGCGTGCCGACCTTCGTCACCGATCGACGCGCCGTGTTCGTGCGCCTGCTCGACCGTCCGGCGGGTGACGCCGAGGTGGCGACCACGCGTATCGAGCAGGTGGTCGACCTGGTCGACGGCTCGCTGGACCTGCACGAGTTCAAGCAGGCCGATCTGCCGATCTGAACCGGGCGGCGTGGCGCTCCGGAGGATCGACCACGTCGACCAGGGGCGCCGCCGCGACCCCGGGCGCGTGCCGCTCGGTCACCTGGAGCTCCGCCCACCAGCGACCCGTCCCGTCCGGCAACGGGGCGTGGAGCAGGGTCTTGCTATCCACCGGCGCGGCAGCCGAGCTCCCCGGCACCGTCAGCTGCTCGTGGACGCTGACCAGCCAGCGGTGCACGAGCGACGCCACGACCTCGACGTCGAGCTGCTCGAGCCCGTCGCGGCGCTCTGGTACCAGCCAGACGTCCAGCGGGCCGAGCGGAACCGGTGGCGCCACGAGGCGGACACCGCCGAGCACCGCGATCGTGTGCGGATCCGCGAGGACCTGGGCGGGGGTGGTGCCTCGATCCCAGCGCCGCTGCTGCTCGAGGACCACCGGCGGGACGACCGCGGAGAGCAGGACCTGACCGTGGGGGTGGTGCTGGGAGGCACCGGCGCTGACGCCGACCGCCGTGGTCAACAGGGCCCAGCGATCCGGTTCCTGGCGCGCGAGCTGGAGCTGGACGTCGAGCTGGGTGGCCCACACCGTGGCGAGTTGCGGCCGCAGGTGGGTGAGCGTCGGGTCGTGGTCGGTGGCGACCGCGAGGACGGCGGTGCCGGTCGGCCCCGACAACGGCGGGTAGATGTTGCGCATGCCGAACCAGCGTCCGGCCCCACGGTCCGCCTCCGGCGCGAGGAGGCGCGGGTCGTCGGGTGCCGGTCGGCAGAAGGGACACTCGGGATCATCGGGCGGCAGCGGCTGGCGGGGCAGTACCCCCGGCCGCGGTCGCCCCTCCCGGGTCGGGGTCCACAGACCGAGGCGGCCGGTGACCGGGCACGGGGTCGCCCGTTGGGCCGAGGGATCGGGCGCGGCAGGGGCGGGCGCCGCGCTCACGCGTCGACGACGCCGAGCAGCTGTTTGGCACGGTCCACGTCGTCACAGACGATGACCAACTTGCTGCCGGCGGCGATGTAGGCCTGATCGATGTTGATGTCGGCCTCCGCCAGCGTGCGACAGCTCGCACCGAGGTGCCCGGGCTCGTCGGGGAGCGGGACCACCACGACCCGTCGGGCGGCGCGCACCTCGATGCCCGCGGCGGCCAACACCTCGAGGGCGTCGTCGGCGCGGTCCACGAGGACGTGCACGATCCCCTTGCCCTGCCCGGTGAAGGCGCTGATGGCCTCGATGTTGATGTCGGCGGCCCCGAGCACCTCGCCGAGCCGGGCGAGTTGTCCGGGGGTGTCGTCGGGGATGACGACCAGGTCCTTGCGCATCACGACCTCCTCCGCGGTGCGATCGAGACTAGCCAGCGACCGACGGTGCGGGGCCGGTGACCGTGGTTGGTACACTCCCGGCCGCCCGCAGACCCCGTCTGCGTGTCCTTTCCGGGGTAGCTCAGTAGGCAGAGCGTTCGACTGTTAATCGAAATGTCGCCGGTTCGAGCCCGGCCCCCGGAGCCAGCAAAACGTGAGCCGGCCCGACCCGATCCGACCCACCGCCGGCACCGGGCGGTCTCCGTCCGGTTCAGGCGAGTTCAGGCCGGCTCAGGCCGGCTCAGGCCGGCTCAGGGGCGCAGCACCAGCTTGCCGAACACCTCGCCGTCGAGCATCCGCTCGAACGCCGCCGGCGCCTGATCGAGGGAGAACACCTCATCGATGGGCGGGCGCACACCGGTCGCCTCCAGCAGGCCCAGCAGGCGGACGAGTTCGTCACGGGTGCCCATCGTCGAGCCGACGACGCTGAGCTGTCGGTAGAAGACCCTGGTGAGGTCCGCCGGCGGGTTCGGCCCGGACGTCGCTCCCGACACCACGACCGTGCCACCCGGCTCCAGGGCACGCAGGGAGTGGGCCCAGGTGGCCTCCCCGACCGTCTCCATCACCGCATCGACCTTGGTCGGCAATCGCTCGCCGGCGGCCAGCGTCACGTGGGCACCCAGGTCGGCGGCGCGGGCGAGCTTCTCCTCGTCCCGACTGGTCACCGTCACGTGCAGTCCGGCCGCGCGGGCGAGCAGCAGCGCGGCGGTGGCGACCCCCCCACCGGCCCCCTGGATCAGGACCCGCTGCCCGGGCCGGAGCCCGGCTCGGGTGAACAGCATCCGGTAGGCGGTCAACCAGGCCACCGGCAGGCAGGCGGCTTCCTCGAAACTCAGCGTGGCCGGTTTGGCGACCAGGTTGCGGCGGGGCACCGCAAGCCGCTCCGCGAAGGTGCCGTCCACGCGCTCCGACAGGATCGAGAAGTCGCCGCTGAGCGTCTCGTCGCCCCCGTCCGGGTCGGCGATCACGGCGTGGACCACCACCTCGCGCCCGTCGGCGGTGACCCCGCTGGCGTCGCAGCCGAGCACGATCGGCAGCCTCGACGGGTCGATGCCGACACCACGCAGGGTCCACAGATCGTGGTGGTTGAGGGCGGCGGCGCGGACCTCGACGAGCTCCCACCCATCAGGAGGTGTCGGCTCCGGGCGCTCCCCGAGCGTCAGCCCGGCGAGCGGATCGTCGCGGTCGATGGCGGTGGCGGTGACGGAGAACATGCCGTGAGCCTAACGCGCTACCCGCTCCCGCTCAGAAGGCGAGGTCGAGCGCCTGCGGCGCCGGCTCCAGTGCCGCATCGATCCAGCCGGCGACGCTGGCTGCCAGCGAGGGCTCGGCGATCCGCACCAGCAGCTGCACCGCGTCGGGCTGCGGTGCGGAGCGCCACCGTGTCCAGGAGACCTGGACGGCATCGAGGCCGAGCTCGCCGGCGATGCGGTGGCGGACCAGGTCCCCGGCCAGCTGCGGCCCGACGCGCACGATGACCCGGAGCCGCCCCGGTACGGCCGGGTCCTGCGCGGTGAGGACCTCCAGGGCGCGGGCGACCTGGCGAGCATCGCTCGCTGTGATCGTGACCGCATGGCGGTCGGTGGTCGCCGTGGCGGCCAGCAGTCCGACCGCGACCCCGAAGCCGGGATCGTCACACAACCGCTGGCGGGCCAGGTCAGCTGCGGCGGCGCGGGCGAGCTGGGCGGCGACCTCCAGCTCCTGGTCAGCGGTCGCTGCCGTGGCGGATCCTGTCCCGGTGGACCCGACGCCGGTCGACCCGACGCCGGTGGGTTCGCTGCCGGTGGGTGCGACGCCGGTCGACCCGACATCGGTCCGGTCGGAGGTCCCCGTGTCCGCGGACGCGTCCTGCCGCGTGGTCGGCGCCACCTCCCCCACCCAGGCCGTCACAGCCAGCGGGTCGGCGTCGAGCTGGCGGACGATGGCGCTCACGGGCACCCCGGCGCGTCGCAACGCCCGGGCCCGCGCCGGACGCGTGTCGTCGGGTTCCTCCAGCGCCCCGTCGCCGGGCACCGCGGGGCGGCGGGAGCCGACGCCGACCACGGACAGTTCCGGCAGGGTCCCCGGGGCCACCGCTCGGCGGGCGCGGGCGGTGAGGGCGAAGCCGATCGGCTGGTCATGGGCCTCGTCCGGTCCGGCATCCGCCGGCGAGGTGCCTGCTCCGGTCGGTGCGCCCGGCTGGCTCGAGCGGTCGACTTCGCGAACCTGCGGGGAGGCCGGCAGGTCCAGCGGCAGCACGGTCTGTTCCGGACGAGCGACGGACGCAGCCGGCTCCCGCGCAGCGGCGTCGGCGACGTCGGGCAGCGGGGCGGCGGGGGCGGTGGCGGGTTCCATGGGTCGAACCTACGCCCGGGGTGTGACATGGCCGGGCCCGGTGGACCTCGCTGGCCAGCTCAGGCGTCCAGGTACCCGTCCAGCTGGTGGACCCGTCCCGGTCGGCGCAGCTTGGCGAGCGCCTTCGCCTCGATCTGGCGGATGCGCTCACGGGTGAGGCCGAGGTTGCCGCCCACCTGCTCCAGGGTCGAGGGTTCCGTGCCGACCAGGCCGAAGCGCTGCTCGATCACGGTCCGCTCCCGGGGGTTGAGGTCCTCGAGCACCGCGGCGATGTCGGAGCGCAGCAACAGCCGAGCGGCCGCATCGACGGGCACGGTGGCGTTGCGGTCCTCGAGCAGCTCGCCCATGGAGCCGTCACCGTCCTCCCCGATCGGTGCGTCCAGCGAGGTGGGGTCGACCCCCAGACGCCGGAACTCATCGACCTTGTCGACCGGGAGCTCGGCTGCGGTGGCCACCTCCTCGAGCGTCGGCTCCCGTCCGAGGCGCTGCACCAGCGAGCGCTCGATGCGGCCCAACCGGTTCATCGTCTCGACCAGGTGCACCGGGATGCGGATGGTGCGGGACTGGTCGGCGATCGCCCGGCTGATCATCTGGCGGATCCACCACGTCGCGTAGGTGGAGAACTTGTACCCGCGGGTGTAGTCGAACTTGTCGACCGCCCGCATCAGACCGAGGTTGCCCTCCTGGATCAGGTCGGGGAACTGCAGCCCACGACCCACGTGGCGTTTGGCGATGGAGACGACGAGCCTGAGGTTCGCCTCGATCATCACCTGCTTGGCGTCACGTCCCAGACGCTCCACGCGGCGCAGGCGGGTCCGCCGGGCGGTGGTCAGCTCCTGCGGCGAGTCCAGTACCGCGGCCGCCGCCAACCCGGCCTCGACGCGCTTGGCCAGGTCGACCTCGGACTCCTGGTCGAGCAGATCGACCCGACCGATCTCGTTGAGGTACAGCCGGACCGCATCGACGCTGGCCGGGGCGTCCGCCGGCGTCGGTCGGGGCGGCGGGGTACCCGGCGTCACCGGATGGTCGTCGACCAACGGCACGGCGGCGTCGCGCAACCGCCCCCCGACCTGCTGGACCGCCTCGCTGTCGAGCCCCGCGTCCCCGACGGCCGTGGCCACCTCGCGGGCGGTCACGAACCCGCGCCGGCTGCCGTGCGCGACGAGCTCGTCCACCACCTCGCGCGTCAGATCGAGGACGAGGGTCGGCAGGGTGTCGCCGGGCAGTGCGGTGGCCGGCACCTCCCGGCGTACGGGGGGACCGCCCACGGCTCCGCACCTCCCAATGCTCGCCCAGCAGGGACGATGCTACGGAGCGCTCGCCGGCGATGAGCGGTTCTTCGGTGGTGCGCATCCCACGCGCACCGGCCGCACAGCTCAGACGGGCTGGCCGAGCAACGTCCGGCGCCGCTGTTGCAGGGTGGCCAGATCACGCTGGAGCTGCCGGACTCGTTCGGGTTCGGTGGTGTGGCTGAGCCGGGCGAGCTCGTCGCGCAGCGCCTTGGTCTCGGCGTCGACCCGGTCCACCAGCAGCCGCCGGATGCGGCCCGCGACGACCTCGCCGAGAAGCTCCGGGTCGGCGGTCTCCGGATCCTCCTCGAGCGCGAGAGCCCGCAACAGTCCGCGGATGCGGTCGTCCTCCGCTGCCTCGAGGACGGCCTCGAGCGGGGCACCCGCTCCCCCGCCGGCCCGGACCGCTCTGAGCACCGCCCGGGCATCGGGGTGGCTGAGGTCGTCCTCGACCAGCTCGGCGGCCTCGCCGGGGAGGTGGTCGGGGTGCTGCAGCAGGGCGCGCAACGCGGCCCGTTCGAGCCGTGCACGGGCGGCGGTGAGCGAGCGGCCACCGCCGGCACCACCACGCCGGGCCGCATCGTCGCCGCTGGGGGCTCCCGCCTCCGGCCCGCCGGTGGCCACCCCCTCGTGCGCATCGAGCTGCACGCCGAGCCGGGTGGCGGTCTCGGTCACGAACCCGTACGCGTAGCCGATCCGCTCGGCGATCTCGGTACGTGCCCACTCGCGACGCAGGTCCGGATCCGTCTCGCGACCGAGGACGGTGAGCGCGTCGCGCAGCGCGGCGGTCCGGCCGGCCTCGGAGGTGAGATCGGCGTCACCGAGGTGGTGGCGGAGCACGAAGGGGACCACCGGGGTGGCGGCGTCCAGCGCGTCCCGGACCCCTGCCGCACCGACCTCACCGACGAGGTCCGCGGGGTCGGTCCCATCGGGGAGCACCAGGACCCTGAGGTCGAGCCGTGGCCCCTGCCCCTCACCGCTGAGCTCCCGGGCGGCCTCCCATGCCCGCTCGGCCGCCTTGACCCCGGCTGCGTCGGCATCGAAGGCGAGCACGACCCGTTGGGCGTAGCGCGCCAGCATCCTGAGGTGCTCCACCCCGACCGCGGTGCCGCACGTGGCCACGGCGTTGGCGACCCCCGCCTGGTGCAGTGCCATCACGTCGGTGTAGCCCTCGCAGACCAGCACCTGCTCGGCGCGCACGATCTCCGAGCGCGCCTGCCGGATCCCGTAGAGCACCCGCGTCTTCTTGTACAGCGGGGTCTCGGCGGAGTTCAGGTACTTCGGTGGCTCGAACCCGCCGTAGTCGAGGTCGGGCAGGATCCGGCCACCGAAGCCGATGACATCACCCCCGGGGTCGTGGATCGGGAACATCAGCCGGCCACGGAACCGGTCGCGGAGTCCGCCGCGCTCGTTGCGCGCGACCAGGCCGGTGGCGATCAGGTCCTGCTCGGGGATGCCGTCGGCGGTCAGCGCCCGCGACATCGCATCGAAACGGTTCGGCGCGAAGCCGACCTCGAAGGCCTCCGCGTCCGCACGTGAGAAGCCTCGGGCACGCAGGTAGTCGCGGGCGACCTTGCCCTGGTCGGCGAACAGCTGGGCGACGAGGAAGTCGCGCGCGGCGGCGGTGGCGGCCACCAGCCGACTGCGCTCCCCCACGGCCCGACGTTCGCGGGCGCTCATCTGCTCGTACCGCAGCTGGAAGCCGGTGCGTCGCGCCAGCGCCTCCACCGCCTCGGGGAACTCCAGTCCCTCGATCCGCATCAGGAAGTCGTACAGATCGCCGGAGACGCCGCAGCCGAAGCAGTTGTAGAAGTTGCCGTCGGGGGTGACGGTGAACGAGGGGGTCTTCTCCGTGTGGAAGGGGCACAGCCCCTTGAACGACCGGCCCGCACGCTTCAGGGTGGTGTACTCGCCGACCACGGCGACGATGTCGGCCTGCGCGCGCAGGGCGTCGATGTCGTCCTTGACGATCCGACCGGCCACGACCACCTCCCTGCCCACACCGCGGCGGCCCCGCGTGCCGTCCTGCCCCGACCGTAGCGCGAGGGCACCCGGCTCAGCCGGCCAGGTTGGCGTCGTCCCAGTCGGGGTCGAGCTCACCGAGGAAGTCGGTGATCCGCGCCACCTCGGCATCCTCACCGATCTCCGCGGCCGCAGCCCTGAGACGGCCGAGGCACCGCAGGAACGCCCGGTTGGTCGGCTCGGCCCAACGGACGTAGCCCCGTCCGCCCCAGCCGGCGCCGCGCAGGGCGTCGAGCCCACGGTGGTAGCCCACACGGGCGTAGGCGTAGCGCTCGATCGGGTCGCGGCCGAGGTCGGCCAGTTGCGCCCATCCGGTGATGCTGGCCGGATGGGCGGCCGCGACGTCCGCCACCGCGCCACGGCGCTCCTCGGGCGCCACCGTGAGCGCCGCGTCCAGCGCCGCAGCGAGCTCGGGCGGGTCGCCCGGCAGGATCGTCTCGTGCCGGTCGGCCATGGGCAGTTCTGCCACGTCGTCGCCTCCAGATCCGCGGTCGACCCGGCCGTCCGGCAGCACCCGCCGAGCGACCGCTCGGTGGTGCCGCAGGGTGCCGGAGCGGCGAAGGTAGCCGCACCACGGTCGGTAGCCTCCACGTGGTCCCGGTCCGAGCCCCACCGACCACACAGGAGCGTAGGTGCCAGCGCCGATCCGCTACCGCGTCGACCTCAGCGACCGGCTGCACCACCTCGTGCGGGTCACGCTGACCGTGCCCGGCGAGCTGGCCGCCGGGGCCCGCCTGGTCCTTCCGGTGTGGACGCCGGGCAGCTACGTGGTCCGCGACTACGCCCGGCACGTGCAGACGATCGCTGCGAGCGACGACCATGGCGACCACCTCGCCCTACGCCGCGACGGGACGACGGCCTGGCGGCTGCCCGAGGAGGTGACCGGCGAGGTCGAGGTCAGCTGGGAGCTCTACGCCAACGACCTCAGCGTGCGCACCAACCACGTGGACGACCACCATGCGCTGCTGATCCCCGCGGCCACGTTCCTGTGCCTCGACGGTGCCGAGGACCGCCCCCACCAGGTCCACCTGCCACCCGTCCCCGACGACCACCGCGTCTTCTCGCTGCTGCCCCCGGGCGAGGCGCCGGACACCTACGTGGCCACCGACCGTGACCACCTGATCGACAGCGCCTTCGAGGTCGGCGACCTCCCCCGCCTCGATCTCGACATCGAGGGCGTCCCGCACACCTTCGTGTGGTCGGGCCACGGTGGGGCACCGGACCTCGAGCGCATCGGCCGGGACCTCGAGGCGATCGCCGCGGCCAGCCGCGCGGTCTTCGGCGGGGCGCTGCCCACCGACCGCTACACGATCCTGTGCGCCGGGTGGGAGGACGGCGGCGGCGGGCTCGAGCACCGCGACGGGGCGGTCCTGCAGATGCCCGTCCACACCTTCCAGGACCCCGAGCTGACCGCCAGGTTCCAGTCGCTGCTCGCGCACGAGTACCTGCACCTGTGGAACGTCAAGCGCCTGGTGCCCGCAGCGCTGGTCCACCCCACCTACGACCGCCCCACCCACAGCGAGTCGCTGTGGGTCGCCGAGGGCTGGACGGCCTACTACGACGAGCTCGTGCCCACCCGCGCCGGCCTGTGGCAGCCGCGCCGGCTCCTCGACACGCTGCAGGCCACCTGGGCCCGCACCCGTGACACCCCGGGGGTGTACCGCCAGAGCCTGCGGCAGGCCTCCCACGAGGCGTGGATCAAGCACTACGTCCGCGATCACAACGCTCCCAACGTGATGACGGACTACTACGGGCACGGGTCGCTGGTCGCCTTCGAGCTGGACCTCCGGCTGCGACGCGTCGACCCCGACGGCGAGGGCCTCGACGCGGTGTTCCGCCGGCTGTGGCAGCGCCACGGCCAGCAGCCGGCCGGGTTCGACGAATCCGACGTGCTGGCCGCCATCGCCGAGGTCGGCGGGGACGAGCTGGCCGCCCTGGCGGCGCACCGCGTCACGGTGCCCGGGCTGCCCGAGCTCGCCGAGGTGGTCGGGGCCGTCGGCCTGCGATGGCGGGAGGCGGACCCGCCGGGCGTCCCCCACCTCGGCGTGCACCTGCGTGAGTCCGACAGCGAGGTGGTCCTGGCCAGCGTGCTGCGCGACGGGCCCGCGTGGTCGGCAGGGCTGTCCGGCGAGGACCGGCTGCTGGCCGTCGACGGGCGCACGGTCGCCCGCGGCCGGCTCGACGCGATCCTCGCCACCCACGCCCCGGGCGAGGCGGTGGCGGTCACCGTCGCCCGCGGTCCGCGCCTGCTCACCCGCACCGTCACGCTCGGCGCCCCACGGCCGCAGCAGCGCCTGGTCCGCGACCCCGACGCCGAGGCGTCCGCGTCCACGGCCTTCCACCGGTGGTGCGGCGCCGACCTCGACGAGGTCGAGACATGATGGACGCCCCCGTCGGCGCGGATCCCCTGCACCTGATCCGACTGCACCGCGAGGAGGTCTTCGACCACGACGTCGAGGTCGTATGGCGGTGGATGGCCCGGACCGAGCGCTTCCCGATGTGGTGGCGGTGGCTGAGGGAGTTCGAGGCCGAGGGCGGGGGCCTGGTCGACGGCGGGGTGCTCAGGGGCCTGGTCGTCCCACCCATCCCCTACCGCTTCCGGGTCGGGATCCATCTCGACGAGGTGCGGCCCGCGGAGCACATCACCGCCCGGCTGAGCGGCGATCTCCACGGCCCGGCGGACGTGTCACTGGAGCCACTGGGCAGCGGGACGCGCCTCACGATCCGCTGGCACGTCGAGATGCGCAAGCCCTCGATGCGTGCCGCGGCGCGGTACGCCAAGGGGCTGATGGTGTGGGGGCACGACCAGGTGATCGACGTGACGGTGCGTCGGTTCCACGAGGTCGTGGACCGGGCGGAGCGACCAGGCTGAGGCCGGATCGGCCGGATCTCACAGCTGAGCGGCGAGGTCCTGGCAACGCCGACGGACCCGGCGCAGCCGGGCGAGCAGCTCCCGGCGCTCTGCCACCTCGGTCGAGGTGTCGGTCAGGCGCTCCTGGAGCACCGCCACCTCGACGGTGAGCAGCTCCACCTCGGTGCGCAGGACCCTGACCTCCTCCAGCGAGGACAGCGGCCGCTGACGGATCGCCTCCTGGAGGAGCTTGCGGGCGCGCTCGTCCTCGAGCAGGCGCCGATCGGCGCCAGCCGCGGCCAGCAGCTCGTCGAGATCGGGCAGGGCCCGGCGCTGCGGGAGCGACTCCAGTACCTCCTGGAGCCGGGCCACGGCGCGATCGACCAGGACCCAGCGCGGGAGATCGCCAGGACCCTGCCACCCGTGCTCGAGCTCCACCGCAGCACTCCTCGACCCGGACGATCGTAGCGTTCGTCGGCGGTCCGGCCCCGGGCACGCCGCCACCTCGGTGGGCGGTCGAGGTGGCCCCGCGCGCCGCGGTCTGCCACCCTGCGGCCATGGACCACCTCCCGAGCCCCCGCGAACTCCGGATCGCCGCGCGTGCGTGCGTGCTGCTGGCCTACGCCACCGGACTCGGTGGCATCGCCGCCGGGACCTGGTTGCTGCGGGCGGGAGACTGGCCGATGGCGATCGTGCTCTGGCTCGTCACGTTCGCCGTCGGTGCGACGTTGATGGGGATGTCCCTGCTGATCCGCGCGCTGTCGGGGGTCGCCTCCCAGCTCGGCCGGCTCGAGTCGGACCTGCGGGTGCTGGCGGACGAGCGGACGCAGGGCTCCCGGCCGCCGGGAGCCAGCGACCGTGACCCGTGGCTGCGGCACTGACCGACGACTTGACCGCGACGCTCCCGGCGCCGGGAGGGCGATCAGCGGGACGGCACCGCCGCCGCTGACCGGTGCACGGTGGCGAGCAACCCCCGTAGGAAGACCGAGCGCAGCGGCTCGACGGCCCGCAGCGCCGTGCCCAGCGAGGAGCGCTCGAGGTGCTGCAGGAGCCGAGCGACCGCCACGGGACCGGCGCCGTCCAGGGTGTCCAGCATGAGGTCGCCGAGCTTGCCGCGTTCCAGCGCCATGGCGATCATCCGGTCGAGGGTGGTCTGCGGCGTGTAGGAGCGCTGTTCGCGCGGGACCAGTTCGAGGGCGTCGAAGCGGCACTGGTCGATGCACACCCCGCAGCCCAGGCACCGCTCCTGGTCGAGCACCGCCCAGTACGCACGCCGCCCCTGGCCCTGGCTGTCGCACCGCTCGATCGCCTCTGCGGGGCAGGCGGTCACGCACCCGTCGCGGCAGCCCCGACACCGCTCGGCATCGATGCTGGCGACCCAGTTCGAGGGCACGATGGCGTCGTGCAGCCCGGCCCGGCGGATCGCCTGCATCATCCCGCAACAGCACCCACAACAGTTGCACAGGTAGGTGAGCTGCTCCTGGACGTTGTCCCCCGTCTGGGCCAGGCCCGCTGCCTTGGCCTCGGCCAGGACCTCGAGTCCCTCGGCGTTGCTGATCGGGTCGGCGAGGTCCGCGCGGATCAGCGCCTCGGCGGCGGCGCCGAAGCTCAGGCAGGTACGCACCGGAGCGTCGCAGGCCCGACCGAGCAGGCCGGCGTGGGTGCGGCAGGGGCAGTCCGACACCGCCACGGTGGTCGCCTCCGACACCACCGCGGTGGCCCGCTCCCAGGCGAGGACCTCGGTGGGCGGGCGCTCGGGCAGCGCCTCCTCGCGCACCATCGTGCGGCCCACCTGGACGCTGCCCTCGAACACGCTGTGGGCGAGGTGGTGTCCGTCATCGGTGAACAGGTACTCGTCGAACAGGCGGGCCAGCTCCTCGATCGGGGCGTCGTCCCGGACGCGCATGAAGGTGAACTCGAAGAAGCCGATCACGACGGGCGCGAGCGCCACCCAGCGCTGCCCGCG
>JAWOCZ010000139.1:0-13797 GCA_046483565.1 Nitriliruptoraceae bacterium
GGAGGAGGTCGCGGAGACGGACGAGGCAGACGGCGGCCGACCGGCGCTGGCCGAAACACCTCGGGACCGGGTCGGGCTGCTGCTGCTCGCAGCGCTGTTCGTCGGCGGCGGCCTGGCGGTGGCCAACGGTCGCCGGCAGATGAAGGGCGAGCGCCCCCAGGCCTCGGGAGAGTTCCGCTGGCGGTGAGCACGGCTGCGGGGCGCCGGCGGGGAGCGCAGCGCAGGGCGACCGCCGCGCAACGGGGCCGGTGACACCACCCGGCGGCCTACCCTCCGCGACCGCCCCGGCGCCACGGACCGGACCCGGCCCGCGGCAGCCAGCGGGTCACAGCACGCCCTGTCCCCGCGCCTCGTCGAGCTGCTCCGGGGACCACAGCACCTCGCGGGCCTTGGACCCCTCGTTGGGGCCGACCACGCCGAGCTCCTCGAGCTCGTCCATGAGCCGGCCGGCGCGGGCGAACCCGATCCTCAGCTTGCGCTGCAGCATCGAGGTCGAGCCGAGCCCACTGACCACCACCTGCTCGGCGGCGCGCCGCAGGAGCGCCTCGTCGGAGCCGTCGTCGCCGGAGCGTGCGGCGTCCGCCTGCTGCGCGGCCTCGCCGTCCTTGACCACCCGGTCGTCGTACTCCGCCTGCCGCTGGCCCTTGCAGAAGGCCACCGCGGTGGTGATCTCGCGCTCCGTGACCCAGCAGCCCTGGAGCCGCGTGGGCTTGCCCTGGCTGGCGGGCAGGAACAGCATGTCGCCCTTGCCCACCAGCTTCTCCGCGCCGTTCATGTCGATGATCGTGCGCGAGTCGGTCTGCGAGGCGACCTGCAGCGCCAGCCGTGAAGGGATGTTCGCCTTGATCAGCCCCGTGATGACATCGACCGACGGTCGCTGCGTCGCGATGATCATGTGGATGCCGACCGCCCGCGCCATCTGGGCGATCCGGCAGATGGCGTCCTCGACGTCACGCGGGGCCACCAGCATCAGGTCGGCCAGCTCATCGATCACCAGCAGGATGTAGGGCAGCGGCTGCGCCTCGAGCTCGGTCGCCAGCCCGTCCTCGTCCGGTGGGCCCGGGCGGGCCGCCACCTCGCCGGCCGCGACCGCCTCGTTGTAGCCGTCGATGTTGCGGTAGCCGAGGTGGGCGAGGAGCTCGTAGCGCTGCTCCATCTCCTTCACACACCACTGCACGGCATCGGCGGCCCGACGGGGATCGGTCACCACCGGTGACAGCAGGTGCGGCGCCCCCTCGTAGGCGTTGAGCTCGACCCGCTTGGGGTCGATCAGGATCATGCGGACCTGATCGGGCCGGGCGCGCATGACGATGGAGGAGATCATGCCGTTGAGCGTGACCGACTTCCCCGATCCGGTCGCACCCGAGACCAGCAGGTGGGGCATGGTGGCGAGGTTGATCAGCTCCGGCCCACCAGCGATGTCGACGCCCAGTGCCACCGTCAACGGGTGGGGGTCCTGCGCGGCGGTGTCGCTGCGGAGGATGTCCCCGAGCGTGATGAGGTCCCGCTGACGGTTCGGGACCTCCACACCGATCGCCGACTTGCCGGGGATGGGGGCCACGATGCGCACGTCCGAAGCCGCCAGGGCGTAGGCGATGTCGTCGCCCATGTTGGCGACCTTCTTCACCTGCACACCGGGACCGAGCTCGATCTCGAACCGGGTCACCGTCGGCCCCCGGTTCGAACGCGCGACGGTCGCGTCGACGCCGAACTGATCGAAGGTCTCCTGGAGTGCAGCGCTCTGCGCCTCGATCACCCGGCGCGAGTCACGACCGACCACCCGACCCGCCGCGAGCAGCTCGAGCGAGGGCAGCTGGTAGTCATCGAAGCTCTCCACGGGGCGGACCTTGGCGGCCTTGCGCACCGTGGCCTCCCCCGGCACCCGGGCCCGTTCGACCGGCGGATCCGGGACGTGGGCCACCTCGGCGTGGCCGTCAGCCGTGGGCTCGCCGTCACCGATCAGGCCCTCGGCGAGGGAGGGCTGCGAAGCGCTCGTGCCAGCCAGCGTGGCCCGGACCCGGGTCCCCGTGGCATCGGTGGCCGTGCCGTCCTCGCGAGCCGGCTCACCGTCGCCACGCCGCGTCGCACGTCCCGACCGCTCGACCGGCTGGGTCGCCTCAGCCTCGGCCGCTGTCCCCGTGCCATCGCCGTCCTGCGAGCTGTCGGCGCGTGGCACCAACGAGGAGCGCAGCAGTTCGATGACCCTGCCGAAGGAGGTCCGGGTCACGATGAGCACACCGAGCAGGAGCAGCGCGGTGAGCACCGCAGCGGCCCCCCACACCGACAGGGCCCACGCCAGCGGGGTCGCGACCGCCCAGCCCAGCAGACCGCCGGCCTGCCACAGGGTGCGCATGCCCGCGCTCGGGTCCGGGGCACCGGCCAGCAGGTGGAATCCGCCGAGGATGCCGAGCAGTCCGATCACGGCCCCGATGGCGATCCGGCCGACCTCGGGTCCCGGTCGTCCGATCACGACCAGCAGACCGAACCAGGTCAGCAGTACCGGGGTGACGTAGCCCACCAGTCCGAGCAGTCCGAGGGCGACGGCCTCCAGGAACTCACCGACCGGGCCCGCCGCATCGGCGTAGGTCCCGAGGCCGACCAGGACCCCCAGCACGACCAGCGCCAGCCCGCCGATGTCGCGGCGGCGTTCGCCGAGGTGCTCGGCGAAGGCGGACCCCACCCCGGCGGAGGACCCACCGGACGAGGATCCACCCGACGAGGACCCACCGCCGCGACCGCCCCTGGTCGAGGTGGAACGCGAGCGGGACGCTCCTGACGCCTTGGCCGGCGCCTTGGTGCCACGCTTGGCAGCCCCGGCGCTCCCGGCACCCTTGCCAGCACCCTTGCCAGCACCCTTGCCGGCAGCCTTGCCGGCACCCTTGCCTGCACCCTTGGCCTTGCCGGTACCGCTCGAGGAGCGTTTGCGCGTGTTCGTGGACGAGGCCACGGCACCCCCTCGGCTCGGACTCGATCGTGGCCTGCGCAGGATAACGGCACCGACACGCGTGGAACTACACCCCTGGCGGCGAGCGCGCAGGGACGCGGCCGGTCGAACGGAGCCGGGGTCGCGCTCCCGCCCCCGGCAAGTTACGGTTACGACACCGTAAGCTACGCAGCAGGAACCCGTCGTCGGCCCGCCCCGCACCCGGGCCGGACCGCAACGACGTGGAGGAGTCCGTCGTGACCGAACCGATCATCGTCCAGGGCGGCATGGGTGTCGGCGCCTCCAGCTGGCAGCTGGCCCAGGCGGTCGCCAACCTCGGCCAGTTCGGCGTCGTTTCAGGCACCGCCGTGGCCGTCACCGTCGCCCGACGGCTCTCCGAGGGCGATCCGGGCGGGCACGTCCGACGCGCACTGGAGGCCTTCCCGGTCCCAGAGATCGCGACCCGGGTCCGTGATCGCTACTACCGAGCCGAGCCGAAGGCCTACGGCGCCCGCTTCCCCGGCGTCGCACGTCCGGTCCTGGAGCCCGCGCGCAAGGATCTCGAGCTGCTGGTCGTCGCCAACTTCGCCGAGATCGCCATGGCCAAGGCCGGGACCGACGGCCTGATCGGCGTCAACTTCCTCGAGAAGATCCAGCTACCGACGCTGCCTTCGCTGTACGGCGCGGTCCTCGCCGGCGCCGATGCGGTCCTCATGGGCGCCGGCATCCCCGCCCACGTCCCGGCGCTGCTCGACCGGCTGGCCCGACACGAGGACGTCGAGATGCGCGTCGACGTCGTCGGTGGAGAGAAGGCGATCTCACGCTTCTCGCCGAGCGACTTCCTCGACGGCCACCCGGCACCGGAGGTCACCCGTCCGAGGTTCTTCGCCATCGTGTCCTCGCACACCCTGGCCACCTACCTCGACCGCAACACCTCCGGGGCACCGGATGGCTACGTGGTCGAGATGCCGCTGGCCGGTGGCCACAACGCGCCGCCCCGTGGCAAGCCGAACCTGGACGAGACGGGCCAGCCGATCTACGGCCCCCGCGACGACGTCAAGCTGGAGGCGATCTCCGCCCTCGGCAAGCCCTTCTGGCTCGCCGGTGGCTGGGGCACGCCGCAACGGGTCGAGGAAGCCCTGCAGCTCGGGGCCGCGGGCGTCCAGGTCGGCACCGCGTTCGCCTTCTGCGAGGAGTCCGGGCTGACGCCCGAGCTCAAGCACGCGGTCCTCGACCGTGTCGTCGACGGCTCGATGTCGGTGCGCACCGACCCCGTCGCCAGTCCGACGGGCTTCCCGTTCAAGCTCGTCGAGCTGGACGACACGATCGCCGAGGTGGCGGTGGCCGAGGCCCGACCACGCAAGTGCGACGTCGGCTACCTGCGCGAGGCCTACGCCAAGGAGGACGGCGAGCTCGGCTACCGCTGCTCGGCCGAGCCGGTGGCGGACTTCGTGCGCAAGGGCGGGACGGAGGAGGACGCCGACGGACGTCGGTGTCTGTGCAACGGGCTGTTGACCTCGATCGACCTCGGTCAGGTCCGACGTGAGGGCTACGCGGAGCCGCCGGTGCTGACCGCCGGGGACGATCTGCTCGACCTCGGGCGCCTCCTGAACGGCAGCAACCGCTACACCGCGCAGGACGTCGTCGCACACCTGCTGGCCCGCGTCGGGACCCCGGCCTGACGCCTCGGGAGCCGGCGCTGGGACCTGGCACCTCGCGCGAACCTTCGGACCTGACACCTCGGCAGCTGAAGGCTGAGGGGCTCAGACCTCCTGCACGACCGGCAGGATGAAGGGCCGGCGGCCGGTCTCCGAACGCCAGAACCTGCCGAGCGCCTGCACCACGTGACGGGAGATCGCGGCGGTGTCCTCGAACCTCGGCGCCGGCAGACCCTCGAGTTCGGTGTCGACCGCCTTGCGGGCCGCTTCGAGGATGTCGTCGGCCTGCTCGTGGAAGACGACCCCCTTCTGGGTGACGACCGTCCCGCCGGCGATCCGACGGGCATGGGTGTCGATCGTGACGATCGCGATGCAGATGCCGTCCTCGCCGATGCGTCGACGGTCGCGCAGCAACGCCGGGCCGACATCGTCGAGGAGCCCGTCGATGTAGACGTGGCTGGTGAGCCGGCCCTCGCCCCGTGTCACCTCGCCGTTGCGCAGGACGACCGAGTCACCGTCCTCGCAGATGAACACCTTCTCGGGCAGGCACCCGGTCTCGCGGGCGATCTCGGCGTGAGCGCGCAGGTGACGGTGTTCGCCGTGGACCGGGACGACGTGCTCGGGCTCCACGATGTTGTGGAACAGGATCAGGTCCTCGCGGCTGGCGTGACCCGAGACGTGGACGTGGGCGACGCCGCCGTGGATCACGGTGCAGCCACGGCGCGACAGGTTGTTGATCGAGCGGAACACCGCCTGCTCGTTGCCGGGGATCAGGCTGGAGGCGAGGATGACGAGGTCCCCCTCCCCCACCTCGAGCCGTCGGTGCTCGCCGGCACCCATCAGCGACAGGGCGCTGAAGGGCTCGCCCTGGGAGCCGGTGGAGACCACGATCAGATCCGAGCGTTCGTAGCGGTCCACATCGTTGGGGTCGACCGCCAGTTCGGCATCGAAGTCGAGGTAGCCGAGTTCCCCGGCGATCGCCATGTTGCGCACCATCGACCGCCCGACGAACACCGGGCGCCGCCCGACGGCGATCGCCGCATCGAGCACCTGCTGGATCCGGTGGACGTGGCTGGCGAAGGAGGCCACGACGACCAGGCCCTCGGCCTCGGTGAGGTGCTGGCGGATCGTCGCACCGATCGTGCGCTCAGGCTGCACGTGGCCGGGGTTCTCGGCACCGGTCGAGTCGGCCAGCAGCAGGTCGACACCCTCGTCGCCGAGCCGGGCGAAATGAGCGAGGTCGGTGGGACGGCCGTCCAGGGGCGACTGGTCCAGCTTGAAGTCGCCGGTGTGGACGATCATGCCCTCGGGCGTGCGGAAGGCCAGGGCGACGCCATCGGGGATCGAGTGGCTGACCTGGATGGCCTCGACGTCGAAGGGACCCTGTGTGAACCGGTCTCCCGGCTCGACCTCGTGGAAGCGCGGTCGCGGCAGATCGGGCCACTCCTCGAGGATCGCCTCGCAGAACGCGATCGTGAGCCGGGTGCCGTAGACATCGAGCGAGCGGTCCAGATCCCGCAGCAGGTACGGAAGGGCACCGATGTGATCGAGGTGACCGTGGGTGAGGAACACCCCATCAACATCCTGGGCACGGTCGCTGAGCCAGGACCAGTCGGCCAGGATCAGATCGACCCCGAGGTGCTCCGCATCGGGGAACAACACGCCGACGTCGACGATGCCGATGCGACCGTCGATCTCGATCGTGGCCATGTTGCGGCCGATCTCGCCGAGGCCACCGAGGAAGGTGATCTCGACCCCGTCACGTGCGCTCATCGTTGCTCCTGGATCGGCCGCAGCGCCGAGAGGACGGCCTCGACGGCCGCGGGCGACGCGTCGGCGAGGGGAGGGCGGACCGGACCAGCCGGCAGGCCGAGCTTCGCCAGCGCCCCCTTCAGGGGTGCCGGCGACGGCTCGCGGAACAGCGCCCGGTGGACCGGCAGGCAGGCCAGGTGCAACTGTCGAGCCCGGGCCGGATCGGTCGGGAACGCGGCGACCATCGCGGCCAGCTCGGGACCGACGAGGTGGGAGGCGACCGAGACGACCCCGACGGCCCCCACCGACAGCAGCGGCAGGTTCACCTCGTCCGCCCCCGACCACATGGCGTAACCACCCGGGGCGCCCGCGGTCGCACGCAGCAGGTCACCGGCGCGACCGCAGTCCGCCGTGGCGTCCTTGACGCCGACGATGTTCTCCACCTCGGCGAGCGAGACGTGGGTGGCGACGTCGATGGCGCGGGCGCTGCGGCTCGGGATGTCGTAGACCACCATGGGCAGGTCGGTGGCGGCGGCCGCAGCCTTGAAGTGGGCATCGAGGCCGCGCTGGTCGGGTCGGTTGTAGTACGGGGTGACGACCAGAACCGCGTCGGCGCCGGCGTCGGCGGCCGCGGCCGTGGCGGCCACGGTCTTGGCGGTGTCGTTCGAACCGGTGCCGAGCATGACGGTGGCACGGCCGTCGACGGTGTCCCGCACGACCCGCAGCACCTCGAGGGCCTCGGCGGCCTGCAGCGTCGGGGACTCCCCGGTGGTGCCGTTGACCAGCACGGTGTCGGTCCCGTTGGCGACGAGATGCTCCGCGAGGATGGCGACCCCGTCGAGATCGAGGGCGCGGCCAGCGGTGAAGGGCGTCACCATCGCGGTGACGACCCTGCCGATGCCGTCGGGCGGGCTCGGGTGATCGAGCGGCGGGGTGGGCATCGAGGCTGATCGCCTCCTCGTGAGCGGTCGATCGCGGCATCTGGACCGACCCGGATCGATCCGGAACAATCGGGACGCAGCGCGCGGTCCCTATCCTAACGCCCATGCCCACCGGCCCGGGGTCACACCTCCTGGCGATGGGCGGGACCGCGACCGAGGAGTCCGACGTGATCTGGCATGTGGTGCGCTTCGACTGCACCGACCTGGACGAGTCCACCAGGCAGGAGTTGGAAGCCTCCCTGGCCGCCCTGGCCGGGCTCGACGAGGTGGCGTGGCTGCGGGTCGCCCGCGACGTGGAGGAACCGACGATCACCGGGCTGTTGACCGTGTTCGCCGACGTGGACGCACTGACCCGCTACCGCGTCCACCCGGAGCACCTGCCCGTGGTCGAGCGCATCAGAGCGCTCGGGGTCCCCACGGTCCGTCTCGACATCGCGACCGATGGCGAGCCCGCCGACCTGCCGTGACCGACGCCGACCTCGTACTGGCACACGCCGGTCCGGGCGCCACCTGGCAGGCGATGATCGTGGCCGCCGCGATCGTGCTGGGCGGGGTCGTGCTGGCAGCGGGGATCGGACTGGTCGGGGTGCGGCGGCCGGGCGACCTGGTGTCGCCGGTGGCCGGCGCAGCGATCGTGGCCGGGCTCGGGGTGCTGGCCAGCGGGTTGCTCTCGGACTGGATCGGGTGGGGGCTGCCGCTCGCGGTGGTGGCGCTCGCGACGCTACTGCTCGGCGCGTTGACCGGCGTCGACCTGCGCTTCCCCGCGCCGCTGCCGATGGGCGCGCTGGCTCTGGCCGGGGTCGGCGCCTGGCTGCTCTCCCCACCCCTGACCGTCGCGCTGCACCCGCCACCCGAGGTCCTGCCGCTCAGCGACGACGCCGCACTCGCGATCGTCACGCCGGCCGAGGGCGAGGAGATCCCGGCCGGAGCCGTGCCCCTGTCGGTGCGCGTGACCGGCGGTTCGATCGGCCCGGGGGGTGCATCGCTCGATGACCTCCCTGACGACCCCGAGGAGGCCGGGCAGCTCACCGTGGCGATCGAGGAGGTGCGCGCCGACGACGGCGCCAGCCCCCAACGCCGGCTGGACATCGAGGTGACGGGGTGCACCGTCACCGACCCCTGCGACGAGGTAGGTGTGGAGCTGCCGGTGACGGCTGGGACCTGGCGGCTCACCGTCGACCTGCAGCGTGGCGACGGCACCCCGCTGGCGCCCCCCGTGCGCACGCACACGACCTTCACCGCCGTCGCGAACGGCTAGGTCAGCTCCGTGGCCCCCGCACGGCCGCGGCCAGGTCAGCTCCGTGGCCCCCGCACGGCCGCGTACAGGTAGGCGCCGGCGATCGCGAAGACCACGGCCTGGCTCGCGGCCGCGGCCGGGAGCAGGGGCAGGCTCGGCAGCCGCTCCGCGAGGGAGACGGGCACGGTGGGCAGCACGACCAGCAGCAGTATCAGCGCGCCGACCGCCGGTACGAGCCGGTCGTGGCGTCCGGCCCCCATGCCGAAGGCCGCCACCGCGCCAGCTGCGACGTAGGACGCCACCGGCCACCACACGCTGGTCTCGCCGCCGTCGGCGGCCACGGCATCGGTCAGGATCCTGGCGAGGTCGAGCAGCAGCAGCGGGACCACGCCGACCGTCACGCCGAGCAGCACGGTGCGCACACGCTCGTTCATGCCGAACCCTCCCCTGATCCGGTGGGGTCGGCCACCTGCGTTCGCTGCGCACCGGCCGCCCGGGCCTGACGACGACGCTCGGCTGCCTGCTCCGATGCCAGACGCTCCAGATCGCTCGCGCCATGGTCGACGTGGACCATCGCGTCCGCCACGGCCCGGTGCCCGGCGACCTCCCCGATCTGACGGTGCATCGCCTGCACGACCCGGCGGTACTGCGGGTGACCCTGGGGGATCGAACGCAGCTCCAGCATCTGCATCGCCGCGCGGGCGTTCAGCTGGAGCACGTAGCGCACGCGGTAGGCGAAGCACACCGCGTACTGGGCCGCCGCCGGGTGGTCAGGAGCCAGCAACGCCTCGAGCTCCGCGGAGCGTTCAAGGGCCTGGTGCCAGCGCTCCTCGACGCCGGCCTCGGCCAGTTCCGGCGGGGTCTCGTACCCATGTGCCGTCGTCAGGTCCTGCCACTCGATCGTCAGCATCCGGTGGCGCTGCAGGTCACGGAAGCCCCCGTAGTCGCCCAGGACGTCGAACCGGTACCACACCCGCTCGAAGCCACGTCCCGGCTTGTGGCGTCGATTGGCGCGGTCACCGACGTAGGCGGTGAGGACCTCGGCCCGACGTGCCGGTGACCAACGCCGTACCTCCGCTTGCAGCTGCTGCTCGGGGATCGTCACGTGGGGGTAGAGGGCCGCGGTGACCAGTGCCACCTCGGCGTCCACCGGGTCACGCGGTGACCAGTCGGTCAGGGTGACGAGCTCGGCGGGCTGCACGGGTGCCGCCGGGACCAGCGCACGGGCCAGGGCGCGGGTCTCCTCCCGGCGGTCGGCGAGGTAGGCCGACCACGCCCCGCCCCGGTCGGGACGGTCGACCCGGGTGAGGAAGGACGGGATGACCCGCCTGAGCTCGGTGAGCAACCGGTCGGCGAGGCTGCGCGACTCGACCAGCTCGTCGGCCTGCAACCGCAGCAGCAGCCCCTCGTAGGACTGCCCCGAAGCGAACATCCCGATGTTGGAGGTGGTGGCCGCCGGCAGCAGGCCCCGGAGCAGGTCGAGGGCCTTGGCCTTCGTGGCGTTGCGGTAGGCGAACGGGGACGTGGCCTCGTCCTTCGGCCACCGCTGGCGGACCCACTCGAGGACCTGCGGCACCATCGCGGCGTACAGGTCGAAGATGGCGTCGAGTTGCTCGACGTAGGCCGCGGCGTGTCGACCGGCCATCACCTCGGCGTCCCGGTGATAGCGGTAGCGACCGCCCGGCTTCGAGTCGTAGGGGATGTAGCGGGTGGACTGCTCGAGGTAGGCAGCCAGGCGGCCCCACTCGATGCGCTTGGTCAGCAGGTTCGAGACGTCCTCGAGCGCCACGTGCGCGCCCCCGAGCTGCGCCACCGAGTCGTCGCCGTACTCGTTGAACACCTTGTCGTAGAGGGTGACCGCCCGCGCGGCCGGATCGTCGGTGTCGAGGTCGTCGGCGAACTCGTCGAGGAAGAGCCGCTTGAGGGAGCCGCCGTAGCGCGAGTAACGGGCGAACAAGGCGCCCTTGACGACCTCGGGCAGGCCCGTGAGAGCGAACACCTCACCGTCCGGATCGGTGACGTACCGGCCGAGCAGCTCGCGTTCGTCGGCGGTCAGCGCCTCCGGTTCGGGATCGGACACGGCGGCCTCGAGGTGGTCGGGGGCGAGAGGATGCGTACCGCGGGTGTCAGCGGTCTGCGGTCCGGCTGCGGGTGCCGCCCCGGCTCGCAACGGTAGCGGCAGGCCATGCGGGGCAGGCTAGCTCCGACAACGCTGCCGCCGGCGCGCCGGTCCCGCCCGCCACCACACGTGCAGTGCCGCTCGTCACCACACGTGCGGAGCCGCTCGTCAGGACGGCGCGGCGATGCCAGCCGAGCCGTCGGTGAGGATGGTGACGACCCGCTCGCTGAGCCGAGCGTGCCCCACCGCGCCCGGGTGGAAGCGGTCCGATCCGAACACCTCCGGGCTGAGGCGGTCGCGGGGCATATCGGCGACCGGGACACCGTGCGCGGCGGCGACCGCGTGCTGGGCTTCGGCGACGCGACGGCACCGCCAGCCGACCGCGGGTCGCAGCACCACCGGCAACCCGGGTGCCATCGACAGGTCGGGACAGGTGTGGAAGACGAGACGAGCGCCCGGCGCCGCCACCTCACGGATCGCGGCCAGCAGGCGGTGGGTGGTGTCGGCCACCTCCGAGAAGGACCGAAGGACGCGGAAGGCATCGTTGGCACCGACGCCGAGCAGCACCACGTCAGCGCCCCGGGCGGCATCCAGCTGTGTCCGGAGCACGTCGTCGGTGGTGGCCCCGTCCACCGCGACGCTGCGGACGGCGGTGGCGCGGCCATCGAGGGAGACCAGTGCACGTGCCACCCGACGCGGGACCGCCTCCTCCGGGCCATCGAGACCGTGGCCTGCCGCAGCGGAATCACCGAGCATCACCACGTACCGCGGCGGGAAGCGACCGGGCAGGTCCACCGCGTGATCGAGCGGAGCCACCCCGGCAGCTCGGACCCGCATCCGCCGCACCCCCCACGCCGCGTGGAGGCCCGAGGCCAACGATGCCGCGAGCAGCCCGACCCCTGCCGGTGCCAGGCTCCCGGCCACGGACCCCGCGGGCACCGAAGCGCCAGGAAGAGGCGTGCGTCGGCCACGACGTCCAGCGCCTGCGAGCGCACGTGGAGCCACAGGCTGCGTGGCTGCCGGTGAGGTCGGGCGTAAGCGCGGTGTGGAGGACATACCGTCTCAGGCTAGGACCGGGATGCGCCATCCGTCGCATCGCAGGATCCCACAGGACACCGGAGGCTGCGCCTCCGGGTGACGAACGAGGAGCGAGCAGGTGCGAGGACACGGCGGGATGCCGCTGCGACCGATGGGCGATACCGCAGAGCTCGCGTCGCGCGGGCTGGATCGCACGGTCGCCAGGCGGGCATGGGGCCTGGCTCGCCCCTACCGCAAGCGGCTCCTGGGCTTCGTGGCCCTGATCGTGCTGGCGGCGGGGGTGTCGGCCACTCCGCCACTGCTGATCCGGGAGATCATCGACGGCGCGATCCCCGACGGCGACCGGCGACTGCTGGTCTGGCTGTTCGTCGGCCT
The DNA here is from genome assembly GCA_046483565.1 of Nitriliruptoraceae bacterium. Classification (GTDB taxonomy): domain Bacteria; phylum Actinomycetota; class Nitriliruptoria; order Nitriliruptorales; family Nitriliruptoraceae; genus T1Sed10-7. The sequence goes on from JAWOCZ010000139.1 coordinate 12,044, forward strand.
GATCGGCGCCGGGATCGTCGTCGCCGTCGTGTCGATGCTGGAGCGGTGGCTGTCCTCATCGATCGGTGAGGAGCTGATCCTGGACCTGCGCACGATGCTGTACCGACACGTACACACCATGCCGATCGCCTTCTTCACCCGCACGCAGACCGGCTCGCTGATCACCCGGTTGAACAACGACGTGATCGGGGCGCAACGCGCGCTGACCGGGACCCTCGGCGGCATCATCGACAACCTCATCAGCGTCACGATCACCCTGATCGTGATGTTCACGCTGGAGTGGCGGGTCACGCTCATCGCGATCTCCCTGCTCCCGCTGTTCATCATCCCGGCCCGCATCGTCGGGCGACGGCTCCAGGCGCTCTCGCGCGAGGGCATGGCGCTGAACGCGGAGATGAACACCGTCATGACCGAGCGCTTCCACGTGGCGGGAGCGCTGCTGGTCAAGCTGTTCGGGCGTATCGATCGCGAGGTGGAGACCTTCCACGGCAAGGCCGAGCGGGTCGCCGCCATCGGGGTGAAGCAAGCGATGACCGGTCGGGCACTGTTCGCCTCGCTCGGTCTCGTCGGCGCGCTGGCGACGGCGGTCGTCTACCTCGTCGGAGGGTGGTTGGTCATCGACGACACCTCCGCGATCCAGGTCGGGACCGTGGTCGCGCTGGGTCTGTACGTGACCCAGCTCTACGGTCCCCTGGCCCAGCTGTCCAACGCGCGGGTCGATCTGATGACGGCGCTCGTCAGCTTCGAGCGGGTCTTCGAGGTGGTGGACCTCCCGCGGCCGATCGAGGACGGTCCCGGAGCCATCGAGCTCGAGCATCCGTCGGGCCGTGTCACCTTCGACCACGTGTGGTTCCGGTTCCCCGCGGCGAGCGGCTCGCACCTGGCCTCACTCGAGGGGCCGACCGCCGCGCACGGCGACGAGGCCTCCGACTGGATCCTGCGTGACATCGACCTGGACATCGCACCCGGCGCGATGATCGCGCTCGTCGGACGCTCGGGTGCCGGCAAGTCGACACTGTCGTCGTTGGTCCCGCGTCTGCACGATGTCACCGAGGGCGCGGTCCGCATCGACGGCCACGACGTCCGTTCCCTGACGCTGACCTCGGTCGCTGATGCCGTCGGGGTGGTCAGCCAGGATCCCCACCTGTTCCACGACTCGATCGCGGTGAACCTGCGCTACGCACGGCCCGATGCCACCGACGCCGACCTCGAACGCGTGGCCCGCGCCGCCCGGATCCACGACACGATCGCTGCGCTGCCGGACGGCTACGACACCATCGTCGGTGAGCGCGGCTACCGGCTCTCCGGTGGGGAGAAGCAGCGGCTGTCCATCGCCCGGGTGCTCTTGAAGGACCCGGCGATCGTGGTGCTCGACGAGGCGACCGCCCACCTCGACACCGAGTCCGAGCGGCTGGTCCAAGCCGCCCTGAAGGAGACGCTGGAGGGACGGAGCAGCTTGGTCATCGCACACCGGCTGTCGACCGTGGTCGATGCGGACGAGATCGTGGTCCTGGACGCCGGACGGATCGCTGAGCGTGGGACCCACCAGGAGCTGCTGCTCGCCGACGGGCTGTACGCGGAGCTGGCGCGGACCCAGCTGGTCGGGGTCGGCTGACGACCCTGAGGCCGAGCACCCGACGGAGGGGATCACCCAGCCGGTCGCGGCACGGAAACCGCACGCCTGGCAGGAAACAGCGACTATCCGCTGCAAAGCGACACCCTGACCCGGACGAACCGCAGCCGGCGCCTCGCGA
>JAWOCZ010000233.1:0-3348 GCA_046483565.1 Nitriliruptoraceae bacterium
GCCCGACGCGTCGGGCTGGACCGTGCCGAGCACGAGACGGCCCGTGAGGTCATCGCACGGTGGGAAGCCCAGGGCTGGATCGACCGGGACAACGACACCACGGCACGGCTCGTCCAGGCGGCCGCGTTCGACGGCTCGCTGGATCCGGGGCAGGCCGCCAGCGCCGTCGACACCCTCGACCGGCTCACCGAGACGCTGCTGTCCCGCGTCCGACGACGCGAACAGGCACTGGTGCCGCTGCGACGTGCGGCGACAGCGGCCCGCGGGGCGCATCGCCGGCTGCGGCGGCGTTGGCATGCGCGCTGAGCATGGGCCGGCGGCGTGTGGCCGAACCCGGCGGGAGGCTCAGCTGCGATCGTCCGGCGGGACGAAGGACGGCGAGTCCTCGGAGCGCGCGCGACGCGCCGAGAGGCCGAGGATGATGCCGACGAGCAGGAACAGGAAGCCGACGGCCGGCACGATGAGGTTCCACGGTGAGGACACGAACCCGAGCGAGAGCACGGAGACGACCCCGACGAACGCCAACACGATGGCGAGCCGTTGCTGCCCGACCCGCGAGAGTCTGAGCTTGCGCCGGGCGCGCGACGCGAAGCGGGGGTCCTCGGCGGCGAGCTGTCGCTCGATCTCCGCGAGGACGTTCTCCTCATGCTCGGAAAGCGGCATGTCCCCTCTGACCTGTCCGTGTGTTCTGACTGTACCTACGGCTTCGATGGTGCGCACAGCCGCGGACCGTCCCTCCAGCCCAGGCGAGCGATGAGCGCGCTCGGCATCCGCTGCCCGCGGCGCTGGCCCTCAACGACCGGTGAAACGGGGTCCTCGCCCCTCGAGGTGCGCGGTGATGGCCTCGCGGACATCGGGTCCGGACACGACCGCCACCTGCGCGGCGATCTCCGCGCCGAGCGCAGCCGTGCGGTCCCGGGCGAGGTTCTCCCGCACGAGACGCGGGACGCGCCGCACGCTGCCCGGTCCGGCCGCCCAGCGAGCGGCGTGTTCATGCGCCGCGGCCTGCGGCTGGTCACTCGGTAGCGCGAGCTCGGCGAAGCCGATCCGCAGCGCCTCCTCGGCGTCGAAGATCCGCGCCGTCATCGCGAGCTCCGTCGCCCGACCCGGGCCGACGAGTCGTGGCAGCCGGTAGGTGCCGCCGAGGTCGGGCACCAGGCCCCAACGCGCCTCCAGCACCGCCAGCGACGCCGAGGGCGCCACGGCCCGCAGGTGGCAGGCGGCCGCGAGCTGGATACCGCCGCCCAGGCAGTGCCCCTCGATGGCCGCCAGCACGGGGACGTCCAGTTCCTCGTAGGCGGTGAACGTGGCCTGCAGCCTGGCGACCATCGCCGGGTCGAGCGCACCGGCCGGCTCCTCGGCAGCAGGGTCGGCACCCGCGGTGAGCAGGCCGCCGAGCGTGGCCAGATCGAGCCCCGCCGAGAAGGTGCCACCCCTACCGGCGACGACCGCGGCTCCCACCGACCCGTCCGCCTGGATCCGGGCCGCGGCCTCGGCGAGCTGCGCGAACACCTCGAGGTCCATGGCGTTGCGCTTGTCGGGTCGGTCGAGCGTGACGTGCGCGACCCCCTCGACCACCTCGTAGCTGACCTCGCTCACGACTGCCTCCGCTGCCCGACCTCGACGTCCGACCCGCTGCTCGCGACCGGGAGCCTACGCGCGCATCGCTACGCTCCGGCAACGACCCCGATCAGGAGCCGCGGTTGCTCGAACGCGAGTGGGTGTCGATCCGCGACCCGGCCGACGACCGGGTGCGTTACACGTTCGACGTGTCCTTCCTGCTGTCGTCCTACACGTGCATCTTCGGCAACGGGTGCGAGGGCGTGCACCCCGGCCAGCAGGATCCGGCCATCGGCTGCTGCGTCCACGGGGCCTACCTCAACGACGACGACGATGCGGCCGAACTGACCGCGCTCGTGGCTGACCGCCTCGATCCCGAGCGGATGCAGTTCCACGCCAGCGCGCGCTCCGAGGGCGTGCTGACCGAGGACGAGGAAGGGGAGGTGCTGACCCGGGTGGTGGACGGCGGGTGCATCTTCGCCAACCGGACCGGCTTCGCCGGCGGGGTTGGTTGCGCGCTGCACCACCTGGCCGCAGCCGATCGCGTCCATCACTCGACCTACAAGCCGACGGTGTGCTGGCAGGTCCCGCTGCACCGCACGATCGAGGAGGTGACCGCCAACGACGGCGGGACCCTCCAGGTCCACACGATCGCCGCCTACGAGCGTGGCCACTGGGGGGACGGCGGCGCCGAGTTCGGCTGGTGGTGCCTGGACGACGAGGTGGCCTTCGTCGGCCGGGAGCCGTTGTACCGCTCGATGGCCGTGGAGCTCAGGCTCATGGTGGGCGATGCGGTCTACGAGGAACTGGCCGACCACCTCGACGGTCGACGACGGCAGCGCTCGAGGGTGCGGTTCCTCCCGCTGGTCTGAGGCGGGGGATGCCTCACGGCACGGGGTCATCGGGCACCGGCGGGTCAGCCTCGGACGTGCCGGGTGTCGCGCCGGCCCCAGACGGGCCGGATGCCGCGCCGTCCCGCGACGTGCCGGGTGTCGCGCCGGCCCCGGACGTGCCGGATGCCGAGGTGGCCTCGGAGCTGCCGTGCGAGGAGGGACCGCCCGGGGTCCGGTCCTCCCGCCGTGGCGCCACCTCGTCGGGGTCCTCCTGCTCGTCGAGCAGCGCGGCGTACGACACCGCCACCCCCTGGAAGCGCTCGGCGACCGAATCGGCGATCCGCTCCACCCGCTCCCACCGCGGGTCGGCCAGTCGTGCCGTGGCCGCTGAGCTCGGCGCCTCCTCGGCTGCGGTGTCGAGGGTCAGCTGGCGGGCGCCGTCCCCCTCGCCGAGGTTGGACACCCCGACGCCGAGCAGACGGACACGCACCCGCTCCAGACGCAGGCCGGCGAGCAGGTCGAGGGCGATCGTGGCCACGTCACGGGTGCGGTCGGTGGGTGTCGGCAGGGTGCTGGATCGGGTGACGGTCTCGAAGGTGTCGAACCGGATCTTGAGCGTGATCGTGCGGCCCGCCACCCCAGCACCTCGGAGTCGGCGGCCCACGGTCTCGCTGAGCTTGAGCACCTGCCGTTCGAGCTCCGCCGGGTCATCGAGGTCGTGGGTGAAGGTCCGTTCCCCGGAGATCGAGCGGGCCGGCTCCGACGGCGTGACCCGACGGGGGTCGATACCTCGGGCCAGCTGGTGGAGCTGGCTGCCGAGCGCCTCCCCCACCACCCGCTGCAGCGTCCTGAGCTCGGCGTCCGCCAGCTGTCCGACGGTGCGGTAGCCGAAGCTGTGGAGCCGCTCCACCGTGCGGGGGCCGGCTCCCCACAGGTCGCCGACCGGCAGGGGCCG
>JAWOCZ010000277.1:0-4699 GCA_046483565.1 Nitriliruptoraceae bacterium
CGCTGGGATGGCTCGGGGATGCGGGGCGAGGGAAGCCCGGTGCATCGATCGGCCAGCCGGCCGCCAGGGTCAGGGGCGTTCGTGATCGTCCAGCTCGCGGCCGCGGGTCTCCGGTAGGAACCAGAAGCCGAGCGCGATGACGGCCGTCGCGATGCCGATCCACCTCGCTGCGGAGGCGAACCCGCCGGTCAGGTCCGCCAGCACCCCGAAGGAGGTCAGGCCGATGACGGCCCCGACCACCCCGGCCACCGTCTCCCATCCCGCCACCGTCGCGCGTACGGCGGTCGGCACGAGCTCGGCGACCAGCGCACCGGTCGGTGGCGCGAAGGCGCTGCTGGCGGTGATCGCGAGCAGATAGCCGATGGCCAGCTCCTGCGCGGTGCCCCCGTAGGCGTAGGTCACCGCCAGCCCCGTAGCGGCCATCGCCACCCCGGCCGTGACCGTCCGCCCGAGGCGATCGGCGCTGAACCTGCCGACCAGGATGCCGATGAGCCCCGCCGGGCCCGCTCCGAGCACGAGCGTGGAGAGCAGCAGCGGTGAGGCGCCGAGGACCCCCTCGCCGTAGACGAACAGGTAGGTGAAGCCGGGGCCGGTCGCCAGGGCGATGGCACCGACCAACGTCGCGAGGAGGACGACGCGGCCAAGGAGTGCTCGGGGGACCCGGCCGGGGAACCCGGTCGCCGCCACCACGCCGGCGGCGATGGCAGGCTCACGGATCCGACGGGCCAGGAGGGGGAGCAGCAGCAGCGGGACCAGCGAGAACGCCATGACGGGCCGGAACGAGGTCTCGCCCGGCAGGAGTCCGCGTCCGACGGCGATGATCCCGGCGCCGAGGCCGTAGGCAGCGGCGATCAGCGCCAGCGCCCAGGCGCGTGAGGAGCTGTCGGTCTCCTCCGCAGCCATCACGCCGGCGAGCGCGTTGACCGCCGACAGCAGGGGACGCGCCAGCGCCACGAGGAGGACGAACACCCAGAAGCTCCATGCCAGCGCCGAGAGCGTGCTGAAGGCGAGCCCGAGCGCCGTTGCGGCCAGCAGGACCGAGCGCCGCCCCCAACGGTCGGCCATGGCCGCGGTCGGCAGGCTCCCGAGCGACGCGAGGCGTATCAGCCCGAGCGCCAGCCCGAGGGTCGTGGCGGGCAGCCCCAACTGGTCCAGCGCACCGTCGCCGACGACCTCGCCGAACTCCACCGCGACATCGCGGATCACGGTCGTCACACCGAACTGGGCGATCCCCGAGGCGATCGAGAGCGCCGCGACGGTCAGCACCGGGGTGGTCAACCAGCCTGGGCGCCACCAGGGGCTGCTGACGGCGTTCGGATCGGGATGCACGCGCCTCCTCGCCGCCGTCGCGTGCCGACCGTAGCGCCCGCCAGCGGTAGCGTGCTCCCATGCGTCTGATCACCTGGAACGTCAACTCGATCCGTGCCCGCCTCCCACGGATCAGCGAACTGCTGCACCAGCACCGCCCGGATGTGGTCTGCCTCCAGGAGACCAAGGTCGGTGCCGACGCCTTCCCCCACGACGCGCTGCAGGTCCACGGCTACCGGGCCGTCGCCGCTTCGGAAGGACGCTGGAACGGTGTCGCGCTCCTCGTGCGACAGGACACCGAGGTGGAGGGCGTGGTGACCTCGTTGCCGGGCGCCCCTGATCCCGCCGAGGCCCGGTGGGTGGAGGCCGTGATCGACGGGGTACGCGTGGCCTCGGTCTACGTGCCGAACGGCCGGGACCGCGAGCACCCGATGTTCGCCGTGAAGCTGCGCTTCCTGGAGGCGATGCGCGACCACCTCGCCGCCCTGGTTCCCGAGGGGCCGACGGTCGTGGCGGGTGACGTCAACATCGCCCCCGAGGACCGGGACGTCTGGGATGTCGCTCAGGCGGGGCTGACGACCCACGTCACCCCGCAGGAGCGTGAACGGCTGACCGCGCTGCTGGATCTCGGGATGGTCGATGCCTACCGCATGGTGGAGCCGGAGGCGACCGGTTTCACCTGGTGGGACTACCGACTGCGGTCCTTCCAGCAGGGTTTCGGCATGCGGATAGATCTCGTGATGGTCAGCCGACACCTGGCGGTCGAAGCGTGCGAGGTCGACACCACCTTCCGCGTGGCCAACGCCGCTGGTGACAAGCCGTCCGACCATGCGCCGGTGGTCGTCCAGCTCGGGCGCTGACGGCCTCGCTCGGTTCCGCCGCGCTAGGGATCACTCCGGGTGGTCGGCATGTCCGGTGCGATCGAAGTGGATGTGGCGCTTCTGCGCCGGAAGATGGTGCGGATCGTCGAGGACCACGGCCCCGTTCTCGAGGGTGGTCAGCGGGATGCCGTAGGCCTGGGTGAGCGCCCGGGCGGTGAGCACGTCGGTCGGCGGCCCGGAGGCCACGACCTCACCACCGAGTAGCAGCACGTGGTCCGCTTCCGCCGCCTCGGGCAGGTCATGCGTGCTCAACACGATGGTCGTCCCGCGCTCACGCTCCTTCTGGAGCACGTCGTCGATGATGTCCTTGGAGACGAGGTCGAGACCGGTGATGGGCTCGTCGAGCAGGAGCACATCGGCCTCCTGGACCAGCCCTTGAGCTATGAAGACCCGTTGCCGCTGCCCCCCGGAGAGCTCGTCGAGGTGCCGGTCCCGGAGCTCGGTGATGCGCAGACGCTCCATGGCGTCCAGGCAGCGCTCGCGATCATCGCGCCGTGCCGGGGCGAACATGCCGAGGTGGGCGAACCGGCCCATCAGCACCGTCTCTCGGACGGTCACGGGCATCGTGTCGTTGACGGTGGTCGACTGCAGGACGTACGCGATGGCCCGGTGGCGCCGTGATCGGATCGTGATCGACAGGCGGCCCGAGACCGGTTCCAGGAGTCCAGCGATGGCATGCAGCAGGGTCGACTTGCCCGAGCCGTTGGGTCCGATGAGCGCTGTCAGGGACCCGACCGGTATCTCGAAGTCGGACGCGCGCAGGGCGATCTGGTTGTCCCAGGCGAGGACGAGGTCGCGGCCGATGACCGCGTTGGCCTCGCTCATGAGCGGCGCCAGCGTTCGTCGGTCGCGAACGGCCATCGCTCCTGCATCGGTCGTGGGCCTCCCTGGTGCTGAGCCGATGCGACGCGTCGTGGAGCACCGCGACGGGGCGCAACGGTCGAAGGGAGCAGCAGGGTGATCATGACTTGTGGAGGCTACCAGGCTCGCTATACTTCGGAACGAGAGCCATTCCTATAATTTTGCCGACGATGCTCACGAGACGAGCAGAAGAGGACGAACCGACATGCGCCACGATCTGAGGCTGGCTCGAGCTCGACACGCAAGCTGGCTGGTCCTCCTGGCGATGTCGCTGGTACTGGCCGCGTGCGGGACGGGCACCGACGGCACCACAGCGCAGGAGGACGGCGACAGCACCGCAGCCGAGGAAGGCACCGACAGCGAAGGCACCGACGACGCCGCAGCCGGAGCCGAAGACGACACCGACAGCGCCGCAGCTGCCGCCGGGGAGGACGCTGCACCGCCACTGGTCGTCGTGACCACCACGATCCTCGGTGACATCGTCGAGAACGTGGCCGGCGGGGAGGCCACCGTCGAGGTGCTGATGCCGCTGGGCGCCGACCCACACGCTTTCGAGGTCTCCGCGCAGCAAGCCGCCTTGCTCCGCGACGCCGATCTGGTGGTCGCCAACGGTCTGGGGCTCGAGGAGGGTCTCCTCGACGCCGTCGCCGCTGCGGAGGAGGAGGGCGCCCGCGTGCTCGAGGTCGGGCCGGCCCTGGACCCGATGCCGTTCGAGGGGCCGGACGGTCACGAGGACGAGGACGAGCACGGCCACGAGGACGAGGACGAGCACGGCCACGAGGACGACGACGAGCACGCCGAGGAGGGTGAGGACGAGCACGCCGAGGAGGGTGAGGACGCGCATGCCCACGAGGGGGGGCTCGACGCCCACGTGTGGATGGACCCGGTGCGGATGGCCGAGGCCGTCGACCTCATCGCCACCGCGTTCACGGAGGTCGCAGACGGTGACTTCCTGGCGCGAGGGGCCTCGTACCGCGCGGAGGTCGAGGCGCTGCACGAGGACATCGAGGCGATGATCGCCACCGTCCCCGAAGCCGACCGGAAGCTGGTCACCAACCACTTCGCGTACGGCTACTACGCTCAGCGCTACGGGCTCGAGTTGCTCGGGACCGTGATCCCGGCCGCGACCACCGAGGCAGAGACCAGCGCCGCCGGCTTCGCCGAACTGATCGAGATCGTCGAGGACGCGGGGGTCTCGGCCATCTTCGCGTCGACGACGGAGTCGACGAGCCTGGCCGAGGCGATCGCGGGGGAGGTCGGGCGGGACGTCCAGGTGCTGTCGCTGTACACCGGCTCCCTCGGGGAGGACGGTTCGGGTGCCGAGACCTACGTCGGGATGATGATGACATCCACCGAACGCATCGTCGAGGGTCTGACCGCCTGAGCGGGGTCGCGCTCCCGGTCGCGACCTGCGGTGTGGGACGATGCCGAGGCCGCCCGCCTCGGCGATGCCTCCACCGCGCTCGCCGGGCGTAGGCTGTGGGGCGGTCCGCACCCGTCCACAGCCACCTCACGATGCGCAGGGATCCCACGTGGAATGGTTCATCGAGCCGCTCTCGCAGCCGTTCATGCAGCGCGTGCTGCTCGCTGGCGTCCTGGCGGTACTGACCACCTCCCTGATCGGGACCTGGGTCGTCCTGCGAGGGCTG
>JAWOCZ010000013.1:0-7788 GCA_046483565.1 Nitriliruptoraceae bacterium
GCCGACGTCACCCGGCATGGTGTCGGACCCGTCGAAGCGGAACGCATCCGACTCGGCCAGGATGTCCGAGGCCCTGCGGGCAGAGTCCGAGGGGTAGAGCGACGCGTCGAAGACCGGTGCGAAGGGCGAGAGGTACCCGCCGAGCTCCGCCCAGCCCGCGCCGGCCTCCGGGGGCGCCAGGAACTCCATGAAGGTGTTGGCCGCCGGGTTCTCGGTGTAGAGCGCCGCGAAGTCGCCGGCACCGAGCGTTGGTCGGCCGTCGTAGCCGTCCTCGATCACCGGCAGGTAGAAGAAGTCGTAGTCGGTCCCGAACTCCGCATCCGGCGCGTTCTCCGCGATGAAGCTCTCGATGAAGGTCGCCTGACGGTGCAGACCGCACTCCAGCCCACTGTCCGGCTCACCGAGGATCCCGGTTACCGAGGTCCCGAACGCCTCACGCGCGATCTGCTCCTGGCCACCGAACACGTAGTCGTCGTTGGTCCAGATCGGGACCATGTACTCCTCGATGGCTCCCTGCACCTCGTCGGAGGTGAAGTCGAGCTCGCCCGTGACCCACCGGTCGTAGTCTTCCGGACCGATCGTGCGCAGCAGGATGTCCTCGACCCAGTCGGTGGCGACCCAGCCCGTGGCGTCACCGGACTCGATCCCGATGCACCACGGCGAGTTGACGAGGCCGTCTTCGGCCATGGTCTCGGTGAGGGTCATCAGCTCGGCCCAGGTCTCGGGGACCTCGTAGCCGCCGGCCTCGAAGGCCTTCGGGTTGTACCAGACCAGCGACTTCAGGCTCAGCCGCATCGGCACCGCGTACAACGAGCCGTCGAAGGTCACCAGGTCCAGCAGACCCGCGACCGTCTCCTCCTCCAGGGTGCCCACATCGAGCACGTCATCGAGCGGGGTCACGACCCCCTGGTTGTAGAAATCCTCCAGCAACCCCGGCTGCGGGTGCAGGATCACATCCGGCGCGTTCCCCGCACCGATCCGGGTCCGCGCCAACGACTCGAAGTCGTTGGAGCCCTCATCGAGGACCTCGATGTCCGGGTACTCCTCGTTGAACGCATCGATGATCGCGTTCAACCCCGCGACATCCTCCTCACCCGTGAACGCGTGCAGCAGCGTCACCTCACCACTGTCCGCACCCCCAGCTTCACCATCACCATCATCGCCGTCGCCACACGCGACGGCCACCATGGCAAGCGCCGTCGCCGCAGCGACCATCCGCCATGCCCGGAACCTGACGATCCTCACGATCAACTCCTTACCGTCGACTCTCTCCGGACCGGCCACACCGACCCGAGTCTTGCTCCTCTCTGCCGCCCCGTGGGACGCAGCGAGGTCGACGGGCCCTGATGCGGGAGCACCAGGGCCCTGCACGCTTCATCGCAATGCGAGACCGTTCTCTGCATCGAACAGGTGCAGGAACTCGGTCTTGACGCCGATGTCGATCTTGGAGCCCACCTTCGGTGGGTCGTCCGGCTCGAAGCGGGCGGTGAAGGTCTGACCACCCGAGGCGGCCTGCTTCTGCAGCTCCTCGAAGGCATCCTCGTCGTCGATCGCGGCACGCATGTCCTCGGTCACGATCGGGGGCGAGTCGGTGTGGAAGTGCACCAGCATCTCCGAGCCCAGCATCTCCACGAGCTCGACCTCACGGTTCTTCCACACCTGTCCCGGGGCGACCTCGTTCGGTGGCCCGTAGTGCTCCGGCCGGATCCCGATCGCGACCTCGCCGCCATCGAGTTCGGCCGCCTTCGGGTAGCGGTCGAGCGCCTCTTCCGGGACCTCCAACTTCGTCTCGGCCCGGTCGAGCTCGATGTAGACCTTGCCCTCCTCCTTCAGCACCTTGCCGGAGGCGATGTTCATCGACGGCGAGCCGATGAACCCGGCCACGAACAGGTTGTCGGGACGGTCGTAGAGCGTCTGGGGCGAGTCGGCCTGCTGCAGCCGGCCGGCCTTGAGCACCGCGACCCGGTCGCCCATCGTCATGGCCTCGATCTGGTCGTGGGTCACGTACAGGGTGGTCACGCCGAGCCGGTTCTGGAGCGCTGCGATCTCCGCGCGCATCTGGACCCGGAGCTTGGCATCGAGGTTGGACAACGGCTCGTCCATCAGGAACGCCTGGGGGGAACGCACGATCGCACGGCCCATCGCGACACGCTGACGCTGACCACCCGAGAGCGCCTTCGGCTTGCGGTGGAGGTAGTCGTTGAGGCCCAGGATGTCGGAGGCCTCGTTGACCCGCCGCTCGATCTCCGACTTGTCGACCTTGGCGAGCTTGAGCGCGAAGCCCATGTTGTCCGCCACGCTCATGTGCGGGTACAGCGCGTAGGACTGGAACACCATGGCGATGTCCCGCTCCTTCGGGGTGAGGTCGTTGACGAGCGTCTCGCCGATGTACATCTTCCCGCCCGAGATCTCCTCGAGGCCGGCGACCATCCGCAACGCGGTGGACTTCCCGCACCCGGACGGTCCGACGAGGATCACGAACTCCCCGTCCTGGACCTCCAGGCTCAGGTCGAAGATCGCCTGGGTGCCGTCCGGATAGATCTTCTGGACATCGTCCATCACGACTTTGGCCATGTCTGCTCTCCCTCCATCTCTGACCTCCCACTATGGCGGTCGGAGGCCGTGGCTGCAAGCGCTTTCGTCGGGTTTCTCGAAGATAGTCCTGAGATCACCTGCCGGGGGAGGCCCCGACAGGAGGGGGTGCTGTCGTCCGTCTGACCACGAGCCTCGTGGGATGCAGCTCGTGGACGACCTCGTCGGGCTGGTCCTCGGACCGGAGACGTTCGAGCAGCAGCTGCGCGACCCGCTCACCCTGCCCGATGACGTCCTGACGTATGGTGGTCAGTCCAACGTAGGCCGAGACGTCGTGGTCGTCGATGCCTATGACGGAGAGATCCTCCGGCACGCGCCTTCCCACATCTCGAGCGACCTGCATGGCTCCGATCGCCATCTCGTCCGAGCCGGCGAACACCGCTGTGGGAGGCGAGGGCGCTGACAGGAGCTGCTGCATCGCCTCGGCACCTCCTTGCGGGGAGAAGTTGCCCGGCACGACCAATGCCGGGTCGAAGCTGAGTCCAGCGGAGGCCAGTGCCTCCCGGTAGCCGTTGAACCGGTCCACCGGTACGGAGAACCGGAAGGGATCGTCGGGGCTGCCGCCGATCAGCGCGATACGGACGTGGCCGAGCGAGGTGAGGTGCCCGACAGCGAGCCGCGCCGCGGCGACGTTGTCCACGGCGATACCGGAGACACCCGGGGCGAGGACACCGAGGGAGACCATCGGCACGCCGGTACGCACCAGGGCGGCGAACTGCTCCTCGTCGAAGGGGGCATCGGCCAGGACGAGGCCGTCGACCCGCTTGCGGAAGGGCAGGCGCTGAACGAAGCGCTCGCTCCCACCGGGCCCGGAGGTGGTGAACGGCAGGACGTCGTAGCCGGCGACGGTCGCCACGGCCTCCACGCCCGAGAAGAGCTTCGCGTAGTACCACTGCCCGAGCATCGGCACGACCAGCCCGAGCACCATCCGGCGCCCCCCCGCCAGTCGCGAGGCCGTGGGATCGGCGACGTACTCGAGTTCGGAGGCGACCGCGACCACCCGCGCCCTGGTCGAGGGCGCCACGTTCGGTAGCCCGCGCAGGGCACGTGACACCGTCGCGACCGACACCTCGGCCGCCCTCGCCACGTCCTCGATCGTCGCGCTCACCAGCGCCACTTCCGCCACTGACGCCCGCCAGACGCCATCGGCACCGTCCTTACCGTCACCCGACACCGAGGTGGTGGGTGGCGGCCGGACCGGTGACACCTACCACACCCATAGTGGCAGCAGGGTCGCCACATTGCACACCCGGTGTCACACCTGGCAACGTAGTCGTCATCGGCAGGTGCCTGCAAGCGCTTGCAGAACCAGGCCGGACAGCACGGAGAGGTCGAGGACGATGGACACCATGACTGGACGACGGACACCATGACTGTCGGACGCACCGCCGGCGAGCTGCGCCCATCCTGGTGGCGCGGTGCGGTGGGCTACGAGGTGTACGTGCGTTCCTTCGCCGATCACGATGGCGACGGGATCGGCGATCTGCCCGGGCTGCGCGCTCGCCTCGGCCACCTCGCTGATCTCGGGGTCGACGTCGTGTGGCTGACCCCGGTCACCCCCTCGCCCCAGCGTGACCACGGCTACGACGTCTCGGACTACCTCGGGATCGAGCCGGCCTACGGCGATCTGGATGACCTGGCCGGTGTGCTCGGGGACGCCCACGAGCTCGGGATGCGTGTGCTCCTGGACCTGGTACCCAACCACACCTCGGATCAGCACCGCTGGTTCGTCGACAGCCGCTCGAGCCGGGACGCCGAGCACCGCGACTTCTACGTGTGGCGTGACCCGGCACCCGATGGTGGCCCACCCAACAACTGGGTGAGCCACTTCGGCGGACCGGCCTGGTCCCTCGACGAGGGCACGGGGCAGTACTACATGCACCTGTTCCTGCCCGAACAGCCCGATCTCAACTGGGCTGAGCCGCGCGTGAGAGCGGCCTTCGAGCAGATCCTGACCACCTGGTTCGAGCGGGGGATCGACGGGGTCCGCATCGATGTCGCGCACGCGCTGGTCGAGGATCCGGACTTCCGGGACAACCCGCTGCTGGCCGACCTCCCCGGTACGGGGTCCTCGGTCTTCGAACGGTTCTCCCACGTCCACGACCTCGATCAGCCGGGCGTGGTCGACATCTACCGGGACTGGCGGCGGATCGCCGACGCGTACGGTGCGCTGCTCCTCGGTGAGGTCTACGTCCTCGATGCCGCCAAGCTGCGGCGCTACCTCACCGACGACGCGCTGCACGCGGCCTTCGCCTTCGCCACGATCGAGCCGGGCTGGGACGCCACCGAGATCCGCGAGCAACTGCTGCCGTACGTGGCGACCTTCGAGGACCGCCTCGCCTGGCCGCTGTCGAGCCATGACGCCCCGCATGCGGCCACCCGCTTCGGCGGCGGCGAGGTGGGAGCGCGCCGGGCGCTGGCGTACCTCACGCTGCTGTGCGGTCTCCCGGGCGTGCCGTTCCTCTACCAGGGTGACGAACTGGGGCTCGACGACGGGGTCCTCCCCGAGGGGGTGGCCGAGGATCCGATCGCGCTGCGTCTGGACGCCGCGCAAGGTCGGGACCCGGCGCGCACGCCGATGCTGTGGGAACCCGGTGAGGGGTACGGCTTCACGACGGGCACCCCGTGGCTGCCCTTCGGCGACAACCACGACGACCACCGCACCGCCGCCGCGCAGGTCGGTGACCCCACCTCCGCGCTCGAGCGCACCCGAGCGTTGCTGCATGTCCGGCGCGCGCTGCCAGCGCTCCACGGTCCATCACCGGCCCACTGGCTCAGCGACGACGGCCCCGTGCTCATCGTGGAACGCGACCAGGAGGTGCTGGTGGCCCTGCACGTCGGTGACGGCGAGGGACCGGCCACGTTGGTGCTCCCGGAGACAGCGCGGCTCGCCTACGCGACCGACGACACCACGGTGCTGATAGACGGCGAGCTGACCCTGCCCGAGGATGCGGCCGTTATCGTCGTGCTCGATCGGGACAGAGAGGAGGGGGCCACATGATCGTCGTGGCGGGAGAGGCACTGATCGATCTGGCACCCCGGGACGGGCTGCTCCTGCCTCTGGCCGGTGGGTCGCCCTACAACGTGGCCGTCGGCCTCGGCCGCCTCGGCCGAGCCACGCTCTACCTCGGTGGCCTGTCCGAGGACCCCTTCGGCGCGATGATGGCCGACCGGCTCGATGCGGACGGCGTCGACCTCGCGCTGGCGCCGAGGTTCGAGCAGCCCTCCACGCTCGCGGTCGTCCATCTCGACGAGGCCGGAGGAGCGACCTACGGCTTCTACCTCGAGGGGACCGCCGCCGCCCTGCTCGACGATGCACACGTGCCGGCGCTACCCGAGGGCGCGGTGCTCCACGTCTCCCTGGGCGCGATCGGGTTCGCCCACGCTCCCACGGGCCGGACGCTGGCAGACCTGCTGCGGCGCGAGGCCGGGAGCCGGCTGACGAGCCTGGATCCGAACATCCGCCCGCTGGTCTTCGACCAGGCGGGTGACGTCGCCACCTACGCCCACCTGCTCGACGAGGTGGTCACGGGCCTCGACCTCGTCAAGGTCAGCGACGAGGACCTCGAGCAGCTGCATCCCGAGCTGGACGGCTGGCACGCGGTGGCGCGTCGTTGGGTGCGCTCGGGACCGGCGCTGGTGGTGGTGACCCGCGGCGCGCAGGGCGCGGTCGCGTTGACCGCTGACGGTCGCGAGGTGACGATCCCCGGCGAACGGGTCGAGGTGGTGGACACCGTCGGTGCGGGTGATGCCTTCACCTCGGGGCTGCTGGCGTGGCTGGACCGTGCAGGCGTGGCCGACCGGGCGGCGCTCGCGGCGTTGGACGAGGCGGCGGTGGAGGCGGCGCTGACCTACGCACGCCGGATCGCGGCCATCACCTGCACCCGTGCGGGCTCCGATCCGCCGCGGGCCGACGAGGTCACCGGCTGACCAGCGACCTCACCCGAGCCGCCGCGCAACGGGCTCACTCGCCGCGCAGCACCTCGAGCCGGAGCGCCCCCGGGTCCTCGTCGGCGTAGGACCAGTCGAGCTGCTTGAGGTGGTAGCGCTCGTGGTAGGCCACCTCGCCGGTGTCCACGTCGATGTGCTCGATCAGCGGCGTCGGGAGGTCGGCGGGGGTGGGGACGCCGGCGTCCACGGTGTCGACGAACTCGTCGACGAAGGCCTGCACCGTGGAGCCCACCAGCAGCTGCGAGCCGACCGGCAGGTAACAACGGTTGGAGTCGGTCACCGTCTGGGACCACCGCAGCAGGGACTCCAGATCGGTCTGCTGCGCCTCGCCCCGCTGGACCTTCGCGAGCAGCTCCGCCATGGCGGTGTTGCCGAGCTTGCAGGCGTTGCACTGCCCGCACGACTCCACGGCCAGGAAGTGCAGCAACACGCTCAGCACGTCCACGATCGAGCGGGAGGTGTCGTAGACGATGAAGCCGCCCGACCCGAGCCCGCTGCCCGCCTCCTGCATGGCGTCGAAGCACAGCGGGGTGTCGAGGAGGTCCTCGGTGATCACGGCGTTCGAGACCCCGCTGTAGACCGCCTTGACGTCCGTCGCGCCGGCGATGTCCTCCAGGAGCGTGCGCAGCGTGGTCCCGAGCGCCAGCTCGTACACCCCGGGGTTGGCGACATCGCCCACCACCGTGAAGACCATCGTCCCCGGCGACGCCTCGGTCCCCGCCGCCCGGAACCACTCGGCGCCGTGGGCCAGGATCGCCGGCACGTGGCTGAGCGTCTCGACGTTGTTGACCACCGTGGGGTTCGCCGTGGCCGTGGTGGCCTGCAGGCCGGCCTCGAAGGGCTTGACGAGGCGAGGCAGCGGCAGGTTGCCCTCGATCACCTCGAGCATCGCCGACTCCTCACCGAACAGGTAGGCATCGGGGCCGGTCACGATGTCGATGCGATCGGCGTGGGCCCAGCCCGCCGAACGGACCTCCGCCAGCGCGTCGGCGAGCCGCCGCACCGGCGTGGTGAACTTCTCCTTGATGCCGATGTGCGCGGACGCCGCCCCGGTCGTCTCGAGCGCGATGCAGATGCCCTCCAGCAGCGCGTAGGGCTGCTCGGTGATCAGCGTGCGATCCTTGTAGGTACCCGGCTCCCCCTCGGCGGCGTTGACCACCAGGGTCACCTGCCCACCACCGGTCCGCGCCGTCTCCGCGACCCCGCGCCACTTCCTCGCCGTCGGGAACCCCGCTCCACCCCGAC
>JAWOCZ010000114.1:0-4225 GCA_046483565.1 Nitriliruptoraceae bacterium
GAGCTCGAACGCTTCACCGAGCAGGCCCGCGCCGACGGCCTCACCCACGCCGTGGTGCTCGGGATGGGTGGTTCCAGCCTGTTCCCGCTGGTCGTGGCCCGCAGCCTCGCGCGCCCAGCCCGGGGGCTCGAGCTCCACGTGCTCGACTCCGTCGACCCGCAGGCGATCGCTCGTGTCGCGGCCGAGCTGCCGGCCGAGCACACCCTGGTGGTCGCCTCCTCCAAGTCCGGGACCACCGCGGAGACCGGCAGCCTGCTCGAGTGGTTCTGGCAGCGCCACCCGGACCCGTCGAACTTCGCGGTCATCAGCGATCCCGACACCCCGCTCGCCGAGCTCGGACGTGAGCGCGGCTTCCGTCGGGTGTTCGCCAACCGGGCGGACATCGGTGGCCGGTACTCGGCGCTGTCGCATTTCGGACTGGTGCCGGCGGCCCTGGCCGGCGCGGATGTCGCCGAGCTCCTGCGCCGCGCCGGGTGGATGCTGTCGGCCTGCGCCGACTGCGTGCCCGACGACGACCATCCGGGCCTCGAGCTCGCCGGCATCCTGGCCGGCGCGGTCCGGGCCGGCCGGGACAAGCTGACCCTGCTCGTCGATCCGGCACTGGACGGGTTCGGGATGTGGCTGGAGCAGCTGGTCGCCGAGTCGACGGGCAAGCACGGCACCGGCCTGCTCCCGGTGGTCGGTGAGCCGCTCGGTGCCCCCGAGGTCTACGGCCGGGATCGCCTCTTCGTCCAGATCGGCGGCGACCCCCGGTCACTGGACGTGCTCACCGCGGCCGGCCACCCCGCCTATCACCTGCCGGTCGCGGACCCGCTGGCCATCGGTGCAGAGGTGCTGCGGTGGGAGATCGCGATCGCGTTGACCGGTGCCGCCCTCGGCATCAACCCCTTCGACCAGCCCGACGTCGAAGCCGCCAAGCAGGCGGCCCGCCAGGCGCTGGACGAGGGGGTGAGCGAGCCGGAGGTGGAGGCGATCGACCCCCTGCTCGCCGGGCTCGTGCACGGCGACCACCTGGTGTTGCAGGCCTACCTCGATCCTGCGGACCCGGTCGTGGCTGACCTGGAGGAGGTGCGAGCACGGCTGCGCGACCGGTACCGGGTCGCGACCACGCTCGGCGTCGGCCCCCGCTACCTGCACTCGACCGGACAGCTCCACAAAGGCGGACCGAACACCGGGGTGTTCCTGCAGGTGGTCGGCGATGACCCTGACGACCTGGACATCCCCGGCGAGCGGTTCACCTTCGGTGCGCTGAAGCGAGCACAGGCAGCCGGCGACCTCGCCGCACTCCACGAGCGCGGTCGTCGGGGGGCTCGCGTCTCGCTGACCGCGCTCCGGGGGCTCGCCACCTGACCCCGCCACTTCGGCCCGAGCGGGGGCGGAACCCGACCGGGAGGCACCCGACGGCGCTCCGCGACGGCCCGACCCGCCGTCGCACCACGACAGCTCACGACGTGAAGGACCAGACCATGAAGCTCGGCATGATCGGACTCGGCAAGATGGGCGGCAACATGGCCACCCGGCTGCGCCGCCACGGCCACGAGGTGGTCGGTTTCGACCGCGACCCGGCCGCCCGCGACGTCGACTCCCTCGAGCGCTTGGTCGCTGCGTTGGACGGCGAGGCTCGCCGCGTCGTCTGGGTGATGGTCCCCTCCGGCGGGCCGACCACCGACACGATCGAGGCCTTGACCGGGCTCCTGGAGGCCGGCGATCTCGTCATCGACGGCGGCAACTCGAACTTCCGCCACTCCCAGGCCCACGGTGCCGCACTGGCCGAGCAGGACATCGGCTTCGTCGATGCCGGGGTCAGCGGTGGCGTGTGGGGCTTGGACGAGGGCTACTGCATCATGGCCGGCGGCCAGGACGAGGACATCACCCACCTCAGCGCCATCTTCGACGCGCTGGTGACCGACGACGGGTTCGCCCACGTCGGCCCGATCGGTGCCGGCCACTACACCAAGATGGTCCACAACGGTGTCGAGTACGGGATGATGCAGAGCTTCGCCGAGGGCTACGAGCTGCTGACGGCCAGCGACCTCGACATCGACCTACCGGCGGCGTTGGAGGTGTGGCGGCACGGCTCGGTGGTGCGCTCCTGGCTGCTCGATCTGTTCGCCGCAGCGGTCGACGCGGACCCGGAACTCGACAGCGTGCGCGGCTGGGCCGAGGACTCCGGTGAGGGTCGCTGGACCGTCCAACAGGCGGTCGAGCTCGCGGTGCCGGCCCCAGCGATCACCGCGGCCCTGTTCGCGCGCTTCTCCTCGCGCCAGGACGACGCCCCGGCGATGAAGGCGATCGCGATCATGCGCAACGCCTTCGGTGGCCACGAGGTGCGGTCGTGACCGAGCGCTCCGATGCTCTGGTGCTGTTCGGTGGCACGGGCGATCTGGCCCAGCGCAAGCTCTACCCCGCGTTGTACGAGCTGGCGCGGGTCGGGCGGCTCCCGCCGCAGGTGGTGGCGGTCGCCGCATCCGAGTGGACGCTGGAGCACCTCAAGCAGCGGGTCGCCGCCTCGGTCGAGTGCTTCGGGGGCGGGTCGCAGGACGAGCCCGCGCTCGCCCGGTTGCTGGACGCGCTGGACTACGTGGCCGGGGACTACCGGGCCCCGGCCACCTTCGAGCAGCTGGCCACCACCCTGGAAGGCAGCCAGCTGCCCCTGGTCTACCTCGCCATCCCGCCGAGCCTGTTCGAGACGGTCGTGGCCGGGCTTGCGCGCTCGGGGATCGCCGAACGTGGTCGGGTGGTGCTCGAGAAGCCCTTCGGCCGCGATCTCGAGTCGGCGCGGGCGTTGAACCGGTGCGTGCTCGACGCCTACGACGAGAGCGCGGTGTTCCGCATCGACCACTTCCTCGGCAAGGACCAGGTCCTCGACGTGCTGGTGTTCCGGCTCGCCAACACGCTGCTGGAACCGGCCTGGAACCGTCACCACATCGCCAGCGTGCAGATCACGATGGCCGAGTCGCTCGACGTGGAGGGCCGCGGCGCCTTCTACGACGAGGTGGGCACGCTGCGCGACGTGGTGCAGAACCACCTGCTGCAGGTGCTCACGCTGGTGGCGATGGAGCCGCCGGTCGACACCAGCGCCGACGCGCTGCGCGACGAGAAGGTCAAGGTGCTGCGGGCGATCCCGGGGCTCGATCCCGCGCGGATCGTGCGGGGCCAGTACGCCGGCTACCGCGACGAGGACGGCGTGGCCACCGACTCCGAGGTGGAGACCTACGTGGCGCTGACCACCACGATCGAGTCGTGGCGCTGGGCCGGTGTGCCGTTCTCGATCCGTGCCGGCAAGGCCCTGCCGATCGACGCGACCGAGGTCGTGGTCGAGTTCGTGCGTCCGCCGCTGCAGTTCTTCGCCCGGTGCGACGCCCCGCCGCCGGCACCCAACCGGCTCCGCTTCCAGATCAAGCCCGGTGGCGAGGTGGGCCTGCAGGTCCAGATCAAGGCACCCGGCGGTGAGATGCTCAGCCATCCGGTCGAGCTCTCCTACCGGTACGACGAGCGGGTCGAGGGCACGCGTGAGGAGGCCTACGCGCGACTGCTCGACGACGCGCTGGACGGTGACCAGCGCCTGTTCGCCCGCGCCGACGGGGTCGAGGAGGCCTGGCGGGTCGTCGGCCCGGTCCTGGACGGCGTCGGTCCGGTCCACCCCTACCAGCGGGGCAGCTGGGGTCCGCAGCAGGCCGACCGCCTGCTGGCCGACAACGGTGGTTGGCACACCCCCGAGCTCCCGACCGATGGCTGATCAGGTCCTGGCCGTCGACCTCGGTGGCACGAACATGCGCGCAGCGGTGCTGGCTGGCGACGGTGAGTTGCTGCTGCGACGGTCCCAGCCGACGCCGCGCGAGGACCCCTGTCCCGCTGCGCTGCTGGGACTGGTCGGTGGGGTCCTTGAGGACCACCCGGTGGCCGCGGCGGTGATCGGCGTGCCCGGTCGGATCGATCACGCCGCGGGGGCGCTGGAGTACGCGCCGAACCTGCCGTCCCACTGGCCCGAGGCGCTGCGTGAGGACCTGCTGGCCACCGAGCTTGGGCCCGCCCGCGGCCTGTCGAGCTCCGGCGCTGCCCTGTCCGCGCTCGTGCGCGACGGTGATGTCGACGCCATCGAGGTGCGCACCGCCGAGCTCGGCGACGATGCCGGGCTGGTCGGCGCGGCTGGCTGGTCCCGTGCGACCGCGTCGCCGTCGACGAGCGGGGCGAGGTCATGAACACCGACGGCCCGCTGCAGCGG
>JAWOCZ010000115.1:0-14747 GCA_046483565.1 Nitriliruptoraceae bacterium
ACGTGTTCTCCGGTCCCGCCCCGCTCGGTCCCGACGACGAGCCGCGCGGCTGGACCGAGTTCGACCCGACCAGCCCGTCCAACGCCTACGGGCGCTCCAAGGCGGCCGGCGACGCGCTGGTCCGTGAGGCGCTCGGCCGCCACCACATCATCCGCACCGCCTGGGTGAACGGGGCGAGGGGCAGCAACTTCGTGACCACGATGCTGCGGCTCGGTCGTGAACGTGGGCAGGTGAGCGTGGTGACCGACCAGGTCGGCTCGCCGTCGTTCACCCGGGACCTGGCGGTGGCGGTCCGCGAGGTCGTCGAGGCGGAGCTGTACGGCACGGTCAACCGCACGGGCGCCGGCCAGTGCTCCTGGTTCGAGCTGGCCGAGGCGGTGTTCGAGCTGGCTGGACTGGACGTCGAGGTGGCACCCACCACCTCGGCGGCCTTCGGACGTCCCGCGGCGCGACCGGAGTGGTCGGTGCTCGACGACCGGCATGCCCGCACGCAGGGGCTGTCGTCGTTGCCGCACTGGCGCGAGGGGCTCGAGCGGCTGCTGACGGAGCTCGGCGAGGGCTGAGTTCGGCTGTCAGCGAGGTGTCGTGGCGACCCCTCGACCTCGCCGGCGGCCGCGATCGCCGAGACGAGCGGGTGCTTCTCCGATACCCATGACCGAACGATGATGACGGTCTTGTCGCAACGAGCTGTGACCGGGAGAGAACCGCTGCCAGGGTCATGGGCGGGGGCGTCGCCGTGTATCGCTCGGGGACTTGGTGGTTCCGCCGTGCGGAGGGCTGCCAGGGCCAGATAGGTGTGCCGGATGATCCTTCGCCGGTTCGCTTCGCGTGCCGTCATCCTGGTCGTCGTGGGCCGTGGTCCGCCCGTTGCTGGCTCCCGGAAGGTGATCGGCAGCTTCGAGGTGAGGTGCCTCAGCCCGTGATCGGGACGACCCGCCAGGTGGCGAAGCCAGCCGGCGCGAGTTCGGCCGTCAGCGGCGTCCCCACGGCCAGCAGCCGCCGGTCCTCAAGATGTCCGTCCGGCTGTGGTGCGCGAGACTCGTCCAGCCGGACGCAGGTGACCTGCGCGTCCACGGGCAGGAGGACGGTCGCCGACACGGCCTGGGGCAGCGGGTTGGCGATGCGGACGATCCAGCCGACACCGTCCTGTGCCGGCATCCAGGCCGAGAGTTGCGCGCCGGCGACCTCGACGCCGCGGTGCACCGCCCGGGCCGGCTCGCCCGACAGCACCAGGGCGTGCAGCGGGGTGCGCCAGCCCCAGGCCGCCGTGGTGAGCGCGCGGTCGTCGTCACCCAGACGAAGACCGAGCCGGAACCGGTGCGCTCCCGGGCTCTGGGCATCCGGGGTGGCGACGGGCGGCCCCGCTCCCATCGTGCGGGTCCGCAGGTCGTGGTAGCCCAGCTGGCCGACGGCGCGCAGCAGCGTCACGACCAGTTCGACGCCCGCCGGGGTCCCTTCGGCGGCGACCTCGTGCAGCCCGAACAGCAGTGCCGCCAGCCGCCGCTCACCGCTGCCGGCCGTGACGAAGCGGTGGGCCGGCTGTGTTCCAGGGTCGGCCTCGGCACCCTCCTCGTCGGGCAGAGGAGGTGGCCCGCTCGGCACCGCGTGCTGCTGCCAGGCGATCCCACCGTCGGTGGTGAAGCGCTCGGTCTGCGCCCCGGTCGGCAGGTGGAGGCGTAGCCGGTGATCCTCGGCCACGGTGTCGACCAGCACCTCGAGTTCGATGGTGTCGCTGCCCGACACGAGCCGCACGAGCAACTGCGCCGTGCACGGCACCCGATCGCTGCTGCGGCGGTCACGTCCCGGATCCAGTCGAGCGGGTAGCTCCGCTGCCAGGGTCACCTTCAGTTCCTCGGCGACCCCGCTGCGGCGGCGCTCGACCTCGACGAGTCCGAGGCAGACGGTCTCGTCGTGCCGGGGCGCATCGTGGTTGTAGGTGTCGCCACGTTCGCCACCGTCGCGGAGCTCGGCGAGCCCGCCGAGCCGATGCCCGCTGGCGCGGTCGGTCACCGCCAGGGTGCCCGCCGGTTCCACCTCCACGTGGAAGCGCTCGTTGGTGATCCGCCGACCCTGGTCGCAGGTCACGACCGCGGGGCCGTCACCCGGGCCGACGTCGAGCACCAGGCAGGACCACCCGCCCGCGGGCACCGAGGGGACGACGGTGCGCAGCCGCCAGGGACGCAGCCGTCCCCACCTCGGCGCCGTCGCGATGTCGGTGATCATGTCGTCGCCCGCCGGGCCCGGCACCGCCTCCAGCGGCAGGTCGGCACCGTCCGCGTCGCGCAGATGCTGCGGGGCGTGGTCGGCGTCGAGGAGCACCTCGACCTCGACCGGGCCGCCTCGCGCGCTACCGAGCGGGTTCAGCACCCCGAGGTGGACCTTGCCGGGGTCCGCTGCGTCCAGTTGCGGCGCGGGTACCTCGCTGGCCACGGCACGGTGGGCGACGGGCAGCCCGAGGCGGGCCGCCGCACGCTCGACGACCTGCCCACCGAGCTCGTGGCCGCGCCGGTAGCGCCGCAGGGTGTCGGCGGCGACCTGGTCGGTCGCACAGCCGCACACCGAGTCGTGGGGATGACCGAGCAGCACCTGCTCCCAGGCTGCCTCCAGCAGCGCACCCAGGCTCGCGTCACCGGGCAGCTCCGTCGCTGCTCCATGCGGCGGTGCGGTGAGCGCCGCCTGCGCCACCAGGGGCTCGGCGAGACCTTCGAGCAGCGCCTGCGCCGCGGCGTTCGCGTGCTTGAGCTCGGGTCGGATGGACAGCACGCCGGCCAACAGGAAGGCCCCGCCGACACCCGGTCGGCGCAGCGCTCCCGTCACCGTCGGCAGGTCGGCACGCTCGACCGCCGCAAGGTGCGCCTCCAGGGTCGTGGCCACCACGGGTGGCTCCTGCGGCAGGCCTGCCAGTCGTGTCCGCAGGTCCCGGGGGGCCAGATGGTCCCCACCGTTGAGCAGCAGCCACGGACCCTCCGGCAGCTCGTCGCGTCGATCGGCCAGCCAGCTCTCGAGCCGTCCGGCGGCGCCCGCCGGCTCCCACAGCACCTCGGGCTCGTAGTAGCGGCTGCGGAGGGTCGTGACCTCGGCGCCGTCCGGTGCACGCCACCGGAACACCGGCACCGCCGGGTCCGCGCCGCGCCACACCAGCGCGCTGTCGATGCCGAAGCCGATCAGCAGGGTCGGCAGCTCCGGCGGGTGTCCGAACATGTCGGGGCAGTAGCCCACGTCGGTGCGACCGCCGAGCTCGGCTGCTCGGCGCGCGCCCCGGCCGAGGTTGCGGATCAGTGCCTCGGTCGAGACCAGGGTCATGTCGGCCAGCACGAACCAGGGCCCGATCCGCAGACGGCCGGCGGCGACGTGGGCGGCGAGGCGGTCGCGTTGCTCGGGTCGGACCGCCAGGTAGTCGTCGACGACGCTGGTCTGACCATCGAGCAGGAAGGCGGGCAGCTGCCCGGAGTCGAGCTGGTCGAGCACCGCGTCGACGAGCTCCACCAACCGTGCCCGGAAGCCGTCGAAGGTCCGGTACCACTCACGGTCCCAGTGGACGTGAGTGACGACCTCGACGCGGCTCACTGCGGCTCCTGCTCGGGTGGTGTGGGCGTGGCCCTGACCGCGTCGATCAGCGTACGGGTGATGATCTGCGGTCGGGTGATGGCCGTGCCCACGACCACGGCCCAGGCGCCCGCCTCGAGCGCCGCGCGGACGTCGTCGGCGGTGCGGTAGCGGCCCTCGGCGATCACCGGGACGGTCAGCTCCGCCGACAGCGCGGCGAGCAGTCCCAGGTCGGGCTCGGAGGGCACCTGGTCGCCGAGGTAGCCCGACAGGGTCGTCGCCACGACGTCGGCGCCGGCGGCGGCTGCGGCGCGGCCCTGCTCGAGGTCGGCCACGTCGGCGAGCAGCCCGGCACCGCGCCGATGGACCGCCGCGATCGTGTCGTCCAGGGCACGGCCGTCGGGCCTCGGCCGGTCCGTGGCATCGACGGCCACCAGCTCCACCCCGAGCGCGGCGACCGCTTCGGCGTGCGCCACGGTCGGGGTGATGTACACGCCTTCCCGGCCGTCCTTCACCAGGCCGATGACGGGGACGTCGACGTGGCGACGGATCGCGGCGAGATCGTCGAGCCCCTCCGCCCGGACGCCGACGGCGCCGCCGGCCACCACCGACCGCGCCAGGCGCGACATCATCTCCGGTCCGCTCAGCGGGTCGCCGGGCGGTGCCTGGCAGGACACGATGAGCCCGCCGCGCAGCCGCGCCAGGGTGTGGGGGAGGGGGAGGGCAGCGGGCGCGGTCATGACCACTCCACGGGGGGAAGGTGCGGTGAGGGCAGCGTCGGGAGGCGCTCGGACACGGCGACGGCCACGTCGCCGAGGGTGCGCGCCCCGACACCCGACGGTCCCGCCCCGGCAGCCGCGAGGAGCTGGTCGGCCGCGGCGAGCGCGGCGGCACGATCCTCGTCGTCCAGGGACGCATCGGGATGGACCTCGAGCTCGGTCCGGGCGCGTGGCGCTTCCACCGCGCCGCCGGCGGCGAGCAGCTGGACGGCGGCCCAGCGCGGGTCCGAGCGGGGCACGTCGACCGCCCAGGCGAGCTCGGCACCGCCGGCGAGCAGGGCACGTTGCACGCTGAGTCTGAGCCAGGGGTCCGTGGCGACCACCGCCGGCAGGTGGGCCGTGGTGGCCGCGACTGCGGCGAGCACGCCCGCGGCTTCACCGCTGGCCCACTCCACGGGGTGGACCCGGTAGGCCCCGTTGCTCAGGTGCGTGGTGCCGATGGCCTTGCCCGCTGCGACGAGGTTGGCCGGCGTGTCGGCCACCAGGGCGCTCAGTGGCACCTGGAACGGTCGGGTCGGGTCGTTGCGGCTGGCGGGTTCACCGACGGCGGCGTGGACGTCGAGGGGGTACCAGCCGACCCCGCCGCTGTCGGGGAAGTGGGTCGCCCGCGCCCGTGCATCGTCGGTGGTGCGCAGGTCCTCGGCGGTGACGACGGTCCGGGCCCGCAGGCGCCGGGCCTCACGCACGTAGGGATCTGCCGCCAACCCGTCGGCGGTCATGGCCGCCACCGGGTCGAGCTGGAGCTCGGGATGGCCAGCGCCGCCGTCGTCGCGCGGTGCCTCGGTCTGGAGCCAGTGAACGAACGCCCGGGTCAACTCCCGGGCGGCGGCCACCACCTGCTGCCGGTCCGCGGCACTGACGAGGTCGGCGTCGGTGTAGTCGTTGCCTGGCCAGTTGATCACCGCGAGCTCGACCCCCCCGAGCCGCTCCGCATCCCGCAGGCGTCGGTAGGTCCAGAAGGGTGGGGGACCGCCTGGGTGGGCGGTGTACATCCCGAAACGCCGGGGGTTGCCCTGCGCGTCGGGGACGTCGAGGCTGAACGGCTGGGTGTCACGCAGCCGCCGGTAGCCGGCCGGAGGTGGCACGACCGGGCCGGGCGACAGATCACGGCGCAGCACCGCACAGACGGTGATGGCCTGGGTGCGCCCGGGGGCGGGCTGCTCGGGCGCGAGCACCTCCTGGGTCTGCCAGCGCGCCTCGGCCCCGGTGACCCACGGGGCATCGGCCAGTGGCAGCAGGTCACCGAGTTCGGTGGCGTCCACCACCACCATCGGACGCAGACGCAGACGTGCGTCGGGGGTGTCGACGTCGAGGTGGAGGACACGGGTGCGGTCGCGCCCCACCGACCGCACCGAGCTCCGCAGCAGGAGTTCGAAGCGGCCCGTCGCCTGGAGCCGGTCCAGCAGCTCGCCGAGGACCATCGCGCCGACCCGGGGCTCGAAGCACAGCCGGCTGACCCAGCCGTTGCCGGGGTTGGTCCAGACCTCGGGCGGGGCGTCCACGGGTGCCTGCCGGCGGTAGTGCGCACGGATCCGGTCGCGGACCCACCGGTAGCTGGCCGGCGCCCCCACCGACTCGATCAGCGGGTGCTCGTCGAGGGGTGCGACCAGCTGGCGGGTGATCTGGCCGCCTGGCTGCTCGGTGGCCTCCAGCAGGGTGACCTGGGCACCGGCGCCGACGGCCGCGGCCGCCGCCGCGATCCCCGCGAGACCCCCGCCGACGACGACCACCTCGCGGTCCTGCGCTCGTCCCGGTGCCGGCTCACCCATCGGCGGCCACCACCTCGAGGTCGCAGGCGAAGGTGTGGGACCACACCAGCTGCGTCCGGTCGGCCGCCAGCCGCCACCGCTGTCCCAGGGGGCCGAGGCGTGCGAGCTCGTCGGCCAGGCGTGTGCCGATCGTCGCCGACAGCGCCGCGACGTCGTCCTCGGTCGTCGGCTCCACCGGTCGGCCGGCCGCTGACCGCTCGTGGCGCAGGGCGGTGCGGACGCGAGCCATGTAGCCGACGTCCTCGAGCAGGCGGTGGACGAGCAGCCGCTCGTGGGCGCTGCCCGGCCCGGCGTTGCCCCGGCCCGCCACGGCCTGCGCCAACGCCGATCCGAGGGTGTTGCCGGCGGTGTTCCAGCCGGCGTAGGCCCCCAGCGAGGCCAGCACGCCGCGTTCGGCGAGCCGCTCGACCAACGCCGGGGAGCCTCCGTTGGGCAAGGCGGTGTCGGCGACCGCCACCCACGCCCCGGCAAGGACCAGCTCCGCGATGCGGTCCGCCATCGCGCGGTGACGGCGGTCGCGTGCGGCGTCCGGCGCGGGGGGCGCCAGGGCCCAGTCGCCGTCCGGCTCGGGTGGCAGGACGACCAGCACCACCTCGGCGTCCCGCAGGTCGGTGACCAGCTGTCCACCGACCGCCGCGATCTGCGCCCGGGCCGTCGCCCGGATCGGCACGGCCTCGTAGGGGGCGATGCGATCCAGGCCGGGATGATCGTCCAGGGCCACGCGCGGCCGTTCGGCGGCACCACGCAAGGCCCGCACGGTGCGCACGCTGGCGATCTCGTCGGCGCCGGCGTAGCGCTGGATGTGGGCAGGTGCACCCAGCGCCGCGATCCAGTGGTCGAGCCAGGCCGCCTCGGCGGCGGGCAGGCCGGTGGGTGCCGTGTCGTCGGCACTGAGCACGAGCTGGTCGAGGGTGCCGTCGGCCGCCAACGCGAGGGTCGCCAGCAGCAGGCCGTGGTTGCGGAGGCGACGGCCGGCCACGTCCGAGATCACCTCGTCCGGCAGGGCACGTCGGGCCTCGTCGAGCTCGTGGTGCTCGCCGCGATGCAGCGCCCGGGACCAGCGCGCCAGCGCCCGTCCGTGCTCGGCCCAGTGGTCCGGCTCCTCGGTGGCGTCGTCCAGGTCGGGCAGGCGCGTCACGACCGCGTGGGCATCGAGGCTCAGCCCCGGCCGCACGCGACGCAGGCGACGCAGGCTCGCCAGGCGCGACACCACCTCGTCGATGGGTTCGGCGGTCAGCCGGGACGCCAGCAGTCCGCCGTGGCAGAGCGCGTCGACCGAGACGATGGCTGCGTCCGCCTCGGCGCACGACGCCTGGAGCCAGTTGGCCAGCGCCTCGGTGTCACCGGGCGTCCGACCGTGCGGGAGCACCTCGGTCGGCGGCAGGCGCAGCCGTGCCCCGACGATGTCGGCCAGCAGGCGCGGGTCGCGCAGGTGGACGGGCCGCTCGTCGGCCGGGAGCAGGACGAGGTCCATCACCCCTTGACCGCTCCCTCACCGACCCCGCGGAAGAACTGCTTCTGGAGGGCGATGAACAGGATCAGCACCGGGATGATGGCGATGATGGTGCCCGCCGCGATCAGACGCTGGTCGGCGGAGAACTGCCCGTCGAGGAACACCAGGCCGACGGTGAGGGTGAACTTGTCCGGGTCACGGAGCACGATCAGGGGCCACAGGAAGTCGTCCCAGGCCGTCATGAAGCTGAAGATCGCGACGACCGCCAGCGAACCGCGCGCCGAGGGCAGGGCGACGTGCCAGAACAGCTGCCACTCGTTGGTGCCGTCGACGCGGCCTGCCTCCTCGAGCTCGGGATGGAGCGAGACGAAGGCCTGGCGCATGATGAAGATCGAGAGCACGGTGACCGCGATCGGCAGCGCCGCGCCGGTGAGGGTGTTGATCAGGTTCAGGTCACGCGCCACGAGGAAGACCGAGATCATGATCACCTCGAAGGGGATCACCAGCGTCGCGATCATCGCGGCGAACAGCGGCTCACGCCCGCGGAAGCGCATCCGGGCCAGGGCGTAGCCGGCCATGGCGCCGAAGAGGCAGTTGCCGATCACCACCAGCAGGGCGACGAAGCCGGAGTTGCCCAGGTAGTTCGCCAGTGGCAGGGACCGCATCACCTCGGTGTAGTTGCCGAGGGTCGGGTCCGCGGGGATGAAGTCGGGCGGGAAGGCGAAGATGTTCTCCGCCGGCCCCTTCAGCGAGGTGGAGATCTGCCACAGGAAGGGCCCCACGGAGATCACGAGCACGAACAGCAGCAGCGCGTAGCGACCGAGCGTGCCGAAGGCGCGCCGACGCCGGGCACGGCGGCCGGCCTCGGTCACGTCGGAGCCACCGGGTCGCGCGGCGTCGGGCGTGGCCTGGGGTGTGAGGGTGCTCACGGGTTCGCCCTCCGTCGCGTGATGATCT
The DNA here is from genome assembly GCA_046483565.1 of Nitriliruptoraceae bacterium. GTDB lineage: Bacteria > Actinomycetota > Nitriliruptoria > Nitriliruptorales > Nitriliruptoraceae > T1Sed10-7. The sequence goes on from JAWOCZ010000115.1 coordinate 8,505, forward strand.
GGGAGACGAGCGTCAGGCCGAGGACCACGACGAAGAGCACGAGGCTCATGGCCGAGGAGTAGCCGAGCTCGAGGCCCGAGAAGCCGCGCTGGTAGATGTAGAGCACCAGGGTCTCGCTCGCACGGTTGGGCCCACCACCGGTCAGCACGAACGCCTCGGTGAACACCTTGACGGCGTTGAGCGTCACCAGCGTGCCGACCAGGACCATCGTCGGACGCATCAGCGGCAGGGTGATCGACCAGAACCGACGCAGCGGTCCCGCGCCATCCAGTGCGGCTGCCTCGTAGAGATCCTGCGGGATGTTCTGCAGGCCGGCGATGTAGATCACCATGTAGTAGCCGAGGCCCTTCCAGATGGTGACGAGCGAGACGCTGATCATCACCAGGGCCGGATCGTTCAGCCAGCCCAGGGGCTCGTTGATCACGCCGAGCCAGTCGAGCACGAAGTTGACCAAGCCGTCGCTGCGGAGCATCCAGCCCCAGATCAGGGCGGCGACCACCATGGAGGCGACCACGGGGGAGAAGAACACCACCCGGAAGAAGGTCATCCCTCTGAGCTTCGCGCTGACCAGCATGGCGATCAGCAGCGGCAGCACGACCAGGGCCGGGGTGACCAGGATCGTGAACAGGGCGGTGTTGCCGAGCGCGTTCCAGAAGAAGTCATCGCCGACGATGCGGCGGAAGTTCTCGAACCCCGTGAAACTGCCGCCACGCAGCGTGTGGGTGTCGGTGAAGGCCAGAGCGGCGGTGTTGACCACCGGCCACCACATGAACACCGCGAGCAGCAGCAGGGACGGGGCGAGGAACAGCCACGGCGTGTACCAGCGTCTGCCGATCATGACCGGTCCTCCCACTGCCCGGCGGAACGCCCGGGGCCACGCGCATCGGGGGGCGCGCGTCGTGGCCCCGGGCGGCCTGTCAGCCGGCTCGACGCTGCAGGATGTCGTTCACCTCAGCGGTCGCCGCCTCGAGGGCCTCCTCGGCGCTGGCGTCGCCGAGGATCGCCGACTGCACGTTGGAGATGATCGCGGTGTTGACCTCCTCGTCGACGACCACCGGCCGCAGGTTCGCGGCGTCGGGCAGCTGGGCGGCGGCGACGGAGATGGCCTCCGCGAAGTCGCCCTCGGCATCCGGATCGGTGAACATCGGGTCCTCGAGTGCGTCCACGATGCTCGGGAAGATCAGGACCTCCTCGGCGAAGGCGAGCTGGTTGTCGCCGTTGGTCATGAACTGGGCGAACGCGTGCGCCAGCTCCGGGTTCTCGGTGGTCTCAGGGACCAGCAGGCCCATCACCGACATCCCGGTCACACCGGCGGGACCGGTGATCTGGGGAGCCGCGCGGGTCTCAGCCGCGATGTCGGGTGCGTTCTCCTCGATGATGGTGAGGAAGTTGGGGCCCGTCGGGAAGAGCGCGACGCTGCCGGCCTGGTAGGCCTCGATCTCCTGCCGGTGCCCCTCGGTGACCGAGTCCGGGCTGATGGCGCCGTCCTCGTAGAGCGAGCGCAGCTCCTCCACCAACTCCACCGCCTCCGGGGTGTTGAAGGTGGCCTCGGTGGCGTCGTCGTTGGTGATGTCCACGCCGAGCTTGACCAGGTCGATCACGAAGCGGTTCTCGAGCGCCGGGTGCATGCCGAACGCGTCGGTGTTGTCGGCGACCGTTCGGGCCGTGTCGAACAACTCGTCGAAGGTCTGTGGTGCGGCATCGGGATCGAGGCCGGCCTCCTCGAGGAGCGCGGCGTTGTACATGGTCACCTCGGTCGACAGGTACCAGGGGTAACCGTAGGCACCGTCGATACCGGGGTAGCGGAAGGAGTCCCAGGCGCCCTCGACGTAGTCGTCGCGGACATCGGAGGCCTCCTCGTCGAGGTTGACGAACAGCCCCTCCACGGCGAGCGGGAAGGACAGGTCGGGATTGAGGTTGATGACGTCCGCCAGGGTGCCCGCCGAGGCGTCCGCCAACAGACGTTCCTGCGCGCCCTCGAAGGGGACGTCCACCCACTCGATCGTGGTGTCGGGGTGGTCGGCCTCGAAGCTCGCGATCACGCCCTGGATGTACTCGTCGAAGGTCGGTGACAGCTGCAGGGTGGTGAAGGTGATCTCCCCACTCAACGCCGCCGGCTCGGCGTCGTCCTCGGCGCCGTCGTCGGCCCCGTCGTCCGCGCCGTCGTCCTCAGCGTCGTCCGCAGGCTCCTCGGCGTCGGGTTCGTCAGCGGGTTCGTCGACCTCGCCGGCCGTGCCACACGCCGCGAGCGTGACCGTCAACGCCAAGAGCGCGGCCAGCGGGCCCCGCTTCATCCGGAACATGGCCTTTCGTCTCATCACACACTCCCCGGGTTCCCGGTCGCCCACGTGGCTGACCGGTCCTGCGGTCAGTCTGGCCCGATGCCGGTAAGTTGTCAATACCAATCGGGAATGGTGTATGCCTCGGCCTGCCCAGAACGGGCTTACCCCCCGCGAGAAGGGTGGGAAGCTCCCATCCTGGCGGCTGGACCGGCGTTGTGGTAGATACCAAACTGCAGCCGGGGCGGAGCGAGGGACAGGAGCCGACGTGCCTGATGCAGCGGGTGTCCCCGCGTCCGACGGCGAGCTGCGTCCCTCCCCCAAGTACGAGCAGGTGCGCGACGGCGTCCTCGAGCTGATCGCCGATCTGCCTGCCGGCAGCCCGATCCCCCCGGAGCGGGTCCTCTCGACCCGCTTCGGCGTCTCACGTGTGACCCTGCGCCGGGCTGTGGATGACCTCGTGCGCGAGGGGCTGCTCGTGCGGCGTCAGGGCAGCGGCACCTACGTGGCCGAGGACAAGATCGCCCAGCGGGTGTCGACCACCTCGTTCAGCGAGAACATGCGCCGCCGCGGGCTGGTGCCCACCAGCCGGGTGCTGGCCTTCGAGCGCCGCCCCGCCGATGCCCGGACCGCCCGGCAGCTGCAGGTCTCCCCCACCGACGAGGTCGTGGAGTTCGTCCGTCTGCGGCTCGCCGACGATGAGCCCATGGCGCTCGAGACCGTGGCGATGCCCGCCGAGCTCGTGCCCGACCTCACGCCCGAGGACGTGGCGCGTGGATCGCTGTACGCCCTGCTCGACGAGCGCTACGGGCTGCGGATCGTGGTCGTCCAGCAGGTCATCGAACCCACGGTGACCTCGGAGGAGGAATCGACCCACCTGCACCAGCCCCTGCACGCTCCGGCGCTGCTGGTCCGCACCACGGCGCGCGACGGTGCCGGCCGCGTGCTGGAGTCCGCCCGCTCGCTGTTCCGGGGCGACCGCTACGCCATCGTCACCGAGGTCAACGCCGGAACCGACGGCGACCCGGGGATCGAGCTCTCCGGCGTGGTCACCTCCAGCTGGGGCCGTGGGTGAGCGTGGCGGGTCGCACGAGCCTGCTGGTCGATGCGGGGCGTACCGGGGTGCGGATCGCGCGATGGGACGGCGCGCGTGCGGTCCCACTGGCCGAGGGCCCGGGGCTGCCGATGCTCGCCGAGGCCGGCGGCCCGGAGGCTGCCGCCCGCGCGATCGCGGCGCTGGTGCCCGAGCACGCGGACGTCGAGGTGGTCGCCGGCGGGCTCACGGGGCTCATGGAGCTCCCGGGCCGGACGCAGGAGATCGCGCAGGCCCTGCTGCGATCGCTCGGTGCCAGCGGGGTCGTGCTGACCTCGGATGTCGTGACCTCCCACCTCGGCGCGCTCGCTGGACAGTCCGGTGTCGTCGCCGCGGTCGGCACCGGGACCGTGGTGCTCGGCCTCAGCCCGAGCGGTGACGCGGCCAAGGTCGATGGCTGGGGGTACCTGCTGGGTGACGCCGGGTCGGGCTTCGACGTGGGGCGTCAGGGATTGTCGGCGGCGATGGCTGCCCACGACGGGCGGCAGCGGACCCTGCTGGCCGCGGCTGCGCAGGCCCGCTTCGGCCCGCTGTCCGAGCTGCCTGGCCGGGTCTACGCGGAACCGGAACCGGTCCACCTCGTGGCCAGCTTCGCCCCGGACGTGGCCGCCGCTGCACGTCGAGGCGACGCCGTCGCGCTGGGGATCTGGGACGCCGCGGCCGCCGCTGTCGCTCGCGCGATCGGCGCGGCCCTGGAGCACGCGCGGCTCGACGACCAGCACCGACGCGTGTCCTTGGCCGGCTCGCTGGGTCGTTTGGACCTGTTGCACGAGCGGGTGCGCGTGCTGCTCGAGCGCGACGCGGCACCGGTCAAGCTCGTACCTCCACAGGCCGGAGCCCTCGGCGGTGCCGGCCTGCTGCTGGATGCGCAGGTCCGCGAGTGGCTCGGTTCCTTGGCCCACGTCTTCCACGCGGACGGGCCGCCCACCGGCCCGCCCTGAGACGATGGGCGAGGGTCAGGCCGGCTCGTGGGATGTGGGGGTGCCGGCTGTGCTGTCGGTGCCGTCGGCGCCGTCTGCACCGTCGGCGCCGTCTGCGGCGACCGGCTCGCCGGCGATCCAGGTCCGTCGGGTGCGCCAGTCGGTCCCGAGCCACACGAGGTCGGCGCGGGCGCCCGGCGCTATCCGACCGATGTCCTCGCGGCCCAGCGCGTCGGCCGGCACCCGGGTCGCTGCAGCCAGCGCGATGGCGGGCTCGATGCCGCAGCGCACCGCGTTGCCGACCGCTGCGTCGAGCCGCAGGTCCGAGCCCGCCAGGACACCGTCGTCACGAACGGGCGGCTGGCCGTCCCGCACGATGGTGGCGCGGCCGCCGAGGTCGTAGCGGCCAGGTGGCATCCCGAGGGCGGCGATGGCGTCGGTCACGAGCATGATCCGGCCGGGCGCGGCGGCGAAGGCGAGCTGGATCGCGGTCGGAGCCGCATGGTGCAGGTCCACGATCAGCCCCGAGGTCAGCCGCCGGTCGGTGAGCGCCGCACCGACCACGCCGGGATCGCGGTGCGAGAAGGCCCGCTGCGCGTTGTAGAGGTGGGTCACCAGTGTCGCGCCGGCGTCGGCGGCAGCACGGACCACCTCGTCGGCCGCGTCGGAATGGCCCACGGCCACGCGAACCCCTGAGCGCACCAGGCGTGCGGTGGCCGCCATCGCGCCGTCGCGCTCCGGTGCGAGCGTCACGTACAGCAGCGCATCGCCACCGGCTTCGAGGAGCTCATCGATCGCCGCGTCGTCCGGGTCGCGCAGCAGGCGGGCATCGTGGGCGCCGTGTCGTCGCTCACTCAGGAAGGGGCCCTCGACGTGGACACCGAGGGCCGTGGCCCGACCCGGGTGCGCGCTTCGATGTGCCGCCTGGATGCGCGGACCGGCGCGGCGCAGGGCCTCGGCCAGGCGTGGGATCGGCGCGGTGATGAACGTCGGCACGACCGCCGTCACCCCGGTGGACGGCAGCGACCGCAACACCAGGTCCCAGGCGTCATCGTCGGCGTCGACCAGGTCCACACCGAAGGCCCCGTTGCACTGAGCGTCGACCAGCCCGGGCGCCAGGACCCCGTCAGGAAGTTGCCCGGTCGGTGGCGCCGGGGGAGCGCCGGTGCCCACATCCCGGATCCTGCCGTCGACGACCGACACCCAGCCGTCATCGACCAGCATGTCGTCCAGCAGGAGCTGTGGTGCGCTCAGGACCTGCATCGGCCCTCCTTCCGCCGGCCGTCGAGCGACCGGCCCAACCTGTACCGCCTCTCGCGACGACCGGTAGAGATGATGACGGTTTGGTCTAGACCACTCAGCGAACCTACCGGTGGGGTTCCAGGGCGTCCAGGGCCAGCAGCGGGGTGGTGGTCCACCACGTCCGCCGCCGCGCACGAACCCGGCCACTGGCGAGGACGAGGTCGCCAGCACCGATGTTCACCGGGGCTCGAGCCGCCGTGCTGACGGACGTGGTGCCGGCCGCGCTGCCCTCGAGCCGTCTGTAGCTGTCGAGCCGCTCGGCGAGCGCTGAACTCGGCGCGTCCGAGGGGTCAGCGGCTGAGCCGCAGGATGCGCCTGGCACCGTTGGCGACGATGAGGAAGATGACGCCACCGGCGAGCAGGTCGGGCGCCGCCGAGCCGGTGACCGCCACCACGATGGCCGCGACGATGACCAGGGCGTTGACCTTGATGTCGTTGGCGGTGAAGATCCAGCTCGCCTCGAGGTGGACCTCCCCCGATCGCACGCGGTGCAGCAGCACGAGCGTGATGATGTTGCCGGCGAGCGCGAGCAGCGACATCACGATCATCGACGTGGTGTTGGGCGGCGGCTCGCCGGCGACGAAGCGGCGGACGACCTCGACGAGCCCGACGACGGCGAGCCCGAACTGGAGGTAGCCGCTGGCGCGCG
>JAWOCZ010000122.1:0-2640 GCA_046483565.1 Nitriliruptoraceae bacterium
CGGCCCCGACGGCCAGCTCCTCCCCGACGAGCAGCGGCTCACCGACTTCGGCCGCTGGCTGCGCTCCACCTCGCTGGACGAGATCCCGGAGATGGTCAACGTCCTCAAGGGTGAGATGTCGCTGGTGGGGCCACGGCCGCTGCTGGTCGCCTACCTGGAGCGCTACTCCCCTGAGCAGGCCCGCCGTCACGAGGTCCGGCCCGGCATCACCGGCTGGTCGCAGATCAACGGCCGCAACAACATGTCGTGGGATGACAAGCTGGCGCTGGACGTGTGGTACGTCGACCACCGCAGCCTGTGGTTGGATGTGCGGATCCTGCTCAGGACGCTGTGGGTCATGGTCACCCGACAGGGGGTGGCGCTGGACGGCCACGCGACCACGGTGCCGTTCCAGGGGCCCGCGGCGTCCCCCGACGAGCCGGGACCAGCTGAGGCGGGCCCTCGTGACCCCGGCAGGGCATCCTGAACCGGCAGTGTCGTTCGAGCGACGGCTCCTGGGTCCGACGGCGGCCGGCACCGCTCCCGTCTCATCCTGGACGTGGCTCGTCCGGGATGAGGACGGTCACCGGCAGCTGCGCACCGGCCAGTCGTCGATCACTGGTGACCAGCGGCACACCGCGCTCCTGCGCGAGCGCCACGTAGAGGCCATCGAGCACCCGCACTCGTGCTTGCAGGGTGAGCGCTGCACGCAGGTGCTCTGCACTCGGCACGACCAACTCCTGCTGCAGTGCAGCGGCCTCCTCGACGAGGGTCCCAGCTTGGGCGGGATCCACTTCCCCCGCGTGGACCAGGCGGGCAACTGCAGACAGCACCTCGGCGAGCTGGTGGGCGGGTGCACAGACGTGCTCGCCCGACAACCGATCCAGGACCCACCCGCGGTCAGGCTGGTCGAGGAGCACGTCGAGCAGAGCGGAGGCGTCGAGAACGATCACGTGCCGAAGTCCTCGCGAACCTCGTCCAGCAGCTCCGGCGTGTCGATGCGGGCCCGGAAGCGAGGCGCTCGGCTCCGCGCACGGCGGATCCATGCGGCGTTGGGGTCACGGTCGAGCTCGGCACGGATCGCCGCCTGTGTGAGCGCTGAGACCGGTAGCTCCAGCTCCCGCGCACGACGGTAGAGCTCGTCCGGGAGGTAGACACTGATCTTGGGCATCGATGCTCGGCTCGTGTCGAAGGGTGCCGGAGTGTGTCGAACGGACCGTGTGGGGTGTACCCCCAAGGGTACCCCCTAGCGAACCTGGGTGTATCAGCCCCGCTGGGCGAGGAGGCGGCGGTAGACCTCCAGCGTGATCGCCACTTGCCGGCGGTCGTCGAACTCGGTCACGGCCTTGTCCCGCGCCGCTCGGCCCATGGCCGCGCGCCGTTGCGGGTCGGCGACCAACCGGCCGATCGCCTCGGCCAGGGACGCGGGGTCACGCACCGGCACCAGCAACCCGTTGTGCCCGTGGTCGACGACCTGGCGGCAGCCGCGGATGTCGGTGAGCACCAGTGGCAGCCCCATCGCCGCCGCCTCCATCGCCGAGCGCGGGAACCCTTCCCGGTGGGAGGCCAGCACGTAGACGTCGAACGCCGGGTAGAGCCGCTCCACCTCGGTGTGCATGCCGAGGAAGCGCACCCCCGCCACCTCGGCGGCCCGGTCGAGCTCGTCCTCGGTGATCGCGTCGGCCTTGTCGGTATCGGCGGGACCGGCGATCACCAACCGGGCCTTGGGGTGGGTCGCCCGGAGCCGCTCGGCGGCGGCGAACACCTCGCGGTAGCCCTTCTCGGCGACCAGCCGACCGACGAGGCCGACCACCACCTCGTCGTCGGCGATCCCGAGCTCGGCGCGGACCGCTGCCCTGGCATCGGGGGACGCCGCCGGGTCGAAGCGGTCGAGGTCGACCCCGTTACCGAGCACGTGCAGCCTGGCGTCCGGAACGCGCAGCTGGCGCAGGGTGGGCAGATCCTCGGGGTTCTGGAGCAACTCGGCCTGGGAGCAGATCGCCGCGAGCCGCTCGAGGGCGTAGACCACGGCACGTTTGCGCCAGGGGTCGGTGGGCAGCGCGTAGAGCCCGTGGACGGTGTTGACCACCACGGGCACACCGGTCAGCCGGGCGATGACACGGCCGTAGATCCCCGGCTTGGGGTTGTGGGTGTGGACGATGTCGGGGCGCAGCCGCCGGCAGATCCGTGCGAACTCTGCCGCCGTGGCCAGATCGGCGCGCAGGTCCGCAGCGCGGGTCGAGCTGGTGAGCGGGAGGTGGTGGATCCCGTGGGCCTGGAGGGTGGCGACGTGGTCGCCAGGAGCCGAGACCCCGACGACCTCGTAGCCCGCCTTGCGGAACGCGATCAGCTGGGGCAGCAGGAGGTAGGCCAACGACAGGTCGACCGTCGTGAGGTGGACCAGCAGCGGCCGCTGCCGCCCGGCTGTGCGCGTCACCGTTGGTCGAACCAGGCGATGGTGCGTTCCAGTCCCTCCTCGAAGGGCACGGGCACCACGTCGGGGAACAGCGTCTCGAGCCGCGACTGGTCGGCCTGCGAGTGCCGGACGTCACCGGGCCGCGGCGGCTGGCGGTCGATCTCCAAGGGGCGGCCGAGCCGGTGCTCCAGGGCGCCGATCACCTCGTTGAGGGTGCGGCGGGTCCCGAAGGCCAGGTTCACCGG
>JAWOCZ010000126.1:0-16708 GCA_046483565.1 Nitriliruptoraceae bacterium
ATGACCGACGCTGACAGGTTGCCCGGCTGCTCGCGTACCGCGCCGGCACCGATGTCCTCGGCGACCTGGCGGCCTGCGGCCTCGTTGCCGGCGGTCCACAGCACGGTCGTGACCTCGTAGCGCAGTGCCGGGTTCTGGGCGATGATCCGGTAGCCGACGTCGGAGAGTTGCGCGGCGACGGCTGCTGCCGCTGCACCCCCGTCGGCCTGGTAGCCGTCGAGCACCTGCACCGAAACCGTCGACGGATCGATCCGGTCTGGTTCGGGCTCGGGCTCGGGCTCTGGCTCCGGCTCTGGCTCTGGCTCTGGCTCTGGCTCTGGCTCGGGCTCCGGCTCCGGCTCGGGCTCGGGCTCCGGCTCTGGCTCTGGCTCCGGTTCTGGCTCCGGTTCCGGCTCGGGCTCTGGCTCCGGTTCTGGCTCCGGTTCCGGCTCGGGCTCTGGCTCCGGTTCGGGCTCCGGTTCCGGCTCGGGGTCTGGTTCCTGCTCGGAGCCATCGCCGTTCTCGGTCGTCTCCTCGCCATCGGGACCATCGGCGATGACCAGCGGATCGTCGCCGACGCGACCGAGGCCGTAGAAGAGCGCGGCCGAGGCGCCGATGACCAGCGCCGCGACCCCGAGGACGCGTAGCACGAGCGGCACCAGACCTGCGGGTGCGCGCTCCTCGTTGTCGACGTCGCTGGCGGTCATGACGGCTTCACCGTGCGCTGGCACCGACGCGGCGTGCCGCGCGCTGCCGTTGCCGCTGTGCCCGTAGCCGTCGCAGCCGCTTGACGAGCATGGGGTCGTGGGCGAGCGCCACCTCGTCGTCGATGATGCGGTTGAGCAGTTGGTAGTAGCGCGTCGGCGAGAGGTCGAAGTGCTCCCTGACCGCCTCCTCCTTGTTCCCGGCGTGCTTCCACCACTCACGCTCGAAGGTCAGGATCTGCGCATCACGCTCGGAGATCGCTGGGTGGGTGGTCGCCGACATGGAGGTCCTCCTCTGGTCCGGGTGCGATGTTCGCAGACGAAACACATCCGTGCAACTACATCGAGGTGGTCGCTCGTCTGGCCCGCCCGCATGCCGCCGCGTAGCATCGCGGTCCCCGCCGAGGTAGCTCAGTTCGGCAGAGCATCCGCCTTGTAAGCGGACGGTCAGGGGTTCGAATCCCCTCCTCGGCTCCGCACCAGCCCGGCACCGGCTCCACCACCTGGCAGGGAGCGGACCGGTGCCGGCAACGGCGTCCCACTGACGGGGGCGGACCTGCGTGCCGCCGGCACGGCGGTCCTGGCGGGCACGCCCGTCCCCGAGGACCAGCGCCCCGCCATGGGATGTGGCATCACGTGGGCTCGGGGGGAGGCCCCGACCTGAGCGGTGCCTCCAGCCATCGATGGGTCGGGGTGGCGGTGGCGAGCCCGTCCGGCTCCTCGAAGGCGACCGGCGGCGCGACCGGCGCGCTGGCGCCCACCGACAGCAGGAACCGTCCTGCCCGACGCCACCATCCGGGGAACACCCCACCCTCGGCCGGGTGCACCTCCAACGCCGACCACCCCGCCACCACCTCGTCGCCCAACCGCACCTCGACGCTGCGCGTGTCGCGTCTGAGCCCGGTCTCCAGCACCTTCAGCGCGCTCTCCTTCGCGCTCCAGATGAGGTTGGCCGTCAGGTCGTGCACGGGGGCAGCGGCCACGACCTGCTGCTCCAGCGGGGTCAGATAGCTGGCCACGAAGCCCTGCGACCGCTCCTCGACCAACTCGAGGTCGCAGCCGATCGCGATCCCGGCGGCGGCGGTGACCACGCAGACCGCCCGATCCGCACGGTCGGTGGACGACATCGCGAGACCCGCTGGCTGCCCATCCACGAAGGGGGCGGGCGCCCCGGTCGGGCGGTGCCGTACCTCGATCCGGCTGAGCGCGAGCGGATCGTCAGCTGGCAGGCCGACGGCGTGGGCGATCGCCTGCTTGGCCGCGGAGCGTGACACGAGGAACTCGCTCGAACGCTTCGCGTAGCGCATCCGGCCGAGCCGCTCGATCTCGATCGCCGACAACCACGCCTGCCCCTCGGGGACGTGGTCCAGGCCCCGGGACAGCCACCGCACCCGATCGGTCATGGCTCACCCGCCGGCAGAGGGCGCGGGGGGAGCGGTGACCCTGGCGGGGCCGCCCGGCTCGCCGGTGCCGGCATCGGCGTCGGTCCCGGTGGCCGACGGCGCGGCGGCAGGAGCGGCCCTGAGGTAGCGCCCATGCCAGTCCAGGACCACCTCGAAGCGCTCGACCCGGTGCCTGGGCGTCCCCGAGCGCGACAGCTCGTGCCCCTCGTCGGGGAACCGCACCATCTCGGCCGCCACCCCCGCACGGAGCAACCCGGAGAAGAACTGCTCGCCCTGCTCAGGCGGGCAGCGCCAGTCGGCGTCGCTGTGCAGCACCAGTGTCGGGGTCGTGATCCGCGACGTCGTCCAGACCGGGCTGGCCGCGGCGTAGGCCTGGCGCCCGTCGAGCAACGAGGCTGCCAGGAACATGCGGTCGAAGTACGGCCCGATGTCCGAGGTGCCGACGAAGGACTCCCACTGCAAGAGCCCCCGTTCGACGATCGCCGAGCGGTACCGGTCGGTCCGCGCGAGCAGCCGAGCCGTCGCGTACCCCCCGTAGGAGCCCCCCATGACGCCGACGCGCGCCGGGTCCGCCTGCGGGTACCGCGCGCAGGTCGCAGCGACGACCGCTTCGAGATCGAGCGTGTCGACGCTGTCCTCCTCGACCCACGCTCCGACGATCGCACGCGCCCACTCGGTCCCGCGTCCGGACGATCCTCGCGGGTTGGTCCCGACCACGAGGTACCCGGCACCGGCCTCGACCTGGAACTCGTCGAAGAAGTGCTCCCCGTACTGGGCCGTGGGTCCGCCATGGATGTTGAACAGCACGGGCACGCTGGCGGGGACCGCAGCGTCGAACCCCGGTGGCAGGGTCGCCCAGACATCGAGTTCGACACCGTCACGCTCGAAGGTGAAGCGCTCCGTCGGATGCACCTCGACCTTGGCACGGAACCCGTGCGTCAGGTCCGTGACGCAGCGCTCGCGCCCCTCGGCCGATCGGTACAGCTCCCCCGGGCTGGCCGGATCGGTGGCGGTGAACACCACCACCTCGGCGTCGTCGGACACCCCGAATCCCGTGACGGCGCGAGGACCACCGACCACCTCGGTGACCTCGGGCGGCCGGTCACCGTCCGGGTCGAACCCCGCCAGGTGGACGTGGACGATCCCCGTGGTCCCGCGCCCCTCGAGGGCGGTCAGGAAGCCATCGTGGACGAAGCGCGGGCCCCTGGTCGCGACACCCGGGGAACCGGGCTGCACGTCGCGGTCGAGGTGCGCGGTGAGCGGAAGCAGCCGCGCACCGGCCGGGTCCTGGGGTCGGCTGTTGGCGGCCGCCTCGACGTCCGCCCCATCCGTCGCGGGGTCACGGTCGAGCAGCCAGATCGCGGGCGTGCCGGGCCAGTCGAAGGGATCACGCAGCCCGGTGACGAACACCCGTCCCTGTCGGTCGTAGCGCACGTCGGTCCACATCCCCGGCGGCGTGAGGGGGACACGCGCCACCTCGATGGCCGAGGGGGGCTCGCTCGCCTCGTCGGCGGACGATGTGGCGGACGGTTGGTGAGCGTTGCCACCGTCGGCGGGCGAGGTGGTGGGCAGCCTGGTCGGGACGGTCAGGGCGAAGACCTGGGAGTGCGGCTCGGTCTGTGGCCAGTCGTCGGGGTCCGACAGGTAGGCGATCGAGGTGCCGTCGGGGTGCCAGACCGGCGAGGTGGCATCCCGGGGGCCGGTGTCGAGCTCGACGACACGGCGGTCCCCGGTCACCGGCACGAGGTGCAGCCGGTGCGTGCGGTCGTGGATCCACCCGCCGCCGTCGGTGCGGTAGGGCAGCCGCGTGAGACGCCGCGGTCGCCGCCGGCGCTCCTCCTCGTCGAGGTCGGCGACCTCGGGATGCCAGACGGCCGCGACCACGACCAGCCGCGTCGAGTCCGGTGCCCAGGCCAGATCGGACACCCCGAGAGGGAGCTCGGTGCGCCGCTGCGCCTCGCCACCGTCAGCTGGCATCACGTGCACCTGCGGGTGCTGCCCCTCGTCGGTGCCGGTCCGCAGGAAGGCGAGCCAGCGGCCGTCAGGTGACCACCGCGGCGAGGTGTCCGAGGGGCCGTGGGTGAACCGACGTGTGCCCGCGCGGTCGTGCAGGTGGATCGTGCGCACGTAGCGGTCCTCACCGACGTCGATCTCCGTCAGGACGTAGGCGGTCCGCAGACCGTCGGGATGCAAGTGCGGATCACCGGGGACGGCGAGGTGCTCGAGGTCGCTCGGTTGCAAGGGTGGCACTCCGGTCGTCGCGGCGGGGTCGGACGCGAGGGCGGTGACGCTACCCCGCCGTCCCTCTGGACAACGCAGCCAGGGCGGCCGTCACGATGTGCCCCGTCGACAGCTCGAAGGCCCCGTAGAGGTCATCGATCCGCCCCGACTGCCCGAACGCGTCCACGCCGAGCGGGACGACGGCGGCGCCGGTGACCGAGCCGAGCCAGGCCATGGCGTGCGAGGCCGCATCGTGCACGGTGACGATCGGGGCGCTCGCGTGACCGCAGGCCAGCAGCTCGTCGACGTGGGCGCGCTCCGGCTCGTGGGCACCCCGCACCCCGGTCCGCAGCGCCGCCCGCCAACCCCGGTACAGACGGGTGAGCGAGGTGACGTCGACGACCTCGGCGCGCACCCCCTCACCGGTGAGCTCCACCTGGGCCGCAACGACCTCCGGCAGGACCGCACCGCAGGCGACCAGGCGGACCAACGGCCCGTCGACCTCCTCGGGGAGCGGTGCCGGCACCAGGACGTAGCCGCCGGCCAGTACCTGTCGGCGCAGTTCCCGCGCGCCGAGCCGGTCCCGCGCGGCCTCGAAGGGTGCCTGCTCGACGGGTCGGGTCGTGAGCCGGAGGTAGAGGGACTCGTCGGGCCCGTCCGGATCGGCGATGCGGGCCAGACCGTCGCACAACAGCCAGTCCAGCGCCCCGGCGTAGGCCGGCTCGGCCAGCACCAGACCAGGCAGTTCCACACCGATCGAGGCGGTGATCGTCGACTGGTGGGCCCCGCCCTCGGGCGCCAGGGTGATCCCGGACGGGGTGCCGACCACCACGAAGCGCGACCCCGAGTACACGCCGTGGATCAACGCATCGAGCCCGCGGCACACGAAGGGGTCGTACAGCGTCCCGATCGGCAGCACCCGGTGGCCACTGTGCTCCCACGCCAGCCCGAACGCCTCCAACGCGGAGAACAGGTTCATCTCGCTGATACCGAGCTCCAGATGCTGGCCGGAGCGGGAGCGTTCCCACCGCAGCAACGCCGTGCCACCGGCCTCATCGGCCACCAGGGCCGCATCCTCACTGGGCTCGTGCAGCGGGTCGAACACCCCGGCGGTGTTGATCCACCCGCCCAACCCCGTGGACACCGCGACATCGGGGCTGAGCGTGACCAGGGCGGGCCGCACCGCCTCGTCGCGACCGAGGCCGACCACCAGCCGACCGAAGGTCTCCTGGGTGCTCACGCGGGGACGTCGTGGGAGGCCGATCTCCGTCGGCACCGGGACCGACGGTGGGGCCGGACGGGGCTCGCGCCGCAGTCGTTGCGCGGTCGCGGCACACCGGCGGCCCGCCTCGGAGTCCGGCGGGAAAGCCTCCCACTCCGAGGTGGCATCGAGCCCGTTGGCCGTCCGGAGCTCGTCGATCGCACCAGCCGGTAGGAGCGCGCTGTGGTTGCGGGGATCGCCGGCCATCGGCGTGCGCCACCCCTTGATCGTGTAGGCGAACACCACGCTCGGACGGTCGCTGACGGCGTCGGCCTCGCGGTACCGGTCGAGCAGTTCCCCCAGATCGTGGCCACCGAGGTCGAGGACCACGGCCACCTCGGTGTCGCTGAGTGCATCGAGGGCGCGCCGGACGGCGGCGTCCGGGTCCGTCCCGAGGAAGCGCTCGCGCAGCGCTGCGGGATCGTCCGCGAGGGCGAACAGGGACTGGTAGCGCTCGTTGGACATCGCGTCGATGTGGCGGCGCAGGGCATCGCCGCCGTCCCGGGCGAACACGGCCTGCAGCCGTTGGCCGTACTTCGCCTCGGTGACGTGCCAGCCGTTGTCGGCGAAGGCGCGTTCGAGCCGGCCCGCCTGCACGCCCGGGACGACGCGGTCCAGCGACTGGCGGTTGAGGTCGACCACCCACAGCACGTCGGCCAGACCGGCGGTGGCGGCGTCCCCGATCGCCTCCCACACGTTGCCCTCGTCGAGCTCCGCATCGCCCAGCAGCGCGATGCACCTCCCCCGGGCGCCCCGCGCGCCGTGGTGGGCGTGGAGGTAGCGACGGGCCATGGCGGCGAACAGCGGTGCGGTCGCCCCGAGACCGACCGAGCCGGTGGAGAAGTCGATCCGCCCCTCGTCCTTGGTACGGCTCGGATAGGCCTGCAGGCCACCGAACCGGCGAAGCCCGGTGAGCCGGTCAGCGCTCAGCTCACCGAGCAGGTAGCGGATCGCGTGGAAGACCGGTGAGGCGTGGGGCTTGACGGCCACCAGGTCATCGGCGTCCAGGTGGCCGAACCACAGCGCGGTCATCAGGCTGACCATCGAGGTGGAGGAGGCCTGGTGCCCGCCCACCTTGATGCCGCCGGCGTCGCCGCGCTCCCGGTTGGCGTGGTCGACCATCCGCACGGCCAACCAATGGACCCGACGCTGGATCGTGTCGAGCGTCTCCAGGTCCACCGCGAGGTGGTCGGCCCGGGGATCATCCAGCGACGGGCCCTCGCGCCCCGAGGGCCCGGAGTGGCCGGGCTCGGAGTGGCCGGGCCCGTCACTCACGTGCGCGACCCGCTCGCCACGGCGCCGGCCGGCGTGGGCCGGGTGGCCGTGTGCTCCACGGCCTCCCGGGATCCTGCCCACCGGCCGCGCACGGCGGCACCGACGCCGAGACCGGTCGCCCGCTCGATGGCCTGATCGAGGTCCGCCCACAGGTCGTCCACGTCCTCGATCCCGGCGGAGACCCTGAGCAGGCCCGGGGTCACGCCGCTGCTGGCCAGCGCCCTCGGATCGACGACCCGGTGGGTCAGACCTGCGGGATGTTCGATCAACGTGTCGTTGGCACCGAGGCTCACCGCCGGCGTCAGCAGCCGCACCGCCTCCATCACGGTGCCCGCGGCCGCATGCCCGCCGGCCACCTCGAAGGTCAGCAGGCTCCCGGGGCCCTCCATCTGTCGGAGCACGATGCCGGCCTGGTCACAGCTGGGCAGGCTGGGGTGGCAGACCCGGAGGACGCCGGGATGGGTCAGGAGCCGGCGAGCGAGCTCGATCGCGTTCGCCTGGGCGGCCCGGACCCGCAGCGCCAGGGTCTGCAGGCTGCGGTGCAGCAGCGCCGCAGCCTGGGGGTCGAGCAGGGCGCCGGTGGCGATCCGGACCTGCCGCAGGGCCCTGGCCCGCTCCTCCGAGGTCGCGACGACCCCCGCGATCACGTCGCCGTGCCCGCCGAGGGCCTTGGTCGCGCTGTGCAGCGCCCAGGTGGCGCCCAGCGTCAACGGCTGCTGCAGGATCGGGGTGGCGAAGGTGTTGTCGACCAGGACGGGGACCTCGCCCGCCTGTGCCACCACGGCGCGCAGATCCACCAGGGACAGGGTCGGGTTGCCCGGCGTCTCGACGATGACCAGCACCGTGTCGTCCTCGATGGCGTCGGCGACCCCCTCGGGCCTCGCCCACGTGGTCCGGACGTGCAGGAGGCCGCTGGCCAGCAGGTGATCGGTCCCACCGTAGAGCGGTCGGATGGCGACCACGTGCCGGCCGATCGCACCGGCGGCCAGCAGCGTGGCCGTGATCGCGGCCATGCCCGACCCGAAAGCGACGGCAGCCTCAGCCCGCTCGAGGTCGGCGACCGCCTGCTCCCACCGGGCGACGGTCGGGTTGTGCAGCCGCCCGTAGACCGAGGAGTACCGCGGGACCCCGCCGCCCTCGGCCATCTGGTCCAGATCCTCGGTGCCCTCGGCGAGGGTGCGGATCGGATAGGTCGTCGACCGATCGAGCGGTGGCGCGTGGACCCCCAGCGCGCGCAACTCTTGCCGACCGCCGTGCACGACCCTGGTGTCGATGGCCGCCATGACGTCGCCTCCGCCTCGAGCCGGGCCGGCGCTGCCCAGCGTGAGCGTCCACGTGACCTCGACGGCCCTGCGGTGCGACGTCGGCGCCACGTTGCGCCGTAGGTCGAGTATCCTCCGCGCCCGCTCTTCGGAGCAAGCGGAACCTTCCCGGAAAGGCACCCCTGTGGTGTCACTCGACCGGATAGACGTCGGCCTGATACGAGGTCTACAGGAGGACGGCCGGCGCACGATCAAGGAGCTCGCGGCCGCGGCCTCCCTGTCCACCTCGGCGACCCACGAGCGCATCCGGCGCCTGTTCACCACCGGCGTGCTGCGCGGCGTCCACGCCGAGGTGGAACCGAGCGCGATCGGGATCGGCCTGCAGGCCATCATCCAGGTCCACCTGCAGCGGCACTCCCGGGATGCGGTGACCGCCTTCCGCGACCACGCCCTCGCGCAACCGGAGGTGGTGGCCGTCACCCACCTCACGGGGGCCGTGGACTTCCTGGTCCACGTCGCGGTGCGCGACACCGACCACCTGCGCGACCTCGCGCTGGCAGCGTTCACCACCCGCGACGAGGTCGCGCGCCTCGAGACCTCGGTGGTCTACGAGCACGTCACCGCACAGGTCTGGCCGGTGTACTCGAGCCCCGACTGATGGAGCTCACCTCGGATGAGGCATCGCAGGACCGGCCCGGTCAACCGCCGAGCAGACCCTTGAGCTTGCCGCCGAGGTCCTTGGGCAGCGCGTCGGTGGGGAGCTTGCCCAACAGGCTGTCCATCGTCTCCGGGTTGCCGGACAGGACGTCGTCGAGCTTGGCGGCGATCGGATCCGGGAGCTTCTCCTCGAGGAAGGCTCGGACGGTCTGGATGACCTCCCCGGCCTTGGCGTCGTCGAGCCCCATCCCCTTCAGTCGTTGCAGCAACTCATCCATGTGGCTTCCTTCGCTCGTCGGGCGTGATCGTTGCTCGTGTCGTAGCACTGTCGTAGGAACGCCCGGACGCTACGGACGGAGTGTGTCGCCAGCCTCACCCAATGCGGGTGAAGGGAAACCGGGTCGCGCTCGCGGTCAGCTCCAGCGTGGCCGAGAGCTCAGCGCAGCTCGCGCCGGCGGCGCAGTTCGTACAGCGCGACCGCCGCAGCGACGGAGGCGTTCAACGAGCCGACGTGGCCGCGCATCGGGAGCCGAACGAGGGCGTCGCAGCGTTCCCGGGTCAGGCGCGAGAGTCCCGCACCCTCGGCGCCGACCACCAGCGCGCAGGCCTCGCCCGCCAGCGGGTGGTCGGACACGGTCGTGTCGGCGTCGCCATCCAACCCGAGCGACCAGACCCCCGCCTCACCGAGCTGGCCGAGCGCGCGGACCAGGTTGCCGACCTCGGCCACCGGCAGGTGCGCCAGGGCCCCGGCCGCCGCCTTCTCGACCACCGGTGTGACCGAAGCCGTCCGCCGGCCCGGCAGCAGCAGACCGTGGGCCCCGACGGCCTCGGCGGTCCTGGCGATGGAACCGAGGTTGTGGGGGTCCGTCACCCCGTCGAGCGCGACCAGCAGCGGTGGTTCCCCGGCGGCGGCTGCTCGGTCGAGCACCTGGGCCAGGGTGACGGTGCGGAACGGACCGGCCACCGCGACGACGCCCTGGTGGACGAGGCCGTCGGTGGCCACATCGAGCTGGGCGCGCTCGACCGTCCGGATCCGCACGCCGGCGTCGCGGGCCAGCTGCAGCAGTTCGTCGATCGCCGGCTCGCGTGTCCGGCCGCCGGCCACCAGCACCTCGCGGACGTCTCCACCCGCCCGCAGCAGCTCACGGACCGGATGGACCCCACCGACCAGCCGGTGCGCCGCCGGGTCGAGACGGTCGAGACCTGCGGGCCGGGCATGCCGACCTCCCCCGGGCCCGGTGTCCCCGCGCGCAGCGCGCGCCTTGCCACGGGAGCCGCCAGCGCTCGCTCGGCCTCGCTCCCGCCCCCCGCTCACGCGGTGGCCCCGTCACCACCACCGGCGTTGGCCACGTACCAGCGGGCGCCGTCGGGACGGTCCTCGACCACGATGCCGGCTGCTGTCAGCTGATCGCGGATCGCGTCGGCGGTGGCGAAGTCCTTCTCGGCCCGGGCTGCCGCGCGTCCTTCCAGGAGCGAGTCGACGAGCACCGACAGCTGCCCTTCCAGGCTGGCGGCGTTCGACAGGGCCTCTTCGAGGTGCAGCCCCAACACCGAGTCCGCGAGGTCGACCAACGTGTCGGCGAGGCCGGCCACCGTGGCCTGGGCCGCCGCATCACCTCGTTCCGCGGTCAGCAGGAGCTCGTTGCCGGCACTGACGAGCTCGTGCAGAGCGGCGACCGCTGCCGGGGCGTTGAGGTCGGCATCCATCGCGTCCCGGAAGGCCGCGACGTGGGTCGCTGCCGTCGTCGTGTCGGGTGCGACGCCCTCGGTGGCCCGACGCGCCGAGCGCAGGAAGGTCGTGAAGCGCTGGTGGACGGTCGTGGCGTCACGCAGCCGTTCGGTGTCGAAGGTCAGCGGCGTGCGATGCTGCGCCGAGAGGTACCACAGCCGAAGTGGCCCGACCCCCCAGTCGGCGATCGCCTGCTCCAGCGGCACGACGTTGCCGATCGACTTGGACATCTTCTCCGCGCCCATCTGGACCATGCCGTTGTGGATCCAGTACCGCGCGAAGGTGTCCCCGTGCGCTGCTTCGTGCTGGGCGATCTCGTTCTCGTGGTGGGGGAACACCAGGTCGAGGCCGCCGCCGTGGATGTCGAAGCCGTGCCCGAGGTGCTTGGCAGCCATCGCGGAGCACTCGATGTGCCAGCCCGGCCGGCCGGGGCCCCACGGCGACGCCCACGCCGGCTCGCCGGGCTTCGCCGACTTCCACATCGCGAAGTCGAGGGGATCCTCCTTGCGGTCGGCGTCGACGATGTCCTCGCCCTGCTGCATGTCGTCGATGCGGCGCCGCGACAGCTTCCCGTACCCCTCGAAGGCGCGGACCCGGAAGAAGACGTCCCCGTCGGCGGCGGAGGCCTTGCCCTGATCCACCAGGCGCCGGATCAACTCCTGCATCTCGAGCAGGTGACCGGTGGCCAGCGGCTGGACGTCCGGCGGCAGCACGCCGAGCGCATCCATCGTGCGGTTCCACGCCCGGGTGTAGCGCGTCGCGATCACCGCCGGCTCGAGCCGCTCGCGACGGGCGCGGAGGATGATCTTGTCATCGATGTCGGTGACGTTCTGCACGGCGGTCACCTCGTAACCGCTCCACAGCAGGTAGCGGCGCAGCACGTCGAAGACGACGGCGGCACGGCCGTGCCCGATGTGGGCATCCCCCTGGACCGTCGGACCGCACACGTACATCGCGGCCTTGCCGGACTCCCGCGGCTCGAACGGCCGCTCCTCACGGGTGAGGGTGTCGTACAGGGACAGAGCCATGGCGGACCACCGGTTCGGTGAGGGAGGCGACGGGGACGTTCGTGACGATCTGCGGTCCCGCGGCGGGCAAGCCTACCCCTGCACCGCGACGAGCAGGCAGGTGGCCAGTCCGAGCATGCCCTCACCACGACCGACGGCGCCGAGGTGGTCGGTGGTGGTGAACTTCACGGAGACGGCTCCGACGTCGAGGTGGCACACCCCGGCCAGGTTGGCACGCATGGCCTGTCGGTGCCCTGCCAGGCGGGGGCGTTGCGCCACGATCGTCACGTCGACGTTGCCGGGACGCCAGCCCGCCGCGGCGACGTCCGCGACGACGGCGGCCAGCAGTCCCCCCGAGTCCGCGCCCGCGGTGTCGGGGCGGTCCACACCGAACCGGCTGCCCAGGTCCCCGAGCGCGGCGGCACCGAGCAGCGCGTCAGCGACCGCGTGGTACCCGACGTCGGCATCACTGTGGCCCGCCAGACCCGGCCCACCGGGGATGGTGACGCCGCACAGCACCAGGGGCCGGCCCTCCCCCACCTCGACGAAGGGATGGACGTCCACGCCCTGGCCGATCCGCAGCCCACTCACCGCGACGCCCGATCCTCGGCGGCGACCTGCCCCAGAGGCTCCTCCGCGGCCACCACCGGCGCGTCGTGCTGGGCGAGCAGCTCCAAGAGCGCCAGATCCGCCGGGTAGGTCACCTTCCGCGCCCAGATGGAGCCCGGGACGACGAGGATCCTGCCGTCGAGCACGCCGCGATCACGCAGCCGCTCGACGAGCGCGAGGTCGTCCGTGGCGGCTTCGACCGGGGTGCCGCCCGCACCTCGGACCCCCGACGGGACGCCGGTGAGGACCACGTCCAGCACGTGGCGCGGGAAGACCTGGGGGGTCTGGACCCCGACCATGCCGCTCCGGTCGACCGTGGCCAGCACCTGCCCGTCCTCGGTGCGCTTGAGGGTGTCGGCCACCGGGATCCCGGGCGCTGCGGCGAGCACGTCCACGCCGTCGGTGACGGCAGCCACCGCAGCGGCGATCACCCCGGGCGGTGTGAGCGGCCGTGCGGCGTCGTGGATCACCACCACCTCGGCGTCGGGTGGCAGCGCTGCGACGCCCGCTGCCACGCTGGCCGTCCGGGTCGCACCTCCGGGAACGAGCGCCGCGACGGGGAGGTCCCCGGCCGCCAGCGCGAAGGCGTCGGCCGCGCCGGGGGTGTGCACCACGACCGCCGGGGGTAGGCCGGCGCTGGCCAACCCCGCCAGGGCGTGGGCGAGCAGCGAACGGCCGGCCAACGGCACGAGCGCCTTGGGGTCGCCGGAGCCCAGCCGTTCACCGCTGCCGGCGGCCACGACCACGACGCCGAGGCGCGCCGTCACACCGACGTCCCGCTCACCGACCGGAGCGTCAGAGGCCTCGCCGCACCTGGTCCGCCTCACGAGGCGTCCGGGGCGATCGCGCCGAACAGCAGCCGTCCCGTGCGGGTCTGCACGATCGAGGTGACGTCCACCATGACACTGTCCCCGATCCGGTCGCGGCCGTCCTCGATCACGACCATCGTCCCGTCCTCGAGGTAGGCGACCCCCTGCCCGCGTTCGCGTCCCTCCCGCACGATCGTCACCCCCAGCCGGTCCCCGGGCAGCACCGGCGCGCGCACCGCGTCGGCCAGGGCATGCGGGTTGAGCACGCGGATGCCACGGGACTCTGCGGTGCGGGCCAGGGCCGCATCGGTGGTGATCAGCGCGCCCTGCCGGTCCTTGCACAGCGCCGCCAACCGGTCGTCCACCGCAGCGACCCCGGCCATCTCGACCTCGCTGATCTCCACGGCGACCAGGCCCTCGTCCTGGAGCACCTGGACGGTCCTGAGCCCGCGCTCGCCGAGCGCGCTGCGGTGCTCACGGTCGTCGGCGGCGATGCGCTCCACCTCGGTGATCACGAACCGGGGGATCACCAGCGTCCCCTCGAGGTAGCCGGTGCGGGCGACGTCGGCGATGCGTCCGTCGATGAGCGCGGAGCTGTCGACGACCTTGACCCCGGCACCCCGGGAGGGGGTGCGGACCTCCAGCCGCCCTCGGATCCCGATGTAGCGGCCGAGCTCTGCCGCGCGGTTGGCTCCCAGGAGCACACCGCCGTAGATCAGGACGATCAGCAGGAGCAGCAGGACGGGCACCGTGTACCGCTGGCCCGGCAGCAGCAGGACGGGGACCGAGATCGCCAGTCCGAGCAGGGCCCCGAAGGTCCCCCCGATCGACCCGGCGACCAACTGCACCGCCGGCACCGACTGCAACCGCGTGGTGGCACCCCGCACACCACGCACCAGCACTCGTCCGAACAACCCGCCGAGCAGGTAGCCGAACAGGGCACCCAGCATCGAGGTGACCAGCCGGGTGGTCTGCGGGTCCTCGAAGCCGCCCAGATCGTGGGCGAACTCCCCCAGGGCGTAGCCGGCTGCGGTCGCCGACAGGACCACGCCGAGACGGACGAGCTCCGCCACGACGTGCTCACGCGGCACGTTGCGCTCCACCACCTGCGCCCTCCGAGCTTCAGCTCCCGAGGATGCTACGGGGTGGGCCGTCAGCCGTCGGTCAGCCGTGGGCGGTGAGCAGCGTCTCCTCGACCAGCGCCTCGGCCTGTTCCTCGTCCTTCTTGATCGCGACCGCGAGCTCGGACAGCAGGATCTGCTTGGCCTTGGTCAGCATGCGCTTCTCGCCCGCGGACAGGCCCTTGTCCTTCTCCCGCGTGGCGAGGTTCCGGACCACCTCGGCGACCTGGTAGATGTCACCGGAGCGCAGCTTCTCGTAGTTGGCCTTGAACCGGCGGGACCAGTTACCCGCGGCCTTGCCCTCGGGCTCGCGCAGGACGTCGAGGACCTGCTCGACCTCCTTCTTGCTCACCACGTTGCGGATCCCGACCTCCTCGCAGGAGTCGGCCGGCACCATCAGCGTCAGGTCCCCGTAGGTCAGGCGGAGCACCAGGTACTCCCTCGCCTCCCCCTTGAGTTCCCGCTCTTCCTTGCGTTCCACGACCGCCGCGCCGTGGTGGGGGTAGATGACGGTGTCGCCGACGCTGTAGGCCATAGAGGGTGACTCCTGACGTGGTCCAGTCATGGACCGGGGATCCGGGATGGCAGCGCCTGTGGACCGAACCGCCAGGCGACCGACACCGAACCATGTGCGAGTTCCCTGAGGGGATGTCGCAGGATCAGCCTCCGCGCCGCTCGTCGGCCGTCTTGACGGCGCCTTTCGCTCGACTCGCTGAAGCTGGGTCCTACGAGACTCACCGGCGTCTCGCCACCTCGTGCGCGAGGGGGCCCCGGGAGCTCACCGGGCGGAGCGTGTCGTGCTGTGGACACCGCCGTCCGGACGTGCCGAGGATAGCATCTCCAGTAGGTCTGGTCGAGGGCCCACAGGGCCCTGGAACAGCAGCCACGCCGGCTCGGGCGCCCGTTGCCGGCTCCGATCGGCCCCATCGGAGCGCCGTGCGGCGTTAGGTGAACCGTTCGTCCACGGCGGGCCCCGACAGCCGCCTGAGGCTGTCCTGGATCATCCGCGCGCGGTGCCCACCGACACCCTCGACCCGGTCGAGGTCGGAGATCGTGGCCTCCATGATCCGCGGCAGGGTGTGGAAGCGCTCCACGAGACGCTCGATCACCGTGGCCGGCAATCGGGGCACCCTCGACAGCATGCGGTAGCCCCGCGGCGTCACCTGCAGCTCCAGTTCCTCGTCACCGTAGGTCAGCAGCTCCGCGATCAGCTCGGGGTTGAGCAGCTCGTCGGTCCCGAGGTCCTCCAGCTCCTCGAGGACCCGCTTGAGCTTGCGACGGCGGTCCTTGAGGTAATCGCGCACCAGCAACTCTCGGACGTTGCCGACCGAACCCACCAGTTCATCGAGCTGGAGCTGGATCAGGCGCCCCTCGCTGCCGAGCTCGATCACGTGCGATTCGACCTCGCCCGCGATGCGCCGCAGCATCTCGGCCCGCTGGAGCGTCAGCACGGCATCGCGGACCGTGACGGCGTCCTCGACCTCGCGAGCTGACAGCTGCGCCATCACCTCGTCGAGCCGTGAGCGGTACCGCTCCAGGGTCGAGAGCGCCTGGTTGGCGCGCACCAGGAGCGCTGACACCCCCTCCAGCACGTGCTTGGTCTCACCGAAGTACAGGTTGACCATGCCCATCGACTCCGACACCGCGACGACCGGCTGGCCCGTCTGCCGCGCTGTCCGCTCGGCCGAGCGGTGCCGGGTCCCGGTCTCCGAGGTGGGTATCGACGGGTCGGGCACCAGGTGGACGTTCGCCCGCAGGACCCGCTTGGCATCGGCATCGAGGACCAGCGCGCCGTCCATCTTCGCCAGCTCGGCGACCCTCTGACTCGTAGCCGCGATGTCGATCACGAACCCGCCTGAGACCAACGGCTCGATCTTCTGGGTCCACCCGATCACGATCAGCGTGCCGCGGTCGGCACGGATGATGCGCTCGATGCCCTCCCGCAGGTGGGTGCCCGGCGCCAGCATCGCCAGGACCGTGCGCAGCGCCGGATCGCGGGGTGGTTCGACCACGTGCGTCTCCTCTCCGACCCGCCCGTCCCCGTTGAGCGTGCGACCGGCGCACAGCGTAACGCAGGCCGACGCCGCAGCGTGGTCACCGACCCAGCCAGCGGCCGACCGCGTCGGGTCGCGCGGCCACGTCGAGGTCATCGATGCTGCGCGCCACCCCGGTGACCTCGGCCAGGAAGTCGGCGTGGCCTCCGCGTGCGGGTTCCTCGCCGGTGCCGCGCGCGTAGGCCAGCACCAGTCGGGCCTGGCGACCATCGTCCTTGAGCCGGAGCACCCGGCCGAGCCGCTGGACGAGCTGGCGACGTGTCCGGAAGGCGGCGAGGACCACCGCGACGTCGGCTGCCGGGACGTCGATGCCCTCGTCGAGCACCCGCGGTGCGACCAGGGCGTCGATGCGGCCACGGCGGAACTGGGCCAGCCGGATGCGGCGGCGCTCACGGGGGAGCTGACCGTGGATCGTCTCCGCCCGGACACCCGCGGCGACCAGGACCCGGGCCGCTGCCTCCGCCTGGTCGATGGTGTCGGTGAAGACCAGCGATCGCCCGCCGACGAGCCCGGGCGCTGCTGAGCGTGCGACGTCGAGCTTGGCCAGCGCGGTGGCAGCCACCTCGCGACGCTCCCGGAGCCGGGCGAGGTACTCGCGGCACGCCGCCGCCTGCCGTC
>JAWOCZ010000055.1:0-6640 GCA_046483565.1 Nitriliruptoraceae bacterium
GTTCATCGCGGTGTACTGCGACGGACGGACGATCCCCGATCGGATCCGGGCAGCCGCCGCCAAGCAGCCGGAGGTCGTGGCCGCCTACACCGTGACCGGTGATCACGACGCCCTGCTCCACGTCCGTGTCCGTGACACCGCCCACCTCGAGGAGGTCCTCGAGCGGCTACGCAGCGAGGACTTCATCGCCCACACCCGCAGCCTGGTCGTGCTGTCCCGCCTGCTGGAGCGCGAGATCCCGGTGGCCCGGTGAGACGGCCGGCCTATCCTGATCGAGGGCAGCACCGCAGTGACGGCGGGATCGACACCGAGGTGGAGGAGGGAGGGATGACCGAGGTGGTCGATGCCAGCGGCGGCTGGACCTTCCTCACCAACCACAGCCACGTCCTGATCAGCCTGGCCCGCGACCCGGACCTGCGACTGCGTGACCTGGCGGAGTTGGTCGGGATCACCGAGCGTGCGGTACAGACGATCCTGCGCGACCTGGAAGCCGGCGGCTACATCTCGCGGCGCCGCGTCGGACGACGCAACCGCTACGACGTCCACCCGGATCTCCCGATGCGCCATCCGGTCGAATCAGGGCATCACGTCGCCGAGATCCTGCGGGTCCTCGTGGCATCGAGCGATGCGCCCGGAGCACCCGACGCCGGTGGGGAGCACCAGCCCGGTGGACCCCACACCGGTGTCGAGCCCGACGCCACCGGCGGTCGGCCGGATGGGCCCGCCTGACCAGTGACAGCCGCCGGCGCCGCGAGTCAGCGGAAGTAGTCGCCGCGGCTGACCTGCGTCTCGCTCACGAACACCACGCCCGAGTGCTCGTCGAGGACACGACGGATCCCGGAGATCAGCGCTTCAGCCCGGTCCTCGGGGAGGATGGTGAGCAACCAGGTCGGGCTCGAGCGATCGTTGAACATCAGCCCGCCACGATGCTCGCCGTGATGCCCGAAGCCCGACACACCGGAGACCGCGGTCCAGCCGCGGGCACCGCCATCACGGAACAGGTCGCGGATGGTCGCGGCCTGCTCGCCGTCGATGATGACCTCGACCCGCACCATGGGGGTCAACCCCTCCATCTTCATGCGACGTCCTCTCTCGGATCCACACGACCATTTCCAGCGGGCTCGAGCCGCCCGTACCTCCGAGCGCACCCAACCACGTCCGGCGGGCTCACGCGACCAACTCATCCGGCGCGCCGCCGGCTCCCGTTGCTGGCGAGGTCCACGGCTCCCAGTGTCCACCGGGTCCCAGCCGCGACCAGGGCTCACCGGGACGGGATCGACCGACCAGGGTGATCCACTCGTTGTCGACCAACGCACGCAGGGCGCCGTTGCGCTGCACGATGTCAGCGGTGCGCTCCAGGGGTGCCTCGACGACCGCCAGTAGTCGCAGCGGCTCGTGCACG
Source organism: Nitriliruptoraceae bacterium (assembly GCA_046483565.1). Classification (GTDB taxonomy): domain Bacteria; phylum Actinomycetota; class Nitriliruptoria; order Nitriliruptorales; family Nitriliruptoraceae; genus T1Sed10-7. Next base: position 1,403 of record JAWOCZ010000055.1, read on the forward strand.
GGCTCACCGCCCAGCGAGACCGACTGCAGCGGGAGCCCGACCCGCAGGTCCCCACCGTCACCGAGCGTGACGCCGATCCCGGCGACCGGGTTGTGCAGCATCTTGTCGCCGGCTCCCAGCAGGTCCTGATCGACCGTCGAGAACAGGTACTGGGCGTTGATCCACTGCGCCACGATCAGCGGCGCGGTCAGGATCGTCTCGAGCGCACGGCCCTCAGGATCGAGGTCCGCGCGGTAGGAGTGCAGGAAGGTGCGCCGCTGCAGGTCCACCCCGAGGGTGGACGAACGTGGCCCGACGATGAAAGCGGCGTTGCCGGCCAGCCCCCACTCCGGCCGGACCTGCGCCCAGTCGGTGCCGCGGTCCCGCAGGTCCGCGTCCATGCCTGGCTGACTGCCGGCACGTTCCGCAGCCAGCGCTGCCCCCGTGGCCTCGAGGTCGCGGGTGAGCGCCTCCACCTCGGCGTCCCAGGCGCGCGGGATCTGCTCTCGGTCGAGGACGGTGACGACGTCGGCGACCGTGTCGTGCTCTGCTGCCACGAACCAGGTCTCGGCCGGAATGACGATGCCACGTTCCTCGAGTGCCCGGCGCACCCCGGGATCGTTGCAGATCGCGGCGGCGAGCCGCGCGCTCGTCCCGCCCGGGGCGCCACCGCAGGCACCGCAGTCCAGGGATGCGGCATGCGGGTTGTTGCGGGTCTCGGCACCATGACCACACAGCACCACCAGCGGCGCGAAGCCGTCGGTCAGACCGATCACCGCCAGCAGCGACTCCGCGAGCAACGTGCGCTGTTCGAGATTGAAACCCCGCTCGCCGTCGAGCACCGGCCGGGTGGCGAGCTGCTCCTCGCTCCGCTCCGGCCGGCCACCTTCCCGTCGCCGCCACCACCTCGACGGCCGGAAGGTCCGCGCCAGCGCCGCTGGTCCCGTGAACCAACCGGCAGCCTCCGCGAAGGCGAAGGGCGCGCCGACCCCGTGGCTCGCGCGATGGCCCGCGTCCTCGACGGCGGCGCGCCCGAGCCGGTTGCGCACCGCACGGGCCGCATCGTCCTGGGCTCCGGGCGCCGGGATCTCCGTCGCCCGGTTACTCGGCGTGATCAGCACGGGGTTGCGGGGTTCGGCCTGCCAGGAGCCGAGCGGCTGCCACTCCACGGGGATACCGAAGAACCCGGCCACCCCGAAGGTCTCGTAGCCGCCGAGCTTCTCGAGTTGGCGTCGCAGCCCTTCGCTGCGGACGTCGATGCAGCACAGCACCTGTGCCGATGGTGGAGCCTCGGCCGCCTCCGCCGGTGTCGCAGCGATCCGCTCGAGCAGGCCGTCGCGCCAGCGGCGTTCGTGCGCGGTGAGCCACACCGCCTCGCGAGCGGCGCCACGTAGCGGGCTGAGCGTGTCACGGACCGCGGTGAGCAGCCCCTCGTCCGGCTCGGTGCCGAGGTGGCGACAGACCGCGCTGGCGCGCTCGGTCAACGCCGCCCGGGACGCCGCTTCCTCTGCCTGCTGCCGGGCGCCGCCGTCCACGGGCGGCACGGTGATGGACACCGGCTCGCGCGCCGGTCCCCGGTCGGGATGCAGGAGGGCCGCGACCTCCAGGCTCGTACGCACGGCCGCCAGATCGAGGAGGCGGAGCCGGGGAGGGGGCTGCCCCACCGGCGCCCACTCGTCGTGCCAGCGGGCGTGGCCCGCCCAACCCGGCAGCTGCACGAGCTGTAGCCGGAGCTCGTGGACCCGGTCATCGTCCGCGACACCGGCCGTGGCCAGGACCGTGTCGAGGGCATCAGCCGGATCGTCGGGCAACCGATCGATCCACTTGACCGCCCGACGGCCCAGGATGCGCCGCGCCCGCGGGTCGTGCGGCAGCGCTCGGCGCCAGGCACGGTGCAGACCCTCGTGGCGTCCGGACATGGCCCAGGTCGCGGTGTGGTCGTCGATGAAGGTGGCACACCAGGCAGCCACCAGCTCGTCGATGGCATGCCGGGTGAGGTCCGGGACGGGTTCGGTGGCGCGGGCGCCCAACGAGGGCAGCGGTGCAGGTGACGGCGTCTGCGGTCCGTGGATCACATCCACCAGGGCGAGTTCGCTCGCGCTGAGCGAGCGATCGCCGACCACCACGTCCGGCAGGTCGGACAACTCCGGCACCGTCGCGGCGAGTGCTGCACGCAGCTCCGTGTCGCCGACACCTGCACGACGCGCCAGACGGCGCGCCGTGTCCAGGTCCAGATGGGTCCGGACACCGCGCCAGCGCCGTGCCTCGGTGCAGGCCTCCTCGAAGGGGAGGTCGGTGAGGCCACCCAGCGGGTTGACCGCGACGAAGCGGTCCAGCGGCCACAGGGGCGCGACCATCTCGGCGGCCTTGCGGACGTCGGCGTGCAGGCGGAGCACCCGTGCGGAGGGACGGTGGGCCTCGGGGGCGGGGGGCGGCACGGTCATCTGACTACCTCCGAGGGGAGGGCGTAGGAGGCGCGAGAACCGGATGGCACGCGCTCGGCCGTGGGCTGGCGGCTGTGGTCGACAGCGCCCGCCGGAACGCCACCGGTCCTCGCGGTCCCTGGCCCCGAGGACGCGACCGCGGCGACGGGGACCGGGCGGATGCTGACGCCGGTCAACATGGCATGCACGCGGACACGCAACGGCGCGCTCTCGGGCAGGAGGGCGAGCAACAGCGCGACCGCGCCGGTCGCACCCAGCACGACCGCGAGGGGGACCACACCGACCACCGCGTCGCCGACCGGCGGCAGGGCCGGGCTGACGAACCGTTCGAAGCCGATCAGAGCGCCGAGGTAGCCACCGGCGACCACGGGAACACCGACCGCGGCAGCGGCCAGACTGCCGCCGACCCCGAGCGGGCCGATACGCAGCCAGCCTGCGACCAGGTGCGCCGCCAGCAACCAGGCGACCGCCACGACCAGCAGCGTCTTCGCCGGCGAGAACCCGGGGTCCAGCCCCCACCAGACCAGGGCGACACCAACGGTCGGCAGTAGCACCACGGCCAGCCTGCGTGTGATCTGGGAGGGGGCCACGGTCACGCGCGGATGGTGCCGCGCCTGCGCGTGTGCGCCGATGGCACCACCGGCTCCGAGGAACGCCGCGGCCTTGTAGAGGCCGTGGCCGACCAGGTGGAACAGCGCTGCCCCGAACGCTCCGATGGCCAACTGGACCACCATGAAGCCCATCTGCCCGGCGGTGGACCAGGCCAGACCTCCCTTCACGTCCGTGCGCACGAGCATGATCGCCATGGCGAGCACGGCGGTGGCCGTCCCAGCGCCGAAGGCCAGAGCGGTCGCTGCCGGTGCGGCGCCGAACACCGGTGCCAGCGCCAGCAGGAGCACCCCCGCGCCGTTGACCACGCCCGCGTGGAGCAGGGCGGAGACCGGTGTCGGCGCTGCCAGGGTCGTCGGCAACCAGCGGTGCAGCGGGACCAACGCCGAGCGCGAGATCGCCGCCACCACGACGAGGACGGCGACCACGTCGAGCCAACTGATCGCATCGATGCCCGGAACCGAGATCGCCGTGAGCTCAGCGACCGACGCCGCCGGATCACCGTGCAGCGACAGGACGCCGATGCTGCCCAACACGACCGCCGATGCCACCAGCAGTGCGCCGTCACCGACCAGCAGTGCCCGACGGGTCTGCCGGACCGCGTACCGGCTCGCCGCCGTAGCGCGATGCCCCAGGAGGCCGACGAGGGCCTGACCGACGACGATCCAGGCGATGGCCAGGACGATGATGTTGCCGGCCAACGCCAGCGTGATCGTCCCCGCCGTGAGCAGAGAGGCCAGCCGCGCGAAGCGCCGCTCACCGCCATCGCCGGCGAACGCACGACCCGCGAAGGCGATGACGAGCGCAGCGATGGTCGCGGCCAGGAGCGCGATCATCAGCCCCGGACGGGCGACTGACAGCAGGCCGTTCCACAGCGGTGTGCCGCCCGCGGGTACGAGGAAGAGGAGCAGGAGCGCAGCGGCGGCAGCCGTGACAGCAGCACCCAGCGCGATGCGGGTGGCCACGGGCGGTGGTGGTCGACGGTCGAGGAGGACCATCGCGGCCAGCAGTGGGGCGCCGGGGGCGATGGTGGCGAGGAGCTCGGTAGTCATAAGAAGCACGCTACCGGTATCGGATTACCGAAGTAAAGCTCGGCCCGTCACCGACGCTGCTCGACGTCCCGTAGCAAGGTCGCCACCGCGGGCCCCTCGGCCACCGCTGTCGCGAGATCCCGGAAGCCCTGAGCGTCGTGCGGCGGTGTGAACAAGCCGGCTCGGAAACGGCCGTGACCGTCCGCGGCCGGCACCCCGACCTGGTGGGTCTGAAGGTCGTAGACCCCGAAGGTGGGGGCGATCTCGTCCGAGCCGTAGCGGGCGAGCTCGCTGCGCAGCGAGGACGCCATGATGGCGGCGTTGACGGCGACCGCGGTCTCCACGAGGCCGGGGACGAAACCCTGCAACTCCGTCGCCTCTTCACCCCACACACGCAGCATGGCGGAGTGGCTGAGCCGTACCGCGGGGAACAGCTGGTCGACGATCGCACGGAGCTGATGCTCAGCGGACAGGCTGAGGTAGGTCGCCGGGTCCATGTAAGCGCCGGCAGCTGCGGTGACGGCGCCGCAGCTGGTGTGGCCAAGCACCACGACCGAACGGACGCTCGGCAGGTTCCGGATCGCGTAGTCGAGGCTGCCGATGACCGCGGTGCCCAGCACGTTGCCGGCGACACGGAGCACGAACAGATCGTTGATCGTGCGCCCGAACAGCAGCTCGATCGGGACCCGTGCATCGGCGCAGCCGATGATCGCCGCGAAGGGCTCGTGCTGCTGGACACCGCCCAGCTCTGAGGCAGGAGCCATGGTCCCGGCAGCCACCGACACGACCTCGGGCTCAGCTTCAGCTGCGGCGGGGTCGAACAGGCGCGCGAAGTGGTCGTTGCCCCGCTCGAGGAGCAGCCGTGCCTCGGCGGCATTGGATGGCCGGGAACCGTTATCCGTGCCGTCGTCACCGAAGCGGTAGACGACGTCGACCATCTCGGTCTCCCTACGTGTCGGCCACCGCTCCGGCGTGGCCTCCGATGCTACTCCTCCGCGGCGTCGGCCTCGGCCTTGTCGGCGTGGACGGTGCCCGGCTCGTGCTCCGGCGGCGAGTAGGCCGTGGCGATACGCAGCGGCTCGGAACCGGTGTTGATGAAGTTGTGATGCACACCGGCGTGGACGAACGAGAGATCACCGGCACTCACCGTGGAACTCTCCCCATCGAGGACCGCC
>JAWOCZ010000168.1:0-7183 GCA_046483565.1 Nitriliruptoraceae bacterium
CCCTCCACGACGGACACGTGGCGCTGGTCCGCCTGGCCGCCGCGCGTTCCGACGCCGTCGTGGTGTCGATCTTCGTCAACCTGGTCGCCGGTGGCCGCGGGTACATCTCGCCGGGATGGGGCGCGAAGACCAGCGCGGGAGCCCGCTCACCGAGTCCGGCCAGTGCCCGCTCGTCGCCCGCGAGGTCCCGAGGGTAGGCGTTGAGGTCCTCGGGCCGGTCGAACTGGGTCGGGTTGACGAAGATCGACACCACGACGGCGTCGGAACGCGCGGCGGCCAGGCGGACCAGCGCCACGTGTCCGTCGTGGAGGGCCCCCATCGTGGGGACGAAACCGATCGTGGCCCCGCCGGAGCGCAGCGCGGCCACCTTGGACCGCAGCTCGGCGCTCGTCGTCACGCGTTCCACGTCGCCTCCTCTGCTCGCTGGATGCGCGGCTTGCGCGAACGGCGTATGCCGCGCGGACGGCCCGGCCTGCGCACGCCGCGCGGACTGCGCGGCCTGCGCGCTCCGCCATGCCCGGGCACGTCGAGGATCCGGCTGCTCTCCTCGGCCACACGCACCATCACTCCTCGGACGTCAGCAGTTCCTCGGACGTCAGCAGCTCCTCGAGCGCAGCGACGACCTCGGGTGCCAGTGTGGGACGCACCGGTTCCAGGGTGGCCTGCGCGAGGGCACGGTAGGCGGTGAGCAGCTCGGGCAGGTCCGTGGCGATCCCGGCCACGTGCGCTGCGACGGTGCCGACGTCACCACGCACGATCGGGCCGGTCAGCGCCGCGGCCCCGACGGTCGCGGCGTTGTCCACCGATGCGTGCGCCAGCGGCCCGAGGAAGGCAGCCGGATCCTCGACGTGGGCGGCCAGCAGCAGACGGCGAGCCGTCACCACCGCGGCGCCGACGGCGTTCGAGGCCACGGCCAGCGCCGCGTGGTAGAGGGTGCGGGCGTCGTCCGCCACCTCCTGTGGGTCGCCGCCGAGCGCCACGACCAGCTCACGAGCCCAGTCGAGGTCCGCCGGTCGGGACGTGACCGCCCAGGGCACCCCCACCAGCAGGTCCGGATCGGTCGCGCCAGCGGGGATCGTCATGGCCGGGTGGCACGCGGCGATGCGTGCCCCGGCCAGACCTGCCCGACGCAGGACCGCCAGCCCCCGAGAGCCGGCGACGTGGACGACACCCTGCCCAGGACCCAGCGCATCGGCCCTGACGAGCGCGTCCACGACCGGCTCGATCGCATCGTCGGGCACGGCCAGGAGCACGAGCTCGGCATCCGCGACGGCCGCAGCCGGCTCGGCGTGGGAACGCACACCCGCGACCCTGCCGGTCAGGCGGGCGCGTGACGCCGCACTACCGCCCCCGACGGCCACGATCCGCCAGCCGGCTCGGGTGCCGGCCACCGCCAACAGCGTGCCGACCCGGCCGGGGCCGATGATGGCGACCTTCATGGCCGATGGTCCCGGGTGCCGTCCGGATCCCGCGTGCCAGCCGCACCCCGGGGGCCGTCCGGATCCCGCGTGCCATCCGGGTCCCTGGCGGCATCGAGGTCGTGCTGCCCCGGGCGGACGAACCCGGCGGGCGGCGCGCTCGGCCCCTCGGGCCGCGACGCGCGGTGCCCGGGCACGTCCTCCAGACGCACCTCCAGCTCGATGTCCTCGATCGGTGCCAGGGCCGCCAGCGCCGCGGTCAACCGCCGCCCGTCCGGGAGCACCCCGCCGGGGAGCACCTCCAGCAGCGGGACCAGCACGAAGGCGCGCTCCGCGAGCCGTGGGTGGGGCAGCACGAGCCGCTCGCTGTCGAGCTCCACCTCGTCGTACAGCAGCACGTCGATGTCCAGCGGACGTGGCCCCCAGCGCACCTCGCGTTCACGGTCGCGCCCGAAGGCCGCCTCCAGCAGCTGGAGCTCGTCGAGCAGCGCGAGCGGCGCCAACGTCGTGACGCCGACGAGCGCCAGGTTGAGGTAGTCGTCCTGGGGCACCGCTCGGGGATCAGGCGCGGCAGGCCAGGGCGGGGTGCGGTAGACACCGGAGACGTCGGTCAGGACGACCCCATCGAGCTCGTCGATCGCGTACACGGCAGCGGTCAGGGTCTCCAGCGCGTCCCCGACGTTGGCGCCCAGCCCGAGGGCGAACGACGTGCTCATGGGCGCACCCGGCGCAGGGTGACCGACACCTCGGCGGCCACGACCGGAACCGGGGCGGACGGCTTGTGGACGGTGACCTCGACCGCCTGGACCCGCTCGTCGGTCAGGCAGCGCTCGGCGATGCGTTCGGCGACGGTCTCGATCAGATCGGCCGGCTCGCCGCTCACGATCGCGGCGATGGCGGCGGACAGGGCCCCGTAGTCGACCGTGTCCCGCAGGTCGTCCGAGGCGCCGGCGGCGGCGAGATCGACCCCGAGCGCGACGTCGACCACGAACCGTTGCCCGTACTCGCGTTCGTGGGGCAGCACACCGTGGTGGCCGAAGGCCTCGATGCCGGTGATCGTGATGTGGTCCACGCTGGGCTCCTCAGGTCAGGACGGCGGCTCGGGCGACCGGCAGACGGCTTCTGCGACGCGGACGGCCCGCACCGTCTCCGCGACGTCGTGGACGCGCAGGATCCTGGCCCCGGCCGCGACGGCCAGGGCGGCAACGGCCAACGAGCCCTCGAGGCGGTCGGTCGGCCCGGCTCCCCCGGTGAGCGTGCCGAGGAAGCCCTTGCGCGACGCCCCGACCAGCACGGGGCGACCGAACGCGGTGAACGTCGAGAGCTCACGCAGCAGGGCGAGGTTGTGCTCGAGCCGCTTGCCGAACCCGATGCCGGGATCGAGCACCACGCGCTCACGGTCGATCCCCCGTTCGGTGAGCAGGTCCAGCGCCGCGTCCAGCGCCTGGTGGACCTCGGCGACGACATCGAGGTAACGGGGATCCTGCTGCATCGTTGGTGGCGTGCCCTGCATGTGCATCAGCACGTAGGGCACCTCGGCGGCGGCGACGGTGTCGAGCAGCACCGGATCCAGCGCGCCGGCGCTCACGTCGTTGACCAGCGCCGCACCGGCCTCCAGGGCCGCCCGGGCGACCGCCGCCTTGGTGGTGTCGATCGACACGACCGCACCCGAGGCCGCCAGCTCGGTGACGACCGGGAGCACCCGGTGCAGCTCCTCCTCGACGCCGACCGGCTCCGCCCCCGGTCGGGTCGACTCGCCGCCGACGTCGATCACATCGGCACCAGCCTCCAGCAGGGCGGCGGCGGCGGCGAGCGCGGGCCGTGGATGCTCGGCCGGCAGGTACGACACCCCGCCGTCCGAGAAGGAATCCGGCGTCACGTTGCAGATGCCCATCACCACCGCGCGACTCGCCGTCGGGAGCACGCCGGCGGGGGTCTGCAGGTCCGGTGGCGGTTGGCGCCAGCTGGCGAGCCGGGCATCGAGGTGGTCGGCGAGCCGAGGGTCGGCGACGGCCAGCGCCGCGCGCAGCGCGCCGGCGGTCGCGGTCAGTCGGAGCAGGTCGGTGTGCCGGCGGGACCGGGCCACCTCGACGGGCAGCACCGCCAGGAGACGTTCGATCGTCTCCGTGGCGGCGGCGACCTCGATCACCACGGGGCCGGAGACCGGCCAGGCCGCAGCGTCGCACACCCGCACCGAAGCCGGCACCAGTGCACTCATCCGGACCTCCGCCGATCGGGCCACAGCATGCTAGGTGGTGACGAGCAGGACATCGTCCGGGGTGACGAACAGGACACCACTCTGCCCAGGTGAGGGCCAGGAACCTCCCAGGTGAGGGCCAGGAACCGAGCAGGCGAGGACCGTCCGTGAAGGGCAGCACACCGTCCCGGGAGCCGGTCGAGCGGCGTCGGCGCGCGGTAGAGCGGCGTCGGCGCGCGGCAGAGCGGCGTCGGCGCGCGGGCGAGCGGCATCGGCGCGCGGGCGACCACCGGTCTGCGACGCCAGCGCGAACCGCGTCAGCCCTTGAGCAGTGTCATCGCCTCGGCCCGGGTCTTCGGGTCGTCGCGGAACTTGCCGCGGACCGTGGAGGTGACCGTCTGCGCGCCGGGCTTGCGGATCCCGCGCATCTCCATGCAGAAGTGCCGGGCTTCCACCACGACCATCACCCCGCGGGGCTCGAGCGCACGCTCCAGCGCATCGGCGATCATGGTCGTCATGCGTTCCTGGAGCCCAGGACGCTTCGCACAGACATCGACGAGCCGCGCGAGCTTCGACAGCCCGGTGACCTGACCGTTGGCGTTCGGCAGGTAGGCCACGTGGGCACGTCCCGTGAAGGGCACCAGGTGGTGCTCGCACATCGAGTGGAACTCGATGTCACGCATCATCACGATCTCGTCGTAGGCCTCGTCGAAGGTGACCGACAGGACCTCGGCCGGGTCGACCAGCAGACCGGCGAAGATCTCGTCGTACTCGCGTGCCACGCGTGCCGGGGTCTCGGCGATCCCAGGGCGATCAGGATCCTCTCCGATGGCCTCGAGCAGCAGCCGTACCGCATGCTCGATCTTCTCGTGGTCGAAGGTGCGGGACGGCTCGATCCCGGTGATGTGGCGGACGCGCCGCTGCGAAGCCACGACGCCCTCCGCCAGTTCGGCAGCGAGCACGTCGCTGTCGTCGTCGAGGTGCGACTCGGCATCGTTGGCGGGATGGGGCAACGGGTGAACGCTCACAGCGAACCTCCTTGGGCGCGGCGGTCCGCCCCGTCTTGGGAGGGCGAGAGCTCCAGCGGGACCGCTCAGGCCTTCTTCGATGCCGACGACGAGGTGGACGAGTCCGCGCCCTGCTCGGCGGGATGCCCGTTGCCCTGCGCGTGGCCGTTGCCATGGCCGTTGCCGTTGCCGTGGTCACCGACCCGGCTGCGACGCAGTCGCTCGATCACCTTCGCCGGGTCGTCGATCGAGGGCACCGTCAGGGCTCGGCTCGGACGGTGGTGGACGGGAGCGAACACCTCGTTGAGCAGCGAGCCGTCGACCGTCTCCACCTCGAGCAGCTTGGTGGCCAGCGATTCGAGCACGTGGTCGTTCTCGACCAGGATCTCGAGCGCCTCATCGTGCGCCTCGTCGAGCAGGGCACGGACCTCCTCGTCGATCTGCTGGGCGACCTGGCCGGAGTAGTCGGGCTGATGACCGAACTCCTTGCCGAGGAAGGGCTGCGAGTCCTTCTGCCCCAGCGTGATCGGGCCGAGCAGCGAGCTCATCCCGTACTGCGTGACCATCTCGCGCGCGGTCGCGGTGGCCTTGCGGATGTCGTCGCCAGCCCCGGTCGTGATGTCGCCCACCTTGAGCTCCTCGGCGACGCGACCGCCCATCATGACCGCCAGCCGGTCGATCAGCTCAGAGCGGGAGATGAGGTACTTGTCCTCCGTCGGCAGCTGCATCGTGAAGCCGAGCGCCTGACCCCGCGGGATGATCGTGATCTTGTGGACCGGATCGGCGTTGGGGAGCGCGTGCCCGACGATGGCGTGGCCCGACTCGTGGTAGGCGACGGTGCGCTTCTCGTCCTCGCTCATCAGGCGGGTCTTGCGCTCCGGACCGGCGATCACCCGCTCGATCGATTCCTGGAGCTCGGACATGTCGATCTCCTGCTTGCCACGGCGGGCGGCGAGCAGGGCACCTTCGTTGACGAGGTTGGCCAGATCCGCGCCGGTGAAGCCGGGCGTGGAACGGGCGAGCACCGACAGATCCACGTCGTCGCCGAGCGGCTTGCCCTTGGTGTGGACCCCGAGGATCGCCTCGCGACCGACCAGGTCGGGACGGTCGGCGACGATCTGACGATCGAAGCGACCAGGACGCAGCAGCGCCGGATCGAGGATGTCGGGGCGGTTGGTCGCCGCGATCAGGATCACGGCGGTGCGGACGTCGAACCCGTCCATCTCGACGAGCAGCTGGTTGAGCGTCTGCTCACGCTCGTCGTGGCCCCCACCCATGCCCGCGCCGCGGTGGCGGCCGACGGCGTCGATCTCGTCCATGAAGATGATGGCGGGCGCGTTGGCCTTGGCCTGCTCGAACAGGTCACGGACCCGGGAAGCTCCGACGCCGACGAACATCTCGACGAAGTCCGAGCCGGAGATGGAGAAGAAGGGCACGCCGGCCTCGCCCGCGACGGCGCGGGCCAGGAGGGTCTTACCGGTCCCGGGCGGGCCGTAGAGGAGCACCCCCTTGGGGATCTTGGCGCCCATGGCCTGGAACTTCTGCGGGTTCTCGAGGAACTCCTTGATCTCGCGCAGCTCCTCGACGGCGGACTCGGCGCCGGCCACGTCGGAGAAGGTGACCTTCGGCGCGTCCTTGGAGACCATCTTGGCCTTGGACTTGCCGAACTGCATGACACGGCCACCACCGCCCTGCATGTTCTGCATGAGCAGGAAGAAGATCCCGAGGATCAGCACGAACGGGATCACGGTGGCCAGGATCTGGACCAGTGCGCCGGTCTGCTCCGCGTCGAACTGGACGTCGGCGATCAGATCCTGGTCGATCCAACGCCGCAGCTGATCACCGTTGATGTCCGCGTTGTAGACCGTGGTGAAGGGGACGTTCGAGCCGCCGGACCGGCGTTCACCTTCGATCGATTCAGAGCGGTTGCCGATCGTGGTGACCGTGAGGTCGGCGTCCTGGAGCTGTCCGGCCTCCACTGCCTCCTGGAACTGGCTCCAGGTCAGCTCCTCCGGTGCGGTGGCGGAGGAGAACAGGCCGAAGCCGATCCACATCGCTGCAGCCAGCGCGATGATCCACGGCAGAGGACCGCGGAGCAGACGCTGGGTGGGCTTCTCGGTCGCCACGGGACAACCACCTCTCGGGCCGGTGCGGGTGGACGCTCAGGGGATGCAACGTCGTGGGGAGGCACCCGCGTAAGGGTTCGATGCTACCAGTGGTGGCGGCCTGCTCCCGGGGGGATCCCATGTGCGCACAGGTCCCGCAACACGCCACGGCACGCCAGCCGGCCGGATCAGCCGCCGTAGGCGTCGGGCCTGAGGGTCACGATGTCGCTCAACCCGCGGTAGTGCTCGGCGAAGTCGAGGCCGTAGCCAACGACGAAGACGTCGGGGACCTCGAACCCGACGTAGCGGATCGGGAGGTCGACCTCACGCCGGGACGGCTTGGTCAACAGCGACAGCACCTCGACCGAGCTGGGCCGGCGGGAACGCAGGTTCTTGAGCAGGCTAACAATCTGACGTAACAAGCCTTGCACTGAAACATGGTTGTTAATCAGATCT
>JAWOCZ010000202.1:0-6653 GCA_046483565.1 Nitriliruptoraceae bacterium
CGCTGGCTGTCCTCGGAAAGTACGATCATCGGCTGGTTACCCATTCGCTGTCGCTGAGACCGGTGCGGCACGCCCCGCGACGTTTGCCATCTGCCTCGAGCCCGCGGTAGAGCCGGTCGAGGTGTTCGGGGGTGAGCTGTTCGAGGCGGATCCCGCCGATCCGGGGGGGGGCGATGTGGTACTCGATGGACTGGTGGTAGTCGGCCCGGCTGGTGGGCTTGACCGACAGCCCGTCGAGCCAGGCCCGCAAGGAGTCGGCCAGCCGCTGGCGTCCCTGAGCGGGGTCGCGACCCAGGCCTTGCTCGTGGCGGGCGAGTGCGTCACGGCGGAACCGGTTCGCGTCCTTGACGGTCGCGAAGCCCCGTTTGGTGGTCCGACGCCGTTCACCGTCGGGGCCGGGTGGCAGGTCGTCGGTGACCCGCCAACGGAGCTCACCTGCCGAGTTCTCGTAGCGGGTCACCCCGGGGTCGGGTCGTTGCGCCATCGCGGGCCTCCTGCACGCCAGCGTCCGCACGGACGCTGCTCGAGGAGGTCATCCTTGCCGGGTCCGTGCGCGCTGCGGCGAGAACCTGCCGACAGGTTGTTCCCGGCGTTGCGAGAACGTCTCGATCAGCTGCACCACACCCCCAACCTGCAGCTCCGCCGCCACGCCACCACCCCCACGACGACATCCGATGCACCACCGACCAGCTCCACCACCACGCACCGGTCCGGACCCGAAGCCTCGAGATCATCCACGCACAGCAGCTCACCCAGCGTTGGGGGGCGCGTGGCAGCCGGTGGTCAACGGGCATGCGGACATCGACGGGGTCGACCGGAGGTGGGCCTGGTAGAGGATCCCGGCGGTCGCACCCGCCAGGCCCCACCCCTGCAGCCGATCGGACGTTTCCTCCCCTGAACGGCCTCGCCGAACGAGGACACACCGACATCGCGATCGCACGCCCTCGCCCAGCCGCCAGGACGCCCCACCACATCAAGGCAGCAACCCGAGACGCCACGACCCTCCGAGCACGTGCCCCTGTCCCTGCGTCAGAGTTTCACAGTTGTGGGCGCAGCAGCATCCGGGCCGGGAGCACGAAGTCACGGTTCGCGAGCGGGTCGCTACAGATCGAGGAGATCCGCGAGGATCTCGCGGATCTGGGTGAGTGTCTGCGGGCCGACGTTGCCGATCGGTTCGGCGAGTCGTCCGACGGCGATGGCGCGGATGTGCTGGCACTGTGCTGCAGAGGCCACCTCGAGCCCGTTGTCAGGATCGGGTTGGATGGCTACCTCGGACCGGTAGCCGCGGATCGTCGAGGTCAGCGGCACGACGTGGACCACGCTCGGGTGCTGATCGAGGACCAGCTGCGCGGTGACGACCACGACCGGCCGTGCGAAGCCGGCCTCGCGCCCCTGCGGTTCGCCCAGATCCGCGAGCTGAACGTCACCGCAACGACGCATCGAGCCACTCGGCCTCGTCACCCTCGAGCGGCGCCGCGAGCTGCTCGCCCATCTCCTTCTGACGAAGAGCGCGCAGCGCTGCGGCAGCGACCTCGTCGATGGTCGCACCACGCCGTTGCGCCTCGCGACGGAAGCCGTCGTGGGTGCGGTCAGAGACCCGGAGCATCTTGGTTGCAGCCATGCAGGCAGTATACGGAAACGTAGACGTCCGTCGAGTGGCTCGGTGCGGTTGTGGACGCTGGCGGCCGTCGGCCCGACCGCACCTCGTCACGGTTGTGGATCAGGTTGACCGGAGGACCAACGACCTCGACTTCTTCATCGGACACGCCGATGTGGACGCGGACACGATCGCCACGATGGTGGCTGCCGTCGAGCGAGCGCTGGGCGAGGCCGGGATCGGATCGCAGCGCGAGATCGTGTCGAACACGTTCGCTCGTCTCACGGTCGAGACGGAGCATGAGGAGTGCCGGATCGATCTCGCGGTCGACGTGCGCATCCGCCCGGTCGAACAGGATCCGCAGGTTGCGCTGGTGTCGCTGAAGAGCTGCCGGCCGACAAGATCCTGGCGCTGTTCGGTCGGGCCGCGGCGAGGGACTACCAGGACGTGGCTGCGCTGCGTCGGCACTTCAGCTGGACGGTCCTCTTCGAGCTCGCACGCGAGAAGGACGCCGGCTTCAACCCGAAGCGATTCCTTGAGGCGGTCGCGGCCTTCGATCGACTCGACGCCGACGAGTTCGACACCTCACGTGCTGGGTACGAGCGGCTGAGGGCGGAGGTCGCTGCGTGGCCCTCGGATATCCGTAGCCAGCGGTGACAGCGCTCTGCTCGGGATCGCGACGGGGGGAGGGCTCGGTCACAGCCACGCCAGGTCGCGGTGCCGCGTGACACCATCGTGACACCACACCAGGTGGAACGACGCGGTGCCCGACGGCACAGCACGGGATGATACTGGTGTGTTTCGCCAGGTCAGAGGCGTTTTGCGCCACCCAGGCACACCGAGCGACACGCCGCCAGCACGGTTCAGGGCCGTGTGTCCTAACGGACATGGGGGTTCAAGTCCCCCTCGCGCACTTGGCAGCTAAAGGGTGCTAGCACCCCGTAGAACACGGAATAGCCTTCATCCATACCCCGGCCCGCCAGCCGGTGTTTCGGCTTCATCCCTTGTTGGCCTCCTGATGCGTCCCGGGTGTAGCGCACGTGCTACGGCGCGGGTATGGTGCCTCCATGACCAGAACGATCAGCCAGCGTGAGCTTCGCAACGACAGCGGAGCGATCATGCGCGCGCTCGACCGTGGGGAGGTGTTCGTGGTGACCCGAAACGGCATCCCGGTCGGTGAGCTTCGTCCCGCCCGTCGACGATTCGTGGGCCGTGACCTGCTGCTCGAGGCGTTCGCGAGCGCTCCTCGGATCGATGCCGCACGGTTCCGCGACGAGCTCGACGCAGTCATCGACCAGAGCCCTGAGCCGCGAGCGTGACCGACGAGTCGTCGACCCCTGTCGTCCAGGGGCTGCTCGATACGTCTGTTGTCATCGCTCTCGAGCAGATCCCGGTCGGCTCATTGCCTCTCGAGCCGACGATCTCGGCGCTCACCCTTGCTGAACTCGCCGCCGGCCCCCACGCGACCGACGACACCGAGGAACGCGCCCGTCGCCAGGACCGGCTCCAGCGCATCGAGGCGTTGTTGGATCCGCTGCCGTTCGATGCTGCCGCTGCCCGTGCCTACGGCCTCATCTACGCCGCCACCCGTGCCCGGGAGCGCAAGCCCCGCGGCGCGCGAGCAGTGGATCTCCTGGTCGCCGCGACCGCCCTGGGCAACGATCTTCCCCTGTTCACGCGCAACCCGGCTGATTTCGACCACCTCGGAGCTGTGGGCTTGGAGGTCCACGCGGTGTAGCGGTTCATGTGATGACGAGGTCGCTTCCACAACGTCGGCATCACGCCAGGGTGAGTACCCCTGGGGCAGGAACCGAACCGATGACGGTGCGTCGCGGTGCTCTTGCTGCCACTCGTCACCGAAGCCGCCACAAGCCTTCGGGCGACGCTCAAGCAGCGGCTGAGCGAGGTTGGATGACGGCGGATCGCAGCACTGGTGCCCGGTACGTGGTAGCCGTGCGAGGAGGTACGCCGTGAACGTGTCGTTGACGCCGGAGCTGGAGGCACTGATCCAGCAGCGTGTCCGTAGCGGTCGCTACACCTCTGCGAGTGAGGTCGTCCGCGAGTCGCTCCGGCTCCTTCAGGACCGCGACGAGCTGCGACGGTTGCGCCTCGCCGAGCTGCGTTCCAAGGTCGCGGCCGGGCTGGACTCCCTTCCAAGTGGGGCGACGGTGTTGGGTCGGTCTCACCCGTCCTGCGGCGGGGGAGGGCGGTCGAGCGCTTCCCTGAGGCTGGCGACCAGCGCGCTGGTGAAGGCCGACCTCGTGTCGGCGTCGAGGAGATCGAGGGACAGGTACGGGTTGAGGTCCTCGAGTTCGACGAGCAGCAGCCCTCCGTCGCGGGTACGGCAGGCGTCGACGCGCTGCACGCCGACGTCGAGGTCGTTCCAGTCGACGAAGCGCTGGGCGAAGACGAGGTCATCGTCGGTGGGGGCGTAGGGGACGAGCTCCCAGCGGCGGTCACGGTCCGGTGCGTAGACGGCGTAGAGGAACCGCCGGCCGACGAACACCAACGAGATCTCGTGGACGAAGTCGACCCTTGGCTGCACCAAGGCACCACCGAGCTCGACGCCGTCGAGAGAGTCGAGCATCTGGAGCCCGATCGAGTCGGCGCCGAGCACCGGTTTGACCACCCACTGGTCGGCAGCGGGCAGCAGGTCGAGGTCCGCACGGCGGTCGACGGTCGGGATGACCGGCTCGCCCGCGGCCCACAACTCGACCAGGTAGCCCTTGCCCTGCATGTCACCGCGACCGGTCAGCGGGTTGACCAGGCGTGTGCCGCGCCGGGCCACCTCGGCCCGGAACACCTCGTAGGCCGCCCGGTGGTGGATCACCGGGCCGCTGTTGCGCACGAGGACGAGGTCGAACGGATCGAGCAGCGCGGTGGCGTCGAGTGGCGAGCACATCGCGACATCGAAGTGCTCCCGCAGCTCGCCCGACAGCCAGACGTCCTCGTCGCCGTAGCGGCGGCCTTCGGCCGGGTACCGCAGGTCGGTCACGAGCAGGAGCGAGGGCCGTGCGCGTTGCATGTCCGCCCTTCGTCGACGAGCGCACGAGAACGTAGTTGGACGGGCACGGTCGGAACACCGCAGCGGCGTGGCCCTTGCCCTCATCGGCGACGCCTGCTTGCGTTGCGCCCAGCCCGTCGCCGCGGCTGCGGGACACGGTGACGCGTGAGAGGGGAGGTGCCCATGCGGTTGGGGGTGGCCATCCCTCTGCTGGCCGTGCCCGGTGGGCGATGGCCGGTTCCGCGCTGGGCGGACATCCGTGCGCGGGCAGTGGCTGCTGAGGAGGTCGGCTTCGATCTGGTCGTGGTCGAGGACACGATGTCCTGGCCGCTCGAGGACATCACCGGTGGCGCCTGGGAGTCGGTGTCCCTGCTCGGCGGCCTGGCGGAGGCGACCTCGACGATACGTATCGGCCACTCCATGCTGAACGCCCCCTACCGGGCACCCGGGCTGGTGGCCAAGACCGCGGAGACGCTGGACGAGATGTCGGGTGGCCGGTACGTGCTGGGCATCGGAGCCGGCAACACCCCGGATGCTGACTACGCCGCCTTCGGCATCCCGGCCGATCCGCGGTTCTCGCGCTTCGCCGAGGGACTGGAGATCATCGCCAAGCTGCTCAGGGACGAACACGCGACGGTCGACGGTCGCTTCCACCGGGTGTCCGACGCCCAGCTGGTGCTGCGAGGCCCGCGACGGCAGGGTCCCCCGATCGTGGTGGGGGCCGGTGGCCCACGGATGAAGGACGCGGCCGCCCGGTGGGCCGACGAGTGGAACTGGTGGACCCCTCCGAACGACCTGAGCGGGGTCGCTGGTCACCTCGCCGACCTCGACCGTGCCTGCGAGGAGGTGGGACGCGACCCAGCCGGAGGCGATCGCCGCGATCGAGCGCATGGCGGGCATCGTCACAGAGGTCCACCGCGGGTGAGCGACGGAACCTGTGAGCGCCGGAACCTCGGTCACCCAAGTGCGTCGCTCAGAGGTCGCCCAGCCGCCGGGCCGCCAGACGACGGGCCAGGGTCGGTGCCACCCGGGTCGCGACGTCGGCCAGGTAGGCGGTCCGGCCCACCAGCATCCGGGTCGGGACGTGAGCACCGCGCCGACGTCGAGCCGCTACCCGAACGAGCGCCCGGGCCAGGTCGTCGGCGTCGAGCGTCGCGCCGGTGGTGGTGCGTGGCGGTGCCGCTCCGACGTCGGTGACCGTCGTGGCGAGGAAGGGTGCGTGCACCACGGTGACGGTGATGCCATCGCCTGCCAGCTCGTCGGCCAGCGCGAGGAACGTGCCGGTGACCGCGTGCTTGGCGCCGACGTAGGCCGGGCGGCCGGCGATCGGCAGGAACCCCGCGACCGAGGAGACGACCACGAGGTGGCCACCGGCCGCCCGCAGGGCCGGTAGTGCGGCGCGTGCCGTCCTGAGGGCCCCGTGGTAGTTGACGTCCATCACCTGCCGGAACACCGCATCGTCGCCGGGGTCCAGCCTCCCGAGCGCGGTGACCCCCGCCGCGGCGACGACCAGGTCCAACCTCGGCACCTCCCGCAGCCCCTCGGTCAGCACGTGCTGGCTCGCGGCATCGGCCAGATCGACGTCCAGCCAGGCCTCGCTCGCGCCCGGATGGTCGGCCGCGGCTGCCGTGCCGGGGCGATCCACCCCGATCCGGGTGTAGCCGGCGGCGCCGAGCAGGCGCAGCAGTGCCTGACCGACGTGCCCCGCGGCGCCCGTGACCAGCGCGTGATGGGTCGCGGCGGCGACCGGTGGTCGGCGCGGCGTGCGGTCAGGCATGCTGCGCCCTCCGGAACCGGGCATAGCACTCGGCGGTGGTCGATCGCGGCAGTCCCGGGAACGCCTCTCGGAGGCGGTCGTTGGCGAGCACCGGCCGGTAGCGCAGGAAGTCGACCTGCTCGGGCCCGTACGGGAGCAGCCGCAGAGGGTGGGCGACCGCCAGGACGGCCGCGATCAGACCCGGCGGGACCGGCAGGTAGGGCTTGCCCTCGATCGCTGCGATCTCGCGCAGCGTGAGGACCCCGTCACCGGCGAGGTTGAACACCCCGGCGACG
>JAWOCZ010000256.1:0-2799 GCA_046483565.1 Nitriliruptoraceae bacterium
CCGATGCGCTCCAGCCACGCGGTGACGGCGGCCGCGGTGCGGTTCGGGGCCTCGAACTGCGGGACGTGGCCGACCCCGGGCCAGGTCTCGACCAGCGCGTCGGGGACCGCGGCGGCGACCCGGGCGGCGTACCGGCTGGCCACCAGCCGGTCCTCCTCGCCGAAGATCCAGTAGCTCGGCACGGTCAGCCCGCGCAGCCGCCGCCAGTAGGCCGCGCGGCCGTTGGCGGGCTCCATCCCGAGCTGACGGGCCGCCGCCAGCACCGCCATCCGGTGTCCCGGGTCCTGCCAGGTGGCCACGACGTCGTCGGCGGCGGCCCGGTGGTGCTCCGGTGGCAGGACGTCCGGATCGGCGAAGAGGCCGCGGACCAACGCTTCGATGCTGCTGCGTGGCACGCGCAGCGGCGCGGCGCCGGCCCACTGGCTGGGCAGGACGCGCAGCAACGGCGCGATCGGACGGGTCAGGTCGAACCCGAGCGCCGGGCCCAGCCCGACGATGCTGTGGACCGAGCGGCGGTGCCGCAGCGCCACCTCCAGCGCGATCCGGCCGCCCATGGAGTTGCCGATGAGGTGCGCGGCATCCAGGTCGCGGGCGATCAGGTAGCTGTTGACCACGTCGGCGAACCACGCCATCGAGTAGCGCCGACCCACCGGCCTGGGCCGCGACGAGCGACCGAAGCCCGGCAGGTCGATCGCGTGGACCTCGTGGCGGTCGGCCAGGGCCGACACCGTCGGCAGGAACGACACCTTGTTGGCCCCGAGCCCGTGGATCAGGACCACGGGCGCGCCCTCACCCGCGACCAGGGCCTCGAGCCGCAGCCCCCGGACCAGCGTGTGGGTGACCTCCACGCGGGGTTGGTCGGGGAGCCGGCGGAACAGCGCCTCGAAGCGGGTGGCGAGGTGGAGGTCGCCGGTGACCTTGAGCGCGCCGGCCAGGAAGGCGTCCATCCCGCGGATCCGGCCCTCGATCAGGTCGAGCCACACCCCGGCGTCGGTGCGGAAGACGACCGCGGGATCCGCCGGTGTGACGCCGGTGCGGATCGTGCACCGCCCGTCGGCGATCCGGATGCTGGTCGGGCCGGCGTCGCTGAGATCGACCAGCACGTGGACCGAGAGGCCGTCGGCGGTCAGGGGATCGAAGCGCTCGGTGAGGGTGGCGTGCGCGTCGTGGACCTCGTCACGCCGCGACAGCTGCATGGTCATCCGGTCACCTCCCGGGCGGCAGCCTAGAGCGGTCAGGCCTCATCGCAGCGCACGAACCGAAGGCCCCGGCTGGCCGGGACGCGCTGGACGAGCCCGGCGTCGAGCAGCGCCGCGAGCTCGGCGCGGGCCTCCTCCGGTGCGGCCGCGACCTCGGCGCGGTAGTCGGCGATCGTGAACGCCTCGTGCCCGCGCGCGAAGTCGCGCGCCCGCGCCGGCGCGGTGACCGGCAGGACACCGAGCGCCCGCGCCGAGGTCCTGAGGCCCTCGGCGACGGCCTCCGCCCACCGTTCGAGCCACACGGTCAGGTCACGTCGCAGGAGCGTGCGGGCGACCTCCTCGTGGTAGCCCAGCGGATCGGCGGCCAGGGCGAGCTCCGGGACGGCGAGGTGGTCGGGGTCGAGCCCGCGGGCGCGGAGCACCGCCCGTGCGGCCGCGCGGGCCAGCCGGCCGTTGGCGGCGTCGAAGGGGTGCAGGCGCAGCAGCTCGAGGTGGAGCACGCCACCGGCGATCAGCCCGTGCTCGCGGGCGCCCGTCGAGGTCAGCCACACGGTGAGCAGTCCGAACTCCCGGGGCAGCGTCGCGGGATGTGCCGTCCGGTACAGGATCCGGCCGGTCGCCCCGTCGTGGACGGCCTGCTCCGACACGCGCAGCGCTCCGGCCCGCTCCGGTGCGACGAGCCCGCGGGTCAGCAGGCGGTGCAGGCTCGCCAGGGCCGGCTCCGCGTCGGTCAGGAGGTGCTGGTCGGCATCGCTGTCGTCGGCGGCCAGCACGCCGAGGAGCTCGAGGGCGCCGACCACCTCGTCCTGCGGGTCGTCGAGGACCCTGAGGGTGTCCAGCCAGGTCGCCCGGCTGGCCGCCGAGGTGACGACCGCGCCGCCGTCCACGTCGACGGCGTGTTCCAGCACCTTGGCCTCAGCCCTCGCCCGGTCGGTGATCGTGTCCATCCGGGCCCCGTCGAGCCGCAGGCTCGCCCTGGCCGCCTCCAGCTGCCGGTCACCGCGCAGCGCGGTGCGTCGATCGGGCGGTGCCGCGAGCACGCGGGTCGCCAGCCGCTCCACCTCGGCGATCAGCGCGACGAGGTGCGGGCTGCGCTGGAAGCGGGGGGTGTCGGGACCACTCACCGCCAGGGGAGCAGTGCGCCCCGGGCGGCCTGCGTGGTGATGCGACCGTGCCGCCGTCCGAGCGCGTAGGTCGCGCTGGCGAGCCCGGCCGCGCCGCCGATCGCGGTGGTGGTCTTGACGACCTTCTTGACCCGCTCGGCGAAGACCACGATCGGCCACCCCCGTTGGTTCGCCACCGTGGCCAGCGGCCCGTCGGGGTTGACCGCCACGGGGTGGCCCACCATCTCCATCATCGGCAGGTCCGAGGCGGAGTCGCTGTAGGAGTAGCACAGCGGCAGGTCGTAGCCGCGCTCCTCGGCCAGACGGGCGATCGCCTCGGCCTTGCCTTCGCCGTAGACGAAGGGACCGTCGAGTTGGCCGGTGTACCGACCGTCCGCGACCGCCGAGCGGGTGCCGATACCGCCCTCCATCCCGAGGGCCTTGGCCAGCGGGTCGACCATCTCGATCGGGGAAGCGGAGACGATCCAGCAGTCCCG
>JAWOCZ010000288.1:0-28452 GCA_046483565.1 Nitriliruptoraceae bacterium
ACCCCCGAGGGATGTGACTCCCAACACGGATTCCAGCCGTGCGCCATAGGCCTGACTAGGCGAACCCTCCAGAAGCGCGTCGGAGCGTACGCCCCGGGTGCCGACGCCGCCAACGCCAGCGGTCTCGGCCGGACACAGACGCGGAGCGCGTCGTGGACCTGGAACGGGACGCAGCCGTCGCAGTGCACCGCGACGGTGCCGCCACGACGACCTGCCCGAGCCCCGGCTACGGCCCGATGTCCTCGCCGCTGTCACCCGGGTCGGACTGCCACCAGGGTCCACCGCGCAGCCTGGCCAACCACGGCACGTCGGTGCGCTCGGGGACCTCGCCGCGGCGCTCCACGACCACCGCCCTGCGGAAGTCGCGGTTGAGGTGGGCGATGACATCGAGCTCGATGCCGGCGGGGCAGGCCGGGACGCACTCGCCGTAGTTGGTGCAGGAGCCGAACTCGCTCTCCATCGTCGCCACCATGGAGCGCACCCGCTCGAAGCGTTCCACCTGGCCCTGGGGCAGCTCCGCGAGGTGGGCGACCTTGGCGCCCGTGAACAGCTGTGCCGCCCCGTTGGGGCAGGCGGCCACGCACGCTCCACAGCCGATGCAGGCGGCGTGGTCCATCGCGGCTTCGGCCTGGTGCTTGTTGACCGGCATCGTCAGGGCCTCGGGCGCCCCGTTGGTCGCCGTCGAGATGTAGCCGCCCGAGCCGATGATGCGGTCCAGAGCGGAGCGATCCACGACGAGGTCCCGGACGACGGGGAACGCGCCGGCACGCCAGGGCTCCAGGGTCACCACGTCACCGTCGGAGAAGGTGCGCACGCGCTGCAGGCAGGCGGGGGTGTAGTCCTGGGGGCCGTGGGGTTGGCCGTTGACCATGAGTCCGCACGTGCCGCAGATCCCCTCACGGCAGTCGTGGTCGAAGGCCACCGCTTCGCGGCCCTCGGCCACCAGTTGCGCGTTCAGCATGTCGAGCAGCTCGAGCATGCTCACCTCGTCGGTGACACCGTCCACCTCGTAGCGCTCGAAGCGGCCGGGGGACGCGGCATCGGCCTGACGCCAGACCTCGAGTAGCAGTCGCATCACTTGTAGCTCCTGGTCGCCAACGGGACCGCGTCGAAGGTCAGGGGTTCGCTGTGCCGGATCG
The DNA here is from genome assembly GCA_046483565.1 of Nitriliruptoraceae bacterium. GTDB lineage: Bacteria > Actinomycetota > Nitriliruptoria > Nitriliruptorales > Nitriliruptoraceae > T1Sed10-7. Next base: position 1,140 of record JAWOCZ010000288.1, read on the forward strand.
GAACACCGTCCGGCGGCGCCGCCTCCCACGCCGAGGTGGAGGCCCAGTGCTCGTCGTCGCGGACCGCCTCGCCGTCCTCGGTCTGGTGCTCGCTACGGAAGTGGGCGCCGGCCGACTCGTCGCGGTCCAGGGCATCGAGGGCCATCAACTCCGCGAGTTCGAGGTAGTCGGCCAGCCGCCCCGCACGCTCGAGCTCCTGGTTGAGCTGCTGCCCGCTGCCGACCACGCGGACGTGCTGCCAGAAGTCGTCCCGAAGCTCCCTGATGGCGTCCGCACCCTTCGCCAGGCCCTCGGCGTGCCGCTCGACCCCGACGTGATCGGTCAGCAGCTGGCCGAGCTCCTTGTGGTAGATGTCGGGCCCGGTGGTGCCGTTGATACCCAGCAGGTGCTCGACCCGGCCGCGGGCGGCGGCGACCGCGCCGGTCACCGCCGGGTGGTCGTGGCCGATCGGCTCGGTCCCGAGCTGCGGCGCGAGGTAGTCCGCCACCGTCCAGGGCAGCACGAACCAGCCGTCCACCGAGGCGCTGAGCAGCGAGTTCGCCCCGAGCCGGTTCGCGCCGTGGTAGTTGAAGCTGGCCTCCCCGCCGACGAACAGCCCGGGGACGTTGCTCATCTGGTTGTAGTCGGTCCACAGGCCGCCCATGGCGAAATGTGGTCCCGGCGCGATGCGCATCGGCGTGGTGTAAGGGTCCTCACCGGTGGCGTCGATGTAGAGCTCGAAGAGGTTGCCGTACCGCTCCTCCATCGTCCTGCGTCCCAGCCGCGCGATCGCATCACGGAAGTCGAGGTACACGCCGTTGCGCAGCGGACCCACACCCTTGCCGGCGTCCAACTGGATCTTGGCGGCGCGCGAGGAGATGTCGCGCGGCGCGAGGTTGCCGAAGGAGGGGTACATCCGCTCCAGGTAGTAGTCGCGGTCCTCCTCGGGGATGTCCTCCGGGGGGCGGTCGTCGCCGGGCTCAGCGGGGACCCAGACGCGCCCGTCGTTGCGCAGCGACTCGCTCATCAGCGTGAGCTTGGACTGCCACTCGCTGGTCAGCGGGAGCGAGGTCGGGTGGAACTGGATCATGCACGGGTTGGCGAACAGCGCCCCACGCTGGTGGGCACGCCAGGTGGCGGTGGCGTTCGAGGACTTCGCCAGCGTCGACTTGAAGTAGACGTTGCCGTACCCGCCGGTGGCGAGCACCACCGCATGGGCCGTGTGGGGGACGAGGTCGCCCGTGATCATGTCGCGGGTCACGATGCCAGCCGCCCGCCCGTCGGCCACGATCAGGTCGAGCATCTCCTGGCGGGTGTGCAGCTGCAGTCGGCCCGCGCCGACCTCCTTGAGCAGCTGCTGCGAGCCGGCGATCTGGAGCTGCTGACCGGTCTGCCCCCGGGCGTAGAAGGTACGCGAGACCTGCACGCCGCCGAAGGAGCGCGTCGCGATCTGCCCGCCGTACTCGCGGGCGAAGGGCACACCGATCGCGGTCATGTGGTCGATGACGCGCACCGACATCTCGGACAGCCGGTGGACATCGGCCTCCCGGGCGCGGAAGTCCCCACCCTTCACCGTGTCACGGAACAGCCGGTCCACCGAGTCCCCGTCGGCCTTGTAGGCCTTGGCAGCGTTGATCCCGCCCTGGGCGGCCACGCTGTGCGCCCGGCGGGGCGCATCGTGCAGCGTGAACGCATGGACCTGGTAGCCGAGCTCCGAGAGGGTCGCTGCGACACCGGCACCCGCCAGCCCCGTGCCGACGACGATCACCTTGAACCGGCGACGGTTCGCGGGGTTGACGAGGCGCAGGTTCAGCAGGTGTTCGTCCCACAGGGTCGTGAGGTCGCCGCTCGGAGCGGCATCGTGGAGTTCCGGTCCGATCGCACGCCGACGGTCGAGTTCTGCGTCCATCATGGGCTCCTCGAGGCTGCGCGGTCCGGAGCGGTTGTCGCCACCGGTGATCGGGACCCCGCGCCGGAGCAGGCTGGACCGGGACGAGGGAGCTGGACCGCTGTCCGGTCGCTCGTCGGTGGGCATCGCGGCGGTCTCCATGCTCGGTCGCGGCAGCGGAGCAGCCGCCGTGCGAGCCGTCGGTCGACGACGCCGCTGCGCCACGGCCCAACGTAAGGGAAGCGTCGGCGCACCGGAAGAGCGACCGACGCGACCTGGTGGGACCTTCGCCCCTAACCCGACCCGGCGGCACGCACGGCGCGGAGCTGCTCCTGGTCCCTGCCTCAGTCCACGGCACGGCGGTAGGCGCGGATCGCCAGGAGGCTGAACACCAGCGTGATGCCGCCGATCCAGGCCAGCGAGATGAGCAGCTGCGTGGCGAGGTCCTGCCCCTCGAGCAGTGCCCCGTCACCGAGCATCAGCGCCCGCAGCGCGTTCGTCACGGTGGTGATCGGCTGGTTGTCGGCGAACGTGCGCAGCCAGTCCGGCATCGTCTCCGTGGGGACGAACACCGACGAGGCGAACACCAGCGGGAAGACCGGGAGGAACACCGCTGACTGGGTCGCCTCGGGGTTCTTGACGTAGAGACCGATCACGGCCATCACCCACGACAGGGAGTAGGAGAAGGCGAGAGCGAGCAGGACGCCGGCGACGAAGGACAGGAAGCTCGTCTGGTAGCGGAACCCGATCGCGAAGCCGACGACCAGCATCAGCGTCAGCACCGCCGCGTTGCGTGCCAGGTCGGCGAACGTGCGTCCGGCCAGCACCGCGCTACGGGCCATCGGCAGCGACCGGAAGCGGTCGATGACCCCCTTGGCCAGGTCGTCGGTCAGTCCGATGGCGGTCTGGCCCGCGCCGAAGACCGAGATCTGGACGAGCAGGCCGGGCATGAGCCAGTTGATGTACTCCCCACCGGCCGCCGGCGGCAGGCTCTGGCCGATGGCACCCCCGAACACGTAGGTGAACAGCAGCAGGAACATGATCGGCTGCACGGTCGAGAACAGCAGCAGCTGCGGGAGCCGGACGTTGCGGTACAGGTTCCGCTTGGTGATCACCCAGGAGTCCACCACGGTGGAGGTGAACGTCGCCTTCTCCCGGAGCGGGGCGGCGGTCCCGGGCGTGGATGTGCTCGTGGCGGCCATCAGCGACTCCTCCGTGCACGTCGTCGGCCGGTCCCCGACGGTGCGGGGGCAGGTGCGTCGGGTTCCCGGTCCTCCGGCTGTCCTGAAGCATCCGACGACGCGGTCGGTTGCCCGGTCAGGGCCAGGAAGACGTCGTCGAGGGACGGCTTGTGGAGCCCGATGTCGTCGACCTCGATGGCGGCGCCGTCGAGCGCCCGGACGACCTCGGTCAGCGTCCGGGACCCCTTTCGTGCTGCCACCCGCAGCCGCCGTCCATCGTCGAGGTCGGCCACCTCCTCGCCGGTCGTCTCGCCGATCACCTGCCGGGCACGCGGGAGCAGCTCAGCGGCCACGGCCAGTTCGAGCACGGCGCCGCCCACAGCATCCTTCAGCTCGTCGGCGGTGCCCTCCTCGACGATGACCCCGCGATCGATCACGCCGATGCGGTCGGCCAGCCGATCAGCTTCCTCGAGGTGCTGGGTGGTCAGCAGGACGGTGGTCCCGGTGGCGACGAGCTCCTCGATCAGGTGCCACAGCTCCAGGCGGTTGCGCGGGTCGATGCCGGTGGTCGGCTCGTCGAGGAACATCACCTCCGGCCGGCCCACCAACGAAGCGGCGAGATCGAGGCGACGACGCATGCCACCGGAGTACGTACCGACCCGCCGTGCGGCATCCGCCGTGAGGCCGATCCGCTCGAGCACGTCGTCGGCACGTCGCCGTGCCTCGGCCTGCGGCAGGCCGTACAGCCTGCCCACCATCTCGACGTTCTCCCGACCGGTCAGGTACTCGTCGACCGCCGCGAACTGCCCCGCCAGGCCGAGCCGTGCCCGTGCCCTGGTCGGCTCGGCCAACACGTCGACGCCCGCGACCCTCACGCTCCCGGCCTGTGGCCGCAGCAACGTGGCCAGCACCCGGATCAGCGTCGTCTTGCCGGCGCCGTTCGGCCCGAGGAGCCCGTAGACGATGCCCGGTTCGAAGGACAGGTCCACGCCATCGAGCGCGCGGATCTCACCGTAGGTCCGCACGACGCCCTCGACGGCAACGATCGTGTCGACGGACCCGGCCGTCTGCCGGGCGGCGGTGCTGGCGGTCATGGGGCTCCTGTCGGGCGGCGCGTCCGCTCGTTCGGTGTCCGATGCAGAGAACCACGTCGGACCGGACCCGTCTCGCGGTCGCGCCACCACAACGCAAGACCTGGACGAGGAGTGACCATCTGCCCTATGGCGGCGAGGTCCGCCCAGCGAGGCTCCTTGCGTTCGATGCGGCCCGCACCCCGCGTCGCGTGAGGTCCCCTTGACCGTGCTCCGAGCGCTCCGAGCCGACCGCAGCCACCGCCAGCTCCACGGGCGTCCGCGGGTGGCGGTGATCGGCGCTGGCATCACCGGCCTGGTCGCAGCCAGGCAGCTCGCCGCGGCCGGGGCCCAGGTCACCGTCATCGAGCAGGCCGACCGGGTCGGCGGGCAGCTGCAGGCCGCGACCGTGGCCGGGCACCGTGTCGACGTGGGTGCGGAGTCGGTGTTCACCGCCGCACCCGGCCCGCTCGAGCTCATCGAGGAACTCGGTCTCGCTGACGAACTGGTCGGCGCCCGCCGCGCCACGACCTGGATCTGGACCCGTCGCGGGCTGCGGGCGCTGCCGGAGGGGTTCACCCCAGCCGGTCCGTCGCGGCTCGGACCGGTCCTGCGCTCACGGGTGCTGTCACCGGCCGGGATGCTGCGCGCAGGACTGGAACCCCTCCTCCCCGCGGCCCGTGACCGCGGTGACCTCGCCGTCGGCGAGTACCTGGAGCGCCGGTTCGGTCGCGAGGTGGTGGACCGGCTCGTGGACCCGCTGCTCGGCGGCCTGCATGCCGGTGACGTGCGCAGGCTGAGCCTCGAGGCCGCGACCCCACAGCTGGCCGCGCTGGCCGCTCAACACCGCTCGCTGCTGCTGCGACGACGTCCGGCACCGTCGACCGGACCGATGTTCGTGACCCTGACCAGCGGCATGGGGACGCTGACCTCACAGCTCGCCGCCACGACACCGGGGATCGAGCTCCAGCTCGCAACCGAGGTCACCCAGGTGGAACGTGTCGGCGGCACCCTCCAGCTCTCACTCACCGGGGGCCGGAGGCTCGGCGTCGACGGGGTCGTGGTGGCGACGCCGGCGAACATCGCCGCCCGCCTGCTGTCCGAGGGCAGCCCCACGGCGGCCGGCGAGCTCGAACAGCTGCGGGCGGCCTCGGTCGTGGTCACGGCCCTGGCCTACCCCGCTGCAGCCGCCGAGGTTCCCGCGATCGCACAGGGCACCGGCGTCCTCGTCCCGAGCACCAACCCCCAGCTGCTCAAGGCCGCCACGTTCCTCTCCACCAAGTGGCCACACCACCAGCAGTCAGGACACGTGCTGATCCGGGCCTCCGCGGGACGTGCGGGTGACGATCGTGCCATCCAACTCGACGACGACCGGCTGGTCGCGCAGCTCCACCGGGAGCTGGCGGAGGCCACGGGTCTGTCGGCGGCGCCCGTCGACGCCACGGTGCGGCGCTGGCCCGCCACCATGCCGCAGCTCGAGGTCGGGCACCATGCCCGACTCGCCACCATCCACTCGGCGCTGACGCGCGACCTGCCAGGTGTGGTCGTGGCCGGCGCCCCCTACCACGGCCCGGGCCTGTCGTCCTGCCTTCGCTCCGCCGCGACCGCAGCGACGACCCTGGCCAGCGCACTCGAGGAGAGCCACGCGTGAACGGACACGGCCGCACCGCCATCCGCAAGGTCCACCAGGACACCGCACAGCGCCCCTTCCTGGTGATCTGGGAGTCGACCCGGGCCTGCCAGCTGGTGTGCCAGCACTGCCGAGCGGACTCCCAGGACCAGCCGCACCCGTTGCAGCTGACCACCGCCGAGGGCAAGCGACTCCTCGACGCCATCGCGAGCTTCGGGGCGCCGAGCCCCATGGTCGTGATCAGTGGCGGGGACCCGTTCGAGCGCTCGGACCTGACCGAGCTGATCGCCTACGGCAAGCAGCTGGGCCTGAGCATGGCGTTGGCTCCATCGGTCACGCCCAAGGCCACGCGGCCCCGCTTCGCCGCCGCGGCAGCGGCGGGTGCCAAGGCCGTCTCGATCTCCCTGGACGGCGCGAGCGCAGCGACCCACGACGGGTTCCGTGGCATCGACGGGGTGTACGACGCCACCCTGCCGGTCTGCCGCGACATCGTCGACCTCGGCCTGCGACTCCAGATCAACACCACGGTCACCGCCGGCAACGTGGGTGAACTCCCCGACCTGCTGCGCCAGGTCGTCGACCTCGATGCCTTCCTGTGGAGCGTGTTCCTGCTGGTGCCGACCGGGCGTGGTGAAGCGCTCCAGGCGCTCCCGCCCGAGGAGGTGGAGGACGTGCTGCACTGGCTGGTGGACGTCTCGCGCCACCTCGCCGTCAAGACCACCGAGGCTCCGCACTTCCGCCGGGTCGTCCTGCAGCGGCGCCGGGCCGGCGAGGTGGATGCGGCGGAGCACTTCCGGCTGGGAACCACCTACCGACGGCTGCGGGCGGGGCTGGAGGCGCTACTGGCCGAACGGGACCTGCCGACGCGGGTGCCGCGCCCGCCACTGGACATCAACGCGGGCCGCGGGTTCGTGTTCGTCGACCACATCGGCAACGTGCACCCCAGTGGCTTCCTCCCGGTGCCGGGGGGCTCGCTGCGGGAACGGTCACTGCCGGAGATCTACCGCGAGGCGCCGCTGTTCCAGGAGCTGCGGGACCTGAGCCTGCTCCGGGGACGTTGCGGGGTCTGCGAGTACCGCAACGTCTGCGGGGGCTCGCGATCGCGGGCGTACGCCGTCACGGGCGATCACCTCGCCGAGGAGCCGTACTGCAGCTACCAGCCCACGGGCGGGCCCGTTCTCGACGCCGCCGGCGCACCCGCCTGACCGGCGCCGCGTGCCCGGCACGCGCGGGCGTCAGCCGACGGCGGGGATGAACAGGCCACCGACGATGGCCGTCGCGAACACCGATGCCAGGAACGCTGCGAGCAGCCGTCGCTGGAAGATGCCGGACAGGATCGTCACCTCGGGCAGGCTCGCACCCATACCGGCGATCACCATGGCGAACATCGGCCCCTCACCGACACCGGCGGCGAGCAGCCCGGCACCGATCGGGAACGCCGCCTCGCCACGCAGGTAGAGCGGCAGGCCGAGGACGGCCGCGAGCGGCAGCGACCACCAGGTCGTGGTGCCGAGCACCCGTGCGAGCCACCCCTCGGGGACGACGCCGTACAGCAACGCGCCGATGGCCACCCCGAGCAGCATCGGACGGAGCATCGGCCGCAGCAGCTCCACGGTCGCGCTCCACGCGTCGACGAGCTCGGCGCGCCATCCCGCCCACAGCCGTGCACCGTCCGCTGGCGGGTCACCGACCGGGGTGCCGCACCCCGACTGCGGGCCGGTGCCGCAGGTCGCCGAGCCATCGTTCGCCGGCGCGCTCACCACCACGAGCTCGCCGCCTCCCGGCGCGGTGGCCACCGTCGCGGGCATCACGGTCGGGACCACTGGCTCAGCGCCACCGCCGGCGCCCCGGGCAGGGTCCTCGGGCCGGCGAGCACCGGATCGCAGCACCGTGGGCTGCAGGAACCGATCGAGCCCCGCCAGCTCCCACACCGCACCCAGTCCCATCGAGGTGGCCACGGCCACCGCTGCGTAGACCGCCATGGTCTGACCGCCGAACAGCAACGCGACGACCCCGAGGAGGTAGGGGTTCAGCAGCGGCGAGGCGAGCATGAAGGCGGCGACCCCGGCGAACCGGACCCGGGCTCGCAGCAACCCCAGCAGCAACGGGATCGTGGAGCAGCCGCAGAACGGGGTGACGGCTCCCAGCAGGGTGCCCTTCACCAGGGCGGGCAGGAGCCGGTCACCGCCGAGCAGGCGGGCCAGACGGTCGTCACCCAGCCACCGCTGGAGCAGGACCAGCCCGATGGTGATGGGCACGAAGAGCACGAGCAGGCTGGCCAGCAGGCTGCCGAACAGCGTCAGGGTCTCGAGCAGTCGCTCGGTGGTCATCTCGGGGTCCTTCCATCCGGTCTCCGGACCGTACGGACCCTCCCACGACCGGCATGGGGCCAGTGCGCCATCCAGTGGCACACCCCATCCCGGGTGCCAGCCGGCCCTCAGCGCAGTGCGCGGACCACCTCGATGACGGTGCGGAGCCCGGTGACCAGCTCCTCGGTCCGACCCGTGAGGCTCACGACCACCGCCGATGGCTCGCTCCCACCCACCGCACAGGCGGCCCCGGCGTGGACGACGACACCTCGATCCCGGGCAGCATCGGCCACGGCGGTGCCGGGAAGACCACCGAGGTGGAGGAGACGGAACGGTCCGCCGGCCGCGGGCGCGACCGACACCTGGGGCGCGGCCGGGGTGATCAGACGGATCGTCAACGCCGTGTGATCGATGAGGTGTTGGCGTCGCTGGGCGAGGAGCGACGGGTGCTGCCCCTCGACGTGGCTCGCCGCCGCCAGCAGCGCCCCCGACGGCGCCGCGTCCGTCGTCGAGGCGACGGCCCGCAGCCGTGCGGCCAGCGGCGCGCTCGAGGTGTGCAACCACCCGAGCGAGGTGCCGGGGGGCGAGGCAGACGACGTCGAGCCGATCGTGACGGTGCGATCGTCGACGTCGAAGCTGGCCAGCGCGGGCGGGGGCGGCTGCTCGGTCCAGAGCTCGCCATGGCGTAGATCGTCGACCAGGGTGACGTCGGCGTCGGCAGCCGCCTCGACCAGCAGCCGCCGTTCGTGGGCCGCCAGCACGGTGCCGGCCGGCGCCGCGTGGCTCGCCGCCAGCACGGCCACCGAGGCGGGCCTCGCCCGCAGGCGCTGCAGCCAGCCGGGTACGTCCGGACGCCCGTCCTCGGTGACGGGCAGCGCCACCGGACGCAGACCACGCACCCGCAGCAGGGCCAGCCAGCCTGGATCGCACAGCGCCGGCACCAGCACCGGCTCACCTGGCCGCAGCAGCGTGGCCAGGGCGACGTCCAGCGCCCGGACCGCGCCGTCGACGACGACCATCTCCGCCGCAGGCACCTCCAATCCCTGGGCAGCGAGCAGTTCGGTGAGCGCACCGTCCAACGGTGGGAGGGGACCCGCCAGTTCGGGACCGCCCGCGAGCCCGGAAGCGGACGCCGGCGCAGGCGCGGACGCGGACGTCGGCCCGGACGAGGAAGAGGGCTCGAGTCCTGACGTTCCCGGCGGTGGCGGGAGTTCCCACCGGGTCCGGCGCAGGTCGATGGCCCGCGCCGCCAGCGGCAGCCTGTCGGCGGCCACGACCGGCACGATCGGATCGAGCTCCGCGGCTCGTGAGGAGGCCCAGGGGCCGGCACAGCAGCCGATGGTCGTGCCGGCACCGTGGCGGGTGTGCGCCAGGCCATCGGTCCGGAGCTGCTCGTAGGCCCGTGCGATCGTCCCGCGGCTACGGCCGAGCGCCGAGGCCAGGTCCCGCTCGGAAGGGAGATCGGCCCCGGCCGGCAGCAGGCCCTCGCGGACCAGCCCGCCGATCGCCGTCGCCAGCGATGCCGAGGTCAGGTCGGCCACCTCGAGGCCGTCGAGACGTCGTAGGAGCTCGCGGGCACGCACGCCAGGGTCCCCTTCCCGGGTTCCTCGCACGGAACGATCCGTCGGTGACGGGCGATGATGATCGTCTGCGGCGACCGGGGACGTTGTAGCGCACCGGAGGGACGCGCGGCACGCAGGACGCAGCACCGCCCTGACGGCGACCGCCGGGCGCGTGCTCGGCGAGCACGTAGGGTCCGTCATGGAGGTGCCGCCGAAGGAGGAGGGGACGGATGCAGCGCGGGATCTGGCTCCGCAACGGCCAGGGGCTGAGCGTGCAGGAGACGGTCGAGTACGCCATCGCGGCCGAGCAGGGCGGCTGGGACGGCGTCTTCGTCAGCGACTCCATCTGGGACGGCTTCAGCGATCCGTGGACGGTGCTCGCCGCGATCGCCGCGCGCACCGATCGGATCCGGCTCGCCACCTGGATCACCCCGGTCCCCCACCAACTGCCCTGGCGGCTCGCCCACAGCCTGGCCTCCCTCGACCAGCTGTCCGACGGTCGGATGCTGCTGGGCGCCGGGCTCGGCACCCGGCACGACCACGAGATGTTCGGGGGCAGCTACGACGGCCGAGCGCTCGGACGCCGCTATGACGAGGCGCTGGAGATCATCACCGCCCTGTGGCGCGGGGACACGGTCCACCATGAGGGCGAGCACTTCACCCTCGTCGGCGCCCGCCTCCCCGTGCTCCCCGTCCAGCAGCCGCGCATCCCGATCCTGGTCGGCTGCTGGTGGCCGAACCCGGCACCCTTCCGTCGCGGTGCCCGCTGGGACGGGATCATGCCGAACTGGCCCGCACTGCTCGGTGGACAGCAGGGACCGGAAGGCCAGCGACCGACGGGCAGGCCGCTGGTCGAGGAGTTCCGCGAGATGCTGGAGACCTACCACGAGCTGACGGATGAGCCGGGGGAGATCGTGGTCCCCGCCGTGCCCGACGAGCACTACCTCGACGCCTGTGAGGAGCTCGGCGCCACCTGGCTGCTGTCCGGCCGGGCGGACAGCGCGGACGCGCTCCGGGCCGGGCCACCCCGCTGAGAGCGGGGGCGTGCCACCCCGCTGAGAGCGGGGGCGTGTCGCCCCGGGCAGCTGACCTCGCGGCGAGGCCTCAACCTGCCGGACGTGCGCCGTGTTCCAGGCAAGGCTCGGCCGCATCCTCCCGCAGGCGAGTGGCGACGTCCTCCATCAGCCGGTTCGCCGTCCGCTGGGCGACGCGGTGCAGCGCGAGTCCGTCCAGGACCGCGCCGACCGGGCCGCCTGGCGCCCGGTAACGTCCCTCGATGGCCAGCGATGCACGATCGCCGTCGACGAACAGACCGAGCTCACCGTCGAAGACGGGCAGGTGGCGCACCGGTCGATCGCCCCCAGCATCCTCCGCCCGCAGCGGTTCCCAGGACAGCGATCGCCACAGCGTGTTGGTCGACGCCCACGGCGTCCCGACGCGCATCACGACCCGCTGGGACCAGCCGACGCCGTGGACGATCGTGCTCCAACAGCCCGCTCCGCTGGCACGCGCCTCGGGCAGCCATCGCTCGGGGTCGGCACGGAAGCTCGACCGCAGGCAGGTCGGGTCGCCCGCCAGTGGCAGGAACGCGGCCAGCGGTCTGACGTGCTCGATGCGACGCCTCCCAGCAGTCGATCCGGAACGGGAGAGACAACCGGCTCACCAGCCGGGTGTGTCGGGCCGAAAGGCCCGGATCGATGGGACCGACTGCCTCCCCGGCCACGACCGCGATGCACCGATGACCTCGGGCCATCGCCGCTGGCCTGTCCGCTTTCCGTCCAACGGGACACCATCGTCGTGCCAGGCGGACACCGCCCCGCAACGAGATGGAACGACGATACTGGCACCACCGCGTCGGACGTCCCGCGGAGGACGTCCCGCGGAGGACGTCCTCCCCCCTCACGGCTTCGCTCCCCGGAGCCGATCCACCGCCGGCCGCAACCACCCGGAAGCCTCCCCGACACGATCCCCGCGATCCGAGCTCCGCAGGTTCGTACGGCCACTCTCCCACGGTCGCTGGCCACGAGGCCAGGGCTCTCACGCCGCTCACACCCCCGGGTGCACAGCGGCCCTGGACGTGTTGCGTCCCGCCACCCCCGAGGTGATCGATGAACGAGTCCTCCCCCTCCCGCAAGAGCATCGCCCTGGTCGCGCACGACAACTGCAAGATCGACCTCGTCGAGTGGGCGGCGTACAACCGCCACAACCTCCTCGACCACCACCTGGTCGCCACCGGTACCACCGGCAGCGTCCTCACCCACGAGGTCGGCCTCGAGGTGACCCGCGTCAACAGCGGCCCGCTCGGCGGCGACCTCCAGATCGGCGCCATGGTCGCCGAAGGCACCGTCGACATGCTCATCTTCTTCTGGGACCCACTCGAGCCGCAACCGCACGACCCCGACGTCAAGGCGCTGCTGCGCATCGCGACCCTGCGCAACATCCCGGCTGCGTGCAACCGCGCCACGGCGGACTTCCTCATCTCCAGCCCGATGGCCACGACCGACTACCAGCAATCACGGGCACCGCTGACGAACCCCCGCGCCTTGCCTCTGGAGCGCGCCAGCTGACCACCGGCCGCCGACACGGCGACCACTCCCGACCGGCGGCCGCCGTTCGGCGCCTCGCTGACGCCGGCGGTACCACGGCGACGCGTCGACCAACGGCCCGGCGGCTGCCAGGTCGCTGTCGTGTCGCTGTCACGCACGCCGGGGCCTCCTGCCAGTGCCGTGACAGCCCCGCGGCGGCACCGTCGCGCACGATGGTCTCGGTGCCGGGGGCCGGGATGGCCCGGACGGCAGAGACGGCCGGGACGGCCCGGCTCAGGCGATCCGGAAGGCGGGGCGGTGGCGGAGCACCTCGCGGCAGCCGATCCGCGCGCCGGTCGGTGGTCGGACACCGGGACGCTGCAGCTGGCGATGCCGGCCCGGCAGCTCGCCGACGCACCGCTGACCATCAGGGTGCGAGGCGTCCCGATCGGCGCGGCGCTGGTGCTGCGTCTCAGCGCGCGGTGGTGGAGCGGTGAGCAGTTGGTCTCCTCGGCCCGCTACCGCTCGGTGGACGGAACGATCGACGTGTCCCGGGACGCGCCCCTCGAGGGCTACGCCGGGGTCGACGCCGACGGCCTGCTGCGGACACTGGTCCCGATCTCCCCTCCCGACGCCACGGGCGGAGGGCGACGCGGGGCGTCCGGCGCGGTGCCGACCACCAGGGCCGGACCGGCCGCCGACGTCCTCGAGGTGTGCGCGCGGATCGACGCACCCGACGCCACCTGCGTGTCGTCGACGACCCGCCGTGACGCGCTCGGTCCGACGGTCGCGACCGCGGCGCTGCCCCTCCCCGGGGGTGCGGCCACGCTCTACCGCGAGCGGGAGCGGACGCCCGACGGCCCGGCGGTCGTCGCGGTCCCGCTACTCGATCGTGCACCCGCGGAGCGTGCCGCGGCGTTGCTGGCCTCCCATGGCTACGTGGTGCTGTCCCTGGCTGCGTGGACCACCGGGGTCCACCTCAGCACGGTGGAGACCACGCTGCTCCGCGCCGCCGAGCAGGCGCTGTCGCGAACCGTCTCCCGCGAACTGTCCCCCACCGTGCTCCTCGGACTCGACCTCACCCCGGACCGGCGGTCGGCGGCCGCGACCGAAGCGTGGAGCGGCCTGCTGGACCGACTCCGTGACCTCAGGGTCGCTCCGTCTCCGCCGCGATGAGCGCTGCCAGGGTCGGGCTGCCCTGATCCGCGGCGACGTGTGCTGCCGCCGCCAGGGCTCGATCGGCGGCGGAGCGATCACCGGCCGCGGCCGAGACCCTCGCCAGGGCCAGATGATGGGTGGCGAGGTGGAAGGTCGTCCCGGACCGCTCGGCGACCTCGATCGCGTCCATGGCCGTGCGCAGGGCCTCGTCGAGACGCCCGGCAGCTTCCAAGGCCCGTGCCAGGAGTTCGAGGTGCCAGGAACGCAGCATCGTGAACCCCGACCCGCGCAGCGCCTCCATGGCCGACCACAGCTCGGTGACACCCGTGGCAGGGTCGCCCGTGAGCGCTCTCGCCCATCCGGCGAAGGCGCCGCCGAGATGGATGACCAGGGGGAACCCACCGGCCTCGCCCCGGCGGACGGCGTCGGTCGACCAGGCCAGGGCCTGCTCCGCATCCCCGAGCGCCGCGTGGTACCAGCCGAGGAACATCCGGGTGTGGGCGGCGGCGTAGTCCGCTCCCGCCAGGTCGGCCCGATCGACGGCGGTGTGCGCCGCTCGGTCGGCCTCGACCGTGCGACCCGCCACCCACAGCGGGTGCGCCAGCGAGCACCGGCTGTTGACGGCCAGCAGCTCGAGGCCGCGACGCTGCACCTCGCCGTCCGGCAGACGGGCGAGGAGTCGTGCGCAGCTCTCGAGGTGCTCAGCCGCACGGAGTGGCTCGCCGGTCAGGAAGGCGGTCTGGCCGACGGCGAAGGCACCGGCCGCCATGGCCGCGGCATCGTCCTGCTCCGTGCCGTCCCGCAGCAGGTCGTCGGCCAGCTCGCGTGCCAGGTCCGTGCGGGCGCGGTTGGCCCAGTAGGCCCACTGCGACCACAGGGTGCCGACCACCTCCGGCGCATCACCGACCTGGCCCGACAACGCGCGGATCCGCTCGACCGCGGCGCGGGTCCGGGGGCTCGTGAACCCCTCGGACACGGTGGTGAGGCTGATCAGACGCGACCAGATCCGGATCTCGCGCGCCCCATCGGGTCCGTGGCGCTCCAGCAGGGCCAGCGCGCGCTCGAGGGTGGCCGATGCCTCGTCGTAGGCCAGCACACGCATCGCGTGTTCCGCGGCCACCAGCATCGCATCGACCGCCGCACCGGGTGGCGTCAGGGGGACGGATCGCTCCAGGTGGTGAGCGGCCGCGGCGACGTGGCCGTCACCTCCGCCGACCGCCACCGCCGCGCCGGCGGCGGCGTGCAGCTCCGCGCGACGGACCGGGTGCAGCTCGACCTCGAGGGTCTCGCGCACGAGGGCGTGCACGAACCTCGCGGCACCGAACCAGTCCTCCGCCGGGTGTTCGAGGACGCCGGCTTCGACCGCCACCTCCAGAGCCTCCGCCACACTGGTCAGCGGCCGGTCCAGCATCCGGGCCACCACCTCGACGGCCACCTCCCGACCGACGATGGCCGCCGCCTCCAGGCACTGGCGGGTGGCCGCTGGCAGCTCCGCGAGGCGGCTGGCGATCACCTGACGCAGGGCCGGCGGCAACCGGTCGAGCACCGCCGCGTTCGGGACGTCCCCGAGGTCGCCTGCCCCGAGCAGGCGCAGGAGCTCCAGGACGAAGAGGGGGTTGCCGCCGCTGCGTTCGTGCAGCACCCCGACCAGTTCGGCCGTCAGGGCTCCGCCACGCCGATCGGTGGCCAACGCGCCCACCTCGGCACGGTCGAGACCGGCGAGGTGGAGCCGCTGGACCGTACCGAGGCGGCGCAGGTGTTCGAGGACGCCGTCCCGGCGGTTCTCGGCGGCCGTCCCAGCGGATCGGGCGCTGAGCACGAGCAGGATCGCGCTGTCGACCAGGTCGGAGCCGACCCGCTCCAGCAGGCCCACGGAGGCGAGGTCGGCGGACTGGACGTCCTCGATCAGGACCACCACGGGGACGTGCTCCGCGACCCGACGCAGGAAGCTGCTCACCGCGTGCTGGAGCCGGAACGGCTCCTCGCTGGCCTCGCCGCCGAAGGTCACCCGGAGCTCCGGGAGGTGATCGGCCACCTCCGGGACCAGCAGAGCGATATCCGGCGCCGACGCGCCCAACGCGGCGATCAGGACGTCCGGCTCCAGCTGCTCGATCACGTTGCGCAGCACCTGGATCCAGGGCCAGTAGGCGGGGGTCCCGGGGACCTCCGCGCAGCGACCGATCGCGGTCAGGAGGCCGTGTCCTGCGGTTCGCAGCGCGAAGCTCCGCAGCAGTTCGCTCTTGCCGATGCCGGCCTCACCGGTCACGAGCACGATCGTGCCCCGACCTTCGGTAGCCAGGCCGACCGCCTCCGCCAACGACGCGAGCTCCTCCGTACGGCCCACCAGCCGATCCGACGCCGGCGCCGATGCCCCACCGACGCTGCTGGCGGACGCCGGGCCCGCCGCGGGAGCCGGCGCCGGCAGCGCGAGCTCGGGCGACTGCTCGAGGATGCCCTGATGCAGCGCGACCAGCGCCGACGACGGGTCGATGCCGAGCTCCTCAGCGAGCTGCTCGCGACCCTCCCGGTACACCGCGAGCGCGTCGGCCTGTCGGCCCGATCGGTACAGGGCCAGCATCAACTGTCCGCGCAGCTGCTCCCGCAGTGGGTGTGCCGCGAGATGCCGCTCGAGTTCGGCGACCAGCCGCGTGTGCTGCCCGAGCCCGAGCCCGGCGGTCGCATGGTCCTCGACCGTGGCCAGCCGCCGCTCCTCGAGCCGGACGGCCTCGGCACGAGCCCACGGCTCGTGGGCCAGGGGCTCCAACGCCTCACCGGACCACAGGGAGAGCGCCGCAGCTGCGCGGTCGGCGGCCTGCGCCAGTGCACCGCCGGCGAGCAGGTCGTGTGCCTCGTCCGCCAGCGACTCGAACCGGCGAGCGTCGATGCACGCCGACCGGATCCGCAGCGCGTATCCCCCGCCCTCCCGGACCAGGACGTCGCGGACACCGGCATCCTCCAGCAACCGCCGCAGCTTGGAGACCCGGCTGTGCAGCGCGCTGGATGGGTTCCCAGGACGGCGATCGGGCCACAGCGCCTCGACGAGCCGCTCCGCGGGCACCACCTCGGGGGCGTGCACCAGCAGCAGACCGAGGAGCGCACGTTGACGGCCTGCGATGGGGATCGCAGGGTCGTCACACCGGATCTGGCCGAGCAGTCGGAACTCCATGGGCCGACCGTAGGCCGTCGGTCCCGGCGTGGCCCGACCATGGGCCCTTCATCTGCAGGTCACGGTGCGTTATGCCCGGCAGGCGCCCACTCCGCCTTCGCAGGGCGCACGGGGCGGCGGGCCAGGCACGGTCCCTGACCGGGCCATCACGACGGCGAGGAGCGTCATGGGCGTGCTGAGCAACCTGGTCGTGGTGCTGTTGTTCGCCTGGGTGGTCCGCGCCCTGCTGGGCGCCCGGGAGGTGACGTGGGGGCGGTTGCTCGCTGCGGTGCTGCTGGGGTCGGCGGTGGGCACGGCGGCCGCGGCGCTGCTGCTGGTCGATCTGACGGCCCCGATCGAGGGGCAGCTGGCAGCGTTCGAAGCCGAGCGCGGCACCGTCACGGCCCTGGCGCTGCCGTTCCAGGTGCTGGCGACCATGCTCCTGGTCGTGGTCCTGGAGGTGCTGTTCACCCGGACTCGCTCAGCCGCGCGTAGGAGCCCGCTCACACGGCTGCGACGCAGCACGCGGTGGCTCGGGCTCGGCTGGCGAGCATTGCGGGTCGCGCGCATCGCGACCCGTCATGGTCTGGCGCCGGCACTGGGGCTGCGGCGTGGCGAGCTGGACGTCCGCAGCCCCGAGGAACTCGCGCGTCGGGCGCGGCTGGCGCTGGAGGACGCCGGCGGCATGTTCGTCAAGCTCGGCCAGCTGCTGGCCACGCGGCCGGATCTGCTGCCACCCGCGGCACTTGCCGAACTGGGGCGGCTCCATGCGTCCGCCCGGCCGCTCGAGCGCACCGAGGTGGAGGCGGCGATCCGGGCCGAGCTACCCGTCCCGCTCGAGGAGGTGTTCGCCACGATCGACTGGGCGCCGGTCGGCTCGGCTTCGATCGCACAGGTCCACGGTGCGCGTTTGCAGGACGGCCGGGAGGTCGTGGTGAAGGTGCGGCGCCCGGGCCTGCTGGCCGATGTGGAGCGGGATCTCGCGATCGCGGTGGCGTTCGCCCGGCTCGCCGAGCGCCGCACCGCCTGGGGCCGGTCCTACGAGGTCGGAGCGATCGCCCAGGATTTCGCCCGATCGCTGCGTCTGGAGCTCGACCTCAGGGTCGAAGGCCGCCACGCCGCCGAGATGGCGCAGGCCTCCGCTGACCGCGAGTTGGTGCAGGTGCCGGGGGTCGTCGCCGAGCTGACCACACAGCGGCTCGTGGTCATGGACCGCCTGGTCGGGACCCCGCTGTCGTCGCTGCCCCCCGAGATCCCCGACGCCGATGCTCCGGCACGGCGCCGGCTGGCGGATGAACTGTGCGCCTCCCAGGTCGAAGCCATGCTGCAGGGGGAGCGCTTCCACGGTGACCCGCACCCCGGCAACGTGCTGCTGCTCGACGATCACACGTTGGGGCTGATCGACTTCGGGGTCACGGGTCGGCTGGACGCCTTCGAGCGGGCATCGGTGTTCCAGATGCTGCTCGCACTGCAGCTCGGCGAACCCTCCCTGCTCTATGAGTCGCTGGTGGTCGTCGGGGCGGTCCCCCCGACCCGCGATCCCGATGCGATCGAGCGGGAGCTGGCGCGGTTCATGGCCGCCAACCTCGGTGCGGGCCTGCCGCCGGCGAGCGCGCTCACCGACCTGCTGCGGCTGACGACGCAGCTCGGCTTCCGCCTCCCACCGCAGACCTCGACGATGTTCCGTGCCCTGGCCACGCTGGCCGGCACGCTGGAGCAGCTGTCTCCCGACTACCCGCTGATCGAGCAGGTCGCAGCGCTCGGCGGTGCGGAGTTCCAACAGCGCAGCTCGCCGTCCTCGGTCGGTGAGCTCGTGCAGCGCGAGTGGGCGCAGCTCGGACCGCTGCTCCAGCGCGCGCCCCGACACCTCGACCGGCTCGCGACGCTGGCCGAGCACGGACGGCTGACGACCCGGGTTCGGCTGTTCGCCGATGCCGAGGACGTGGCGGTCGCCGAGCGGCTGGTCAACCGGGTGGTGCTGACGGCGCTGTCGTTGGGGCTCGGGCTGCTGGCCACGCTCCTGCTCGCGACCGACGCCGGGCCCGTGCTCGCCGGCGGCGACACCCGTCTGTTGGAGGCGATCGGCTGGATCGGCCTGTTCGGGAGCGCGATCCTGTTCCTGCGGGTCCTGCTCCAGGTGGTCCGTCCTCCGCCCGACACGAGCGACGGGGCACGGCGCTGATGCGCCGAACGCCCCTGCCAGGGGGCCCGCCGTGCGCACCTCACCTCAGCCGTTCGGGGGAGCACCGGGCTCGACCAACCCATGCTCGTAGGCGTAGATCACCGCTTCGACCCGATCACGCAACCCGAGTTTGCGCAGCACGTGGGCCACGTGGGTCTTGACCGTCGAGGCCTCCACGTAGAGCCGCTCGGCGATCTCGGCGTTCGAGGCCCCACGAGCCAGTTCGTCGAACACGTCACGCTCCCGTCCGGTCAACGCCGCCACCTCGTCGGGCAGACGACGCGCCGATGCCTCGGTCAGCGTCGCGAAGCGTTGGAGGAACTGCCGCGTCACCGCCGGATCGATCAGCCCCGCACCCTCGGCTGCCGCTCGCACCGCACCCAGCAGCGTGTCCGGGTCGCTGTCCTTGAGCACGAAGCCGACGGCACCGGCCCGCAACGCGTCGACGACGTACTCCTCGGCGCCGAACGTCGTCAGTATCACCACCGTGAGCGGATCGTCGACCTCCCGTCCAGCCAACAGACGGGTCGCTTCGATGCCGTCCATCCCCGGCATGCGGATGTCCATGAGGACGACATCGGGCCGGCGCTCGCGCGCCACGCGGACCGCCTCGCCGCCGTCGCGCGCCTCGCCCACCACCTCGATGTCCTCCTCGGCGGTCAGCAGCAACGACAGACCGGAGCGGACCATCGCCTGGTCGTCCACGATCATCACCGAGAGCATGGGGCTCCTCACGAACGTGACAGCCTGGAGGACCACACCGCCGGGGACGGGGGTCGGCGGCACCGCGCGGCGGCGTACCGACGCCGACCCTAGGTCGGCCGGGGGTCCTAGGCTCGGGACCGATGTCCAGCCTGCTCGCCTGGTCGCGACGACGACCACTCCCCCGTGCACTCACGGAGGGGGGGCTGCTCCTCGTGCTCGCACTGCTGGCGACCGTCAGCGCGCTGATGGCCCCCGAGGAGATCCCCCGCTCCACGGCGTTGCTCGCCGGTGCCGCACCCCTGGTGGTGCTGTGGTGGCGCCGGGACGCCCCGATCGCGGTGTTCCTGCTGATCGAGTTGCTGGCGGCCCCCTCCCGGTTCCTGATCGGCGCGAACGGTCCGGCGGAGCTGACGGTCGTGGTCGCCATCTACACCGTGGCCTCGCGGCGGAGCGTGGGATGGACGGCCGGGGTGGTGGCGATCGACGTCGTGGGGATGGCCCTGTGGCTCCTGCTCGGGCCACGGACCGACGCGGTCGGCGTGGCGTTGCTCGGCCAGCTGTTCGCGGCGGTCGTGGCCGGGTTGCTGGGGATGTACGTGCAGTCGCGGCGGGCCACGGAGCAGGCGCTGCGCGACCGCGCCGAGCGGCTCGACCGCGAACGCGACCTCGCCGCCCGCGCCGCCGTTGAGGAGGAACGCCGGCGCATCGCCCGGGAGCTCCATGACGTCGTCGCCCACCACGTCAGCGTCATGACCCTGCAGGCAGGGGCTCTGGAGCGCCGCCTCCAGCGCGCGGAGGGCGACCCGACGCTGGCGGCGATCACCGCCGGCATCCGGGAGACCGGCCAGCAGGCCATGTCCGAGCTGCGGCGGCTGCTCGGCGTCCTGCACCGTGACCGGGACGACGACGCTCGCACGCCCCAGCCCGATCTGGGCGCGCTGGAGCTACTGGCCGCACGGATGCGCGAAGCCGGCATGCCGCTCGAGCTCCGGGTGGACGGAGCCGCACAAGAGGTCAGCGTCGGGATGGCGCTGGCGATCTACCGCATCACCCAGGAGGCGCTCACCAACACCCTGCGCCACGCCGGCCCGGTGCCCACCACGGTGTCGGTCGAGGTCCAGGACCGCGAGGTGGTGCTCCGGGTCCGGGACCGGGGAGCCGCGACCGAGACCCCACCCCACTACCCGGGCGAGGCCAGCGGTGGACACGGCCTGGTCGGCATGCGCGAACGTGCCGCGCTGTTCGCCGGCACGGTGGAGGCCGGGCCGCACCCCGATGGCGGCTTCGAGGTACACGCCCGGCTCACACGCGATGCGTCGAGGGCCGGTCCACGCCCGCACTGACCTCCACCTCGGGGAGGAGGCAGCGTTCCCTCCCTCGGACGAGGCCGGCCGGAGTGCCGCGGTGCAAGCTGTCGAGGTGGCTCGGGCACCGCCCGGGGGCCCTCCCCCCGGCCCCCGTGCCCGGCGGAGGACCGACCATGAGCACCCAGCAAGACACCACCGACCGTGAGGAAGGGGCACCCGAGCCTCGCATCGGCGATCGGATCCGGCACCACCTCGAGGTGCTGGTCGACGACATCGGCGCCCGCCCGCCGGGCTCACCGGCCAACCGGCATGCCACCGACCACGTCCACGCGAGCCTCACCGCCGCCGGACACCCGGTCACCGCGCTGCCCTTCACCACACGCTGGTGGGAGCCCGGCACGGGCTGGCTGGAGACGAACGGCGCACGGGTCGAGTCCGACCCGAACCCCTACAGCCCACCGGGTGCAGTCCGCGGCCGAGCGGTCCTGGCGGGTCGTCTCGCGGAGCTCGAGGCGCTGGAGCCGGACCCTGATGCGATCCTGGTGCTCACCGACGACCTGGCCTGCGAGCAGGTGCTGCCGGCGGTCTTCCCCTTCCTCTCGCTGCCTGAGCACGAACGGATCCGCGCCGCCCTGCACCGCCTGGCTCCGGCGGCGGTCGTCGCGGTCTCCGACCACTGGGAACCGATCCTCGAGGACCCGGACCTCGGCTTCCCCTCCACCACGGTCCCGACCGCCATCGGGCGGAGCCTGGTCACCGGCGACGCCCTCCACCTCGCCGTCTCCGGTGCCGTCAACTCTGGGCCGGGCGTCAACCTGTCGACGCGCCTCGGGGACGTGGAGCGACGGCTGGTGCTGTGCGCCCACCTCGACAGCAAGGCCACGACCCCCGGCGCCTTCGACAACGCCGCCAGCGTCGCGACGCTGGTCGCCCTGACAGAGCTCGGCCACCTCGATGGCCTCCCGCTCGAGCTCGTGCTGTTCAACGGCGAGGACCACATCGACAGCTGCGGCGAGGTCGCCTGGCTCGCGGCCACCGATCTGGGCGAGATCGCCGGGGTCGTCAACGTGGATGGGGCCGGTCTCATCGGGCAGGGCCTGTCACTGGCCACGCTGGCGACCCCCGCCGCGCTGGAGGCGCGGCTGACCGCCTGGCTCGATCACCGCGCGGGCTGGCTCCCGGCCGAACCGTGGTTCGAGAGCGACCACGCCATCTTCGCGATGCGTGGCATCCCGGCGGTGGCGATCACCAGCCAGGATGTCCACGCCCTGCTCGGTGGCCTGGCCCACACCCCCGCCGACACCCGGGACGTGCTCGACCTCGCCGTGCTCGAGCGGCTCGCCAGCGATCTGCCGGAGCTGCTCGCGCTCGCCGCCGACGAGCTGTGCTGACCGCGCGAGCCCCGGGCAGGCGGGCTCGTCGACGGTCTCACCTGGTAGCGGTCACGGCTCCACGTCCATGCCGGCGGTCTCCGGCAGCACGGTCTCGGCGATGAAGGTGACGAAGCGATCCGGACGCTCGAAGAGGGGCCGGTGCCCCGCGGTCTCGAACTCGACGAGTCGCTTGCTCGGTGCCTCGAGCTGCGGGTACCACTGGGCCAGCAGCTGCCGGCGTCCATCGATCTCGTTGGCACCCTGCAGGACGTAGACCGGCACGTCCAACTCGGTCGCGGTCTCCCGCAGGTCGACCGCCTGGAGCTGGGGGTAGAGGACGCCGAAGGTGTCGAGGAACCCGCCGAAGGTGTGGAAGAGGTCGACCAGGGAGTACTCCGGGACCAGCAGGCTCTCGGAGAAGCCGCCGGCGCCCTCGGCGTTGGCGCTGCGGTCGTAGGCGTAGACCGCCGGCTCGTTGGACAGCGCCGGCTCGTAGGCGAGGAGGTCCTCGTACGGCGGCGGGCCGTTGGCGAGGAGCGTCTCGACGAGGCGATCGTCACCGCGCTCGCGTGCCCAGTCCAGGGTGTCGGCGTAGGTGATCCGGTCCGTCGCCCCGGCGTCGACCATCTGACCGTCCCCGATGTAGGCCCGGTACAGGTCGGGGCGCTGCTGGACCGCCAACACCCCGAGGAAGGTGCCGTAGGACTGACCGAGGAGCAGGATGCGGTCCTGACCGAAGCGGTCGCGTAGGTGCTCGGTGACCGCGATGGTGTCGGCGACGGCGCTGTCGATCGTGTAGTCGTGGGTCGGGTCGAGCGCGGCGTAGGAGCGCCCTGCCCCGCGCTGGTCCCAGGTGACGACGGTGACGTGCTCCTCGAGCGACTCGAGGTGGCGGCGCATGGCGCCCAACTCCGTCCCGCCGGGGCCGCCGGCGAGGAACAGCAGGACCGGGTTGTCGGTGCTCGTCCCGCGGATCATCAGCCCGAGATCGCGCCCGTCGACCTCGACGTGCGTGAGTTCCGCGATGCTGCCGGCCAGCGGCTCCCCGTCGGCCGCCAGGATCGGCGCGGTGCTCGCGGGGCGCCCTACGACCACGGCGAGCACGGCCAGAGCCACCACCGCTGCGGCGACCCTGAGCCGTGCCGGCGGCCGCGGAGCCCCCGTCGCCGCCGCGCTACGACGTTGTGCCGCCCCCAGACCCAGACCGACGCCGAGCAGCATCGGCAGGACGATCAGCAGCGCGATCAGTCCCCGTCCGGTGATCAGGGCGATCAGGCCGTAGAAGCTCAGGGTAGGACCCTCGACGGTGGGCCCCTCCAGGGGCAACCGGCTGAGCTCGTAGCCGACGATGAAGGCGGCGGGGGTGGCGAGCAGCGCCCACCGGGAGCGCCAGGTGACCCCCGCCGCCAGGCCGACGAGGAGACCGAGGCCGATCAGGGCGAGCCCCTGCAGGTTGTCCGCCGGACTGCGCGGCAGCGTGAGACCGAGCACGAGTGCCGCGACCAGCGGGAGCGCCCTGGCGAGCGCGGGCCGTGTGGAGCGGTCGAGACGGTCGAGCAGCGATGGCACGGAACCGGTGCGGTCAGGTGGAGCCGGGTGGGTCGTCTCGGGAGCGGGGCGGGTCGTGCTGGAGGTGCTCACGGCAGTTCCGATGATCGGTGGTTCGGTAGGAACCACCGTGGCGGTGGAGCCTGACGCCACGCTGTCACGCCGCTGTCACCTGCTCCGGCTCGCGTGGTGCACCACGCTCACGCCGCGTCGCCGTCCGGAGCCCCCAGGGACCACAGCCCGGTCACGGCGGTGACCACCACGGTCGCCCCGAGCAGGCTCCAACCGAGACCTGCGACGGGCAGGTCACCCCCCAGTCGGGCGGCCCCGACCGTGATGGCGACGACGGCGAGGTTGGCGAGCACCGCGCGGGTCCGGGCCCCGACCTCCAGGCGTATGCGGACCAGCTCACGCTCCCCGGTCGTGCGACCCCGCAGCATCGGTGCGAGGTAGACCAGCGTGGACAGGATCGCCGGCGCCAGCACGCCGGCCAGGGCGGCCACACCGACGGCGTCCAGCCACCGCCACGCACCGGTGGTGACCACGGCGGCGTCGAGCCAGACCACGGCCACCAACCAGACCAGGGCACCCAGCAGCAGCGGCCGGGACGCGGTCACCCGTGCCCGCAGCACGGCACGCAGCACGGGCAGACACACCGAGGTGGCGGCCAGCGCGAACCCCGCCAGGGCCAGGCCGGCCGCCAGCCTGGCAGCGGTGCCCCAGCCGCCCGGCAGCCCGAGCAGCAGCAGGAGCAGCACGGCGGCGAACAGCGCCATGGTCCCGCGCCGCAGCGCCCGGGCTGCCCGCTCGTCCGCACCGGGTTCGATACGGGTGCGGGCCATGGTCGGACCGAAGAAGACCAGCGTGGCCAGCAGCGTGATCCCCGCCCATCCGAGCACGTTGGCGTGGAGGTGGGCGAGACGCGACCCGAGGTACCACGGTCCGGTGATCAGCCCGAGCCCCAGCAACGCCCCGAGGAACGCGGCGGACACGAACGCGGCGTGCGCACGTTCGTAGAGCCGCACCACCCACGTGAAACGGGCACCGATCGCGCCCCGCCGCATGGCCCGCAGCCGCCACCATGCCGCGACCACGACGCCGGTCAGGATCGTCGCACCGACCGCCAGGCCCGGCAACCAGCCGGTGGGCAACCCGACCAGCACCAGGACGATGCCGGTGTTGGCGACCCAGGTCCACCACCACGCCCGGTCCCCCGGGGTCCGTGTCACCGCCCGGGAGAAATGCTCACTGAAGGCCAGGATCACGTTGGTGAGCACACCCAGGGTGAACAGGTGGACCGCCAGCCACCGGCCGCCCGGCAGCGCCGGCCCTGCGGCCAACCACACCAGCACCGCGAGGCCGTAGGCGGCGGCCAGCCACAGCGTCGGGACCACCTCGGCGAACGGGGACGCTCCTCGGGCCCGACCGCGTCCCGGGCCGATCACCGGCAGGGCCCTGGCATCCTCGGCGTTGGGCGCGACGATCGCAGCGCTCAGCCCTCGCGAACGGTGCTGAGCACGGTCACGTCGAGCTCGGAGGACGCGTGCTCCCAGGCCCTGAACCCCGCCAGTTCCTGACGGACCACACCGAACACCAGTGAGACCACGATCGCGTCGTCGGTGAGGCCGAGCAGCACGATGACGTCCGGGATCAGGTCGACGGGGGAGATGAAGTACAGCAACCCACCGACGACCGCGAGCACGCTGCGCAGCCGCACGGCGCGGTACTCGCCCCTGAGGTAGGCACGCAGCAGTCGCCAGCTGGCAGCCAGGTCGGCGAACAGGCCATCCGAGTCCTGGTCGCCATGAGCGGCTGCGGCGGCGAGGCCACGGGCGTCGCGCTCACCACGCAGGTACTGCCGCGCGCGGGACGGACCGGCCATCGGACACCTCCTGTGAGGCGACCAGGGTACCGCTGCCGGCATGGCACGCGATCGTCCTCGCCGCCACGGATCCCGGTCCGGCGACCCGACCGGAGTCCCGGGTCGACACCGGACGCCTCCCCGGTCATGCTTCCCCCTCATCTCCGGACAGGCCGAAGGCGCCCGGCCGCTGTCCGAGCGACGACCGACGTGCGCCCACGGGTGCTACCACGGGTGGGAGGCGACCAGGAGTGGACCGTCGATGTCCCTGAACGACCGCCCGGCGCCGGCTCCGAGTAGCGAGCTCCGTCCTCGGATGCGTGGGTGGGTCCATGCCGCTGCGGTGCCGGTCGCGGCCGTGGTCGCGGTGCTGTTGTGGGATGCTGCCTCGCCCGGGCTGCCGCGTGTGAGCGCAGCGGTCTTCGGGATCGCCCTGGTGGCCCTCTACTCGGTCTCGGCGCTCTACCACCTGGGGAGGCGGTCGGTGCGTGGACGCCGGTGGCTCGGGCGGATGGACGGGGCGACGATCCAGCTGTTCATCGCGGCGACCTACACGCCGGTCGCGGTGCATGCGCTGGATGGGGTCTGGCGGACCTCGACCCTCGTCATCGCGTGGACGATCGCGCTGATCGGTGCCGGTGTCGCCATGTCGCCGGCGACGCCCCCTGCACGCCTCTCCGTCGCGGCCTACGTCACGTTCGGGTTGCTGGCCGCGATCCCCCTGGTCCGCATCGGCGGGGTGCTCGATCCCGCCGGGACGGTGTTGATCGGGTTGGGGGGCGCGATCTACATCCTCGGTGGGCTGGTCTACGCACACCGGCGTCCGGACCCGTGGCCGGCGTGGTTCGGCTTCCACGAGGTGTTCCACGTGATGGTCGTGATCGCGAGTGCCACCCACGTGATCGCCATCTGGAGGTACGTGCTCCCGCTCGCTTGACACGCCGCGTTGCCAGCGACGAGCGAGCGGACCGATCACTCGCGGTCGCATTGCCGGATGGAGCCGTACGCACCACCGTCGAGGGCGCACTGCTGGTGTTCAGCGTCGCCGGTGCACTCGCCGTGGTCGGCGGTGGGCAGGTGTGGCGCCGACTCGCCGGTGTAGCCGTCATCGCGGCGCTCGCCGGAGCACTCGCTCCCCTGGTGCCAAGCACGTCCGGCGCCGTCCGCATCGGTCTGGTGGCGGCGCTCGGCTTCCTCGCCTGGGTCTCACCCAGCGCCCACCTACCCAGACCATCGATGACCGCCACTTCATCGACAGCAGCGGACACCGCGATGAGCCGCCCACCGTCGGCAGGTGACGACGAGTAATCAACACGCCGGACACCGCGACGCGCGCACTGCCGTGATTTCGATCGCAGGCTCGTCGGCGGCCAGACGCCCATAACCGCTTCGCCGGCGGCGTCCCGTCCGGGAAGGCCATCGCGGGTAGAGGCACTGCCGCGATCGCGGACCTGCGGGCCATGGGCCGTACGGCGGCGAGCTCGGTGGCGAGACACGCGGGTGGCAGCAACGGGCGTTGCCCACCGATCGGCGCCACGGTCGCGGTGATCGTCGAGTTCCCGGCGTATGCGCCGGGCACTTGCAGTCGCGCGACCGTGAAGCCGCCCGGTGGCGCACTCCCGGGCCGGGCGGGAACGGGAGTCCGTGGCCCTGGGTGCGCATGGACCGTGGACCTGCTCGTCAGACCGCGCCCTCAGCACCGGGATGGTCGAAGGCGGGCCGCATCCTGCTGATCTCCGCTCGGTCGAGACCGACGGCAGCTGCGACGCGGGACCATCCGCTGACGGCAGTGCTGACCGCCGCGAGCTGCAAGTGAGCCTGATCAGGACTGAGCCGGAAGAAGTCCGCGACTGACAAGACGAGGTCGATGCTGGCCTGGGTCTCGACCTC
>JAWOCZ010000295.1:0-17549 GCA_046483565.1 Nitriliruptoraceae bacterium
GGGCCCCAGTCCAGCGCCCGCGACGGGCACGCGGCGACGCAGGCGGGGTCCTGGTCGGCCGCGCGGTAGTCACGGCACAGGTCGCACTTGGACATCACGCCGCGGTCCGCGTCGTACTGCGGGGCCGAGTAGGGGCAGGCCCACTCGCAGTAGCGGCACCCGATGCACTTGCTGTCGTCGACGTAGACGACGCCGTCCTCACCCTGGGTCATTGCGGTGGTCGGGCAGACCTCGACGCAGACCGCATCCTCGCAGTGGTTGCAGGACACCGACATGTAGCTGGCGAACACGCTCGGTTGGAACGTGTCACCATCGACCTGCCAGGTGCCGCCCTGGTACTCGACGACCCGTCGCCAGGTCGTGCCCACCGGCAGGTCGTGCTTGTCCTTGCACGCCACCTGGCAGGCCCGACACCCGTTGCAGCGGGTCTGGTCGAAGTAGAAGCCCAGTTTCTCGGCCATGATGTTCGCTTCCTGCTGGTCAAGCGGACTCGACCTGAACGAGGATCGTGTGCTGTGCGTTGCCCTTGTGGATCGGCGACTGGCGCCAACTGGTGAGGGTGTTCACGGAGCCGCCCGTGTCGATGCCGTTCGCATCGGGTTGGAACCAGGCTCCCTGCGGGACCGAGAGGACCCCCGGTGCGATCCGGGAGGTGACCCGCGCCGGTAGCCGGATCCGCCCGCGCTCGTTGAACACGTGGACGGGATCGTTGTCGGCGATCCCCCGCTCACCGGCATCGCGTGGGTTGATCCACACCACCTGCGGGTGTGCCTCCTGCAGCCAGGGCAGCTCTCCGTAGGAGGAGTGGGTGCGCTGCTTGTAGTGGTGCCCGATGCACTGCAGCGGGTAGGCGTCGTTGGTGCGTGCCGCCTCGATCCCTCCCCAGGTCGCGAGGTACTCCGGGGTCGCGGTGATGCGATCGCCCTCGGGCAGCTCCCAGGTGTCGGCCATCTCCCACAGGGTCGAGGAGAAGATCTCGATCCTGCCCGACGGGGTGTTGAGCGGGTTGGCCTGTGGGTCGGCGCGGAAGTCCTCGAGGGAGACGCGCCCGACCTCGGGTGGATCGGGTGAGCGCCACACGCCGAGCTCGCGGAGTTCCTCGAAGGAGGGGAGCCCGGGGATGTTCTCCCTCGACGCCTCGACGATCGCGCGGACCCACTCCTCCTGGCTGCGGCCCTCGGTGAACTCCTGCTCGGTGCCCAGCCGTCGGGCGATCTCCGTGCACATCTCGTAGGTGGTCCGGCAGTCGTACATCGGCTCGATGACCTGATCCGCCAGGATCGTGTACTGCATGTTGCCGGCACTGCCCTGGGAGGCGAGGTCGAGCTGTTCGACGTTGGTGGTGTCGGGCAGGAGCAGATCCGCGTAGCGGGCCGAGACCGTCATGCGTGTGTCGATCACCACGATCATCTCGCACTTGGTGTCGTCCTTGAGCAGCTCCACCGTGCGGTTGATGTCGGCGTGCTGGTTGGTCATGATGTTGCCGGCGTACTGCCAGATCATCTTGATGGGTGCGGGCAGCCGATCGACACCACGGACCCCGGCGTTGAGGGCGGTCATCTCCGTGCCGTGGTCGACCGCGTCCGTCCACGCGAAGACCGGGATCGATGCCGCGACGGGGTTGGCCGTCGGGAAGAGGTTGACCATGGGCAGGCTCGCCGCGCTCTCCCGTTCGCCGGTGCCACCACCGGGGATCCCGATGTTGCCGGTCATCGCCGCCAGCGTGAACACCGCCCGCGCCTGGTTCTCCCCGTTGGCGTGGCGTTGGGGCCCCCATCCCTGGGTGATGGCCACCGGCCCGGTCGTCGCGATCTCACGTGCCAGGCGGGTGATCGTGCCGGCAGGGACGCCGCAGATGCCGGCTGCCCACTGCGGGGTCTTGGCGGTGCCGTCAGGACCGTCGCCGAGCACGTAGGCCGCGTAGGAGCTCCCGGCCGGGATGCCCTCGGGCAGCTGTGCGTCGTCGAAGCCCTGACAGTAGGTGTCGAGGAACGCCTGGTCGTGGAGCCCCTCGGTGATCATCACGTGGGCCATACCCGCGACCAACGCGGCATCGGTGCCGGGCCGGATCGCCACCCACTCGTCCGCGATCGTCAGGGCGGTCTCGGAGTAGCGGGGGTCGATGACGATCGTGCGGACCTGGTGGTCCTCCTTGGTCGTCTGGGTGACGAAGGTCTCCCCGCCACCCGACATGCGGGTCTCGAGGGGGTTGTTACCGAACATGACCTGCAGGTTCGCGTTCTTGGCATCGTCGAAGCTGTTGGAGCCGATCCAGCCGCCGTAGTGGTACTCCACGGCACCCTGGATCTGCGCCGTGCTGTAGTCGGCGTAATGGTTGAGATAGCCGCCGACGGTGTTCATCAGACGGGCGATCGGCGTCGCTGCCGGCGGCCAACTCTTCGTGATGGTGCCACCCAGCGTCCCGGTGCCGTACTGGAGGTAGATCGACTCGTTGCCGTAGTCGGCGATCAGGCGTTGGATCGTGTCCGCGATCTCGTCGAAGGCCTGCTCCCAGCTGATCTCCTCCCACTCCCCGCTGCCGCGCTCACCCACCCGCTTCATCGGCGCCTTCAGCCGGTCGGGTGAGTAGACGTTCTGGCGCATGGTGCGCCCGCGGACGCAGGCACGGATCTGCTGTGATCCCATCTCGTTGTCGCCCGTGTCGTCGGGCAGAACCCGAACGATCGTCCCGTCGACCACCTGCATCCGCAGGGGACATCTCGAGCCGCAGTTGACGTTGCAGGAGGACCACACGGTCCGCAGCGCCGGCGATGTTTCCTGCGCCCCGGCGGCACGCCCCCACACCCCTGCGGGGGTGAGCCCGAGGCGTGCCCCGGAGCCGGCCAGCGCCATCCCGCCACCCGCGACGGCCGACCACTTCAGGAACGAGCGGCGCGAGGGATCGCGCGGCCCCCCTGCATCGGTTCTGGGAGCTTCGGTCGCCATGACACGCCCTCCTCACTCGGACGGGCCGAGGGCCACGCCCGGTCGGGAACCCTCGACCTCGAAGCTCGTCGCACGAGCGGCCGACAGGAAGTGCCATCCACCTCGCATCGCTCGCCGGTTGGCCCTACTCGTCGAAGCCATCCAGGCATCGATCGCCCAAAGCCCCCAGCCGGCCAGGGTGCGCAGGGCGGTCCGGTCCCCCACCGCTCCGCCACGACACGCGGACGCTCCGCGACCTACGCCGCGCCGCGTGAGCCGCTCAGGTCGCGATGGTGCCGCCATCCACCGGCAGGGTGATGCCGGTGACGTAGCTCGAGGCGTCGGAGGCCAGGAAGACCACGGCGGAGACGAACTCCTCCGGCTCGCCCTTGCGCCCCGCGGGCACCCGCAGGGCCTGGACTCCCTCGAGGTAGCCCTCCGGGTACTGCTCGGTCATCTCCGACTCGAAGAACCCCGGAGCGATCGCGTTGACCCGGATGCCCTTGCGGCCCGTCCACTGGACGGCCAGATCGCGGGTCAGCCCGACGATCCCCGCCTTCGACGCCGCGTAGGCGGCCTGCGGCAAACCGGCGGTGGTCAGGGCCAGCACGCTGCTCACGTTGATGATCGAGGAGCCCGGCTGCATGACTCGGCCACAGGCCTGCGCCATCCAGTACGACCCCTCGAGGTTGATGTCGATCACCTGTCGGAACTGCTCGGGTGTCTCACGGGTCGCAGGGACGGCCGTCCCGATGCCGGCGTTGTTCAGGAGGACGTCCACCCGCCCGAACGCCTCCATCGCAGCCTCGGTGCTCTGGGTCGCGGTCGCCGGCTCGGCCACGTCGCCGACGACCACCACGCAACGCCGACCGGTCGCCTCGACCTGCTCCCTGGTCCGCTCCAGCCGCTCGGCGCGACGGGCCACCAGGACCACGTCCGCCCCGGCCGCGGCCAGGCCGACAGCAGCGTGGACCCCGAGTCCGGACGAGGCGCCGGTCACGATGGCGACACGATCGGTCAGGGCGAAGCGGGCGAGCGGGTCCATGGGTCCTCCGGGTCGGACGACAGGGACAACTCGGCGTCCCTCGGGTGGCCGCGAGGGTGCAGCCTCAGGCGAAGGCGGCATCCAGGGTGATCTCGACGCTGTCCGCCAGCGCCTGGGAGACCGGACAGCCTTCCTTGGCCGCGGTCGTCGTCTCGTCCAGCCCCGCGTCGTCGAGGCCGGGCGCGCTCACACGCACGGTGATGGCGCTGCGCGTGATGCCCGTCCCGGGGACGAAGGTCACGGTGACCGACGTCTCGAGCCGCTCGGCGGGCGTCCCGCGGTCGGCGAGCTGCTTGGACAGGGCCATCGAGTAGCAGGAGGAGTGGGCGGCAGCGATGAGCTCCTCGGGGCTGGTCTTGCCGCCTGGCTCCTCGGCGCGCGCCGGCCAGGAGACGGCCGCGTCCTGGACGAGCCCGGAGGACTCGAACGTGACGGTGCCGGAGCCCTCGAAGAGGGTTCCGTTCCAGACGGTGGCAGCGGTGCGGTCGGTCATGAGCTCTCCGTTCGCGGTGGCGGACTCGACGGTGCGGCAACACGCATCCGGCGACACCCTCGGGCCGACAACGTCGGTGGTGGGCCGGTCGTGGCAGCGATGACCATAGTCGGCTGTCGGCGGGATGCCGGCGGGCGGCAGGTCGGTTGCACACCCGTTAGCGTGCCAGGGATGGCAGACGACCGTGCCCCCACCTCGCACCTCCCCGGGGACCTGCGGCGCCGCCAGCGCAGCGGGCTCGTGCTCGCCACGATCTCGGCCGCAGCCTTCGGATCGTCGGGGCCGATGGGCCGCGCGCTGATCGACGCCGGTTGGACCTCGGGCGCCGCCGTGCTGGTCCGCCTCGGGGGTGCGGCGGTGCTGCTGGCCGTCCTCGTGCTGGTGCTGCAGCGCGACCGCGTGCGGCTGACGTGGCACACGACCCGCGTACTGCTCGTCTACGGCCTGGTAGCGATGGCCGGGGTCCAGCTGGGCTTCTTCAACGCGGTCCGCACCCTGGACGTCGGCATCGCGCTCCTACTCGAGTACCTGGCCCCGGTGCTGCTGCTGGCCTGGACGTCGATCCGGGCCCGGCGTCGACCACCGAACTCGACGTTGTTCGGCGCCGCGCTCACCCTCGTGGGGTTGGTGCTGGTCCTGGACCTGACCGGCGCCGACACGGTCGATCCCGCCGGGGTCGCGTGGGGGCTGTTCGCCGCGGTCTGCCTCGCGGGGTACTTCAGCCTGTCGGCCCGGGAGGACGCCGACCTGCCACCACTGCTCATGGCCGCCGGTGGGACCGCGGTCGGCGCGACGGCGATCGCACTGGCCGGTGTGCTCGGCATCGTGCCCGTGGGCTTCACCGCGGCCGACACGGTGCTGGCCGGGATCTCGGTGTCGTGGTTGCTGCCCGCGCTGTGGTTGGTCGTGGTCTCCACCGCGGCCGCCTACCTCACCGGGATCGTCGGCGTCGTGCGCCTCGGCCCACGCGCGGCGTCCTTCGTGTCGCTGTCCGAGGTGCTGTTCGCCATCCTCGTCGCGTGGCTCCTGCTCGCACAGCTGCCCGGCCTGCTCCAGCTGCTGGGCGGGGTCAGCATCCTGTCCGGCATCGTGGTGATCCAGCGCACGGAACGCGGCGAGCCGATCCCGGCCGGGCCACCGCCGCCCACGACCTGAGCCAGGTACCTCGGCGGCCGGTGTCCCGGGCCTCCCGCGCAGCGTCGCCGTCGCAGCGTCGCCCTCGCACCGTCGTCCTCGCAGCGTCGCCCTCGCACTTCTTCCGGGTCCAAGGCCCTTGGCCCCTGGCGGCCCGCTGTCCCCCGCCGCACGGTCACAGCAGTGCGGCCGCCGTACTCCCTGTCCCTGGATCGAGGGGGCGCCGTGAGGATCCTGCAGCTGGCCCCGCCATGGTTCACCGTTCCGCCGGTGCGTTACGGAGGCACGGAGCTGGTGATGGCCGCCCTCACCGACCAGCTCATCGACGACGGCCACCAGGTGACGATGCTGGCTTCCGGCGGCTCGTTGACGCGTGCCGAGCTCCGCACCGTGTACTCCAGCCCTCCGAGCGAGCAGCTGGGCGATGGCGTCGTCGAGCTGCCTCACGTGCTCACTGGCTACCGCGACCGCCACCGCTACGAGCTGATCCACGATCACACGGTGACCGGGGCGGCCGTCGGCGCCCTGCTGGACGGCCCCCCCATCGTGCACACGGTCCACGGTGCCTGGACCTCCGACCTGTGCCGTCTGTACGAGATGATCGCCGACCGGGTCGCGCTGGTGGCCGTCAGCCACGACCACGCGGCGCACGCCCCGTCCGGGCTGCCCATGGCCGGCGTCGTCCACAACGGGATCGACGTGGCCCGCTACCCCTTCGAGGCACGCTCCCTCGGCCACCTCGCCTGGGTCGGCCGTGCCGGAGCGGACAAGGGCGCCGACCTCGCCGTAGCGGTCGCCACCCGGCTCGGCCTGCCACTGCGCATCGCCATGAAGCTCAACGAACCAGAGGAACACCGGTGGTGGGAACAGGTCATGGTCCCCCTGCTCGCCGACACCGACACCGTCGTGGTCCACAACGCGACCCATGCGCAGAAGCTCGCCGTGCTGCGCGGAGCGGCCGCGCTGCTGGTGCCGATCCGTTGGGACGAGCCCTTCGGCCTCACCATGGTGGAGGCCGGCGCCTGCGGCATCCCCGTCGTGGCGTTCGCCCGCGGGGCCGTCCCCGAGATCGTCGAGGACGGTCGGACGGGCTGGGCCGTGCCGCCCGACGACGTCGATGCGATGTGCACCGCGGTGGAGCGGGTCGGAGAGATCGACCGTGGGCTCTGTCGCGACCACATCGAACGCCACTTCGCTGCAGCTCGGATGGCGCAGGGCTACGAGCGGATCTACGCGTCGCTGGTCCGGACCAGGACGATCCGACTCCCCGACCTCGACACCTCGTCCACCTCGCCAATGTCGCCAACCTCGCCACCGTGATGTCCGAGCCTGACGCTGCCACGCCCGACGCTGCTGGTGACAGCGTCCGAGCCGTCGCCGTCCACCCCCCGCCACAGCCGGACGCCGACGGTGCCCGGTGGTGGCGGCGCCCCGAGCCGGGCTGGTCGGTCGTGCTCACCGGGGACGATCCGGCACGACGCCGCGCGGATGCCGCGCTGCTGACCGTGGCCGACGGACGGTTCGGGACCCGCGGCACCCGCGAGGAGTGCGGTGCGGGATGCGAACCGTGGGTGCTGGCCGCCGGCGTCTACCGGCAGGTCCCGGGGGACATCCCGCGACCGCTGCCGGGCCCGGTGTGGTTCCACCTCGACGTCCCCGCCGACGACGCTGCCAGCGAGCGGCGGTGGCTGGATGTACGCCGGGGCGTGGTCCACCGCGAGCGCCGCGGCGCGTTCGGCTACCGCTCAGCGCGCTTCGCCTCGCTGGCACGTCCCGGGATCGCCGTCCAACGCAGCCGCAGCGACCGGACGGCCGACAGTGGCAGCGACCGGACGGCCGACAGTGGCAGCGACCGGACGGCCGGCAGTGGCAGCGACCGGGCGGCCGACAGTGGCAGCGACCGGGCGGCCGACCGCAGCGCTGACCCGCCCCTGCCGGTCACCGACGGGGTCCGCTGGCGTCGCTGGTCGCAGGACGACCTCGAGATGTCCCAGACGAGCGGGATCGGCACGATCATCGCCGCCACCTGCACACGGTGGGGCCACCGGGACGGCCCCACGATCGTCGACCGGCTCGCGAGCCTGGAAGCCCATCCCACGCAGCGCCCCGCGACCGCACCCGTCGTCGCTGCCCTGGAGCAGGCCCGGGCCGAGGGGCTCGACCGGCTCCTGCTGGAACACGAGAGCGCCTGGGCCGGGCGTTGGGCCGACGCCCACATCGCCATCCCCGGCGACCCGGAGCTGGAGTCGGCCGTCAGGTTCGGACTGTTCCACCTCATGGCCTCGGCGGGCGATCACGGCGAGGCCGCGGTGGGGGCTCGGGGCCTGAGCGGCCCGGGCTACGCCGGTCACGTGTTCTGGGACGCGGACGTGTTCGTCCTGCCGTTCCTGGCCGCGACCCACCCCTCATCCTCGCGGGCGATGCTCGAGTACCGCCGGCGCCGGCTGGCGGCGGCACGGGACCGCGCACGAGACGAGGGCCACGCCGGCTGCCGGCTGCCCTGGGAGTCGGCCGTCGACGGGAGCGAGGCCACGCCGTCGTCCACCGTGGCCCTCGACGGCACGAAGCTGCGGGTCGAGACCGGCAGGCTCGAGGAGCACATCGTCGCCGACGTCGCCTGGGCGGCGTGGCACCACCACCTGTGGAGCGGAGACCGGTGGGTGTCCCACGGGGCCGCGCGGGCCCTGCTGCTCGAGACGGCGAGGTACTGGGCATCCCGACTCGAGCAGGATGCGGACGGCACCGTCCATCTGCGTGGCGTGATCGGGCCGGATGAGTACCACGAGGACGTCGACGACAACGCCTACACCAACGTCATGGTCCGCTGGCACCTCAGGCGCGCTGCCGCGCTGCTGGCCGCCGCCGACGCGGCTGAGGACGACGCGGCTGAGGGCGACGCGGCTGAGGGCGACGCGGCTGAGGGCGCCCACGACGCCGCCGCCGGCAAGGCCGAGGCCGACCGGTGGCGTGAGCTAGCCGCCCGCCTCGTCGACGGCTACGACCCCCGGAGCGGGAGCCACGAGCAGTTCGCCGGCTACGCGGATCTGGAGCCGCTCGAGGCGGCCGGGGTGGGTGAGCCGCCCCTGGCCGCCGACGTGCTGCTCGGTCGCGAGCGGGTGGCCGGCTCCCAGCTGGTCAAGCAGGCGGACGTGCTCCTGCTGCACCACCTCATCCCTGACGAGGTGCCGGTTGGCTCGCTGCGCCACGACCTCGACCGCTACCTCCCCCGCACCGTCCACGGGAGCTCACTGTCACCGGCCGTGCATGCCAGCCTCCTGGCCCGGGATGGACGTCCCGAGGAGGCCGCGGCGCTGCTCAGGATCGCCGCCAGGATCGACCTCGACGACGTGACCGGCACCACGGCCGGGGGGCTGCACCTGGGCGCCATGGGCGGGGTGTGGCAGGCGCTGGCCTTCGGGTTCCTCGGGCTGCGGCCGCACCCGCACGGCCTGGCGGTGGACCCGCGGCCGCTCCCGTCGAGCTGGCGGGCCCTGGAGCTCACCGTGCGCTACCACGGCGACCGGGTACGGCTGCACCACCGCGGTGACCGGGTCGAGGCGGCATGCGACACCGCGGTCCCGCTCCTTCTCCCGGGCACCGGCGACGATGCCACGACCGCAGCCCGGGTCCTCGTCGGTCCCCTCGTCCTGCGACGGGACGGCGAGCGCTGGCTGCCGGAGGCGCGATGATGACGGGGCCCACGGAGCGGGGCGGTGTGCTCATCGCGATCGACGACCACCCGACCAACGCCACCACCCTCGAGGTCGGGGTCGCGCTCGGCCGGGCCCTGGAGCGCACGGTGACCGCGAGCCATGTCGCCGACGCGGCGCCCGCACCGGTCCGGGCCGCTGCCGACCGCGCCGGTGTCGACCTCCAGGTGCGCTCCGGCCCGGTCGTTCCCACCCTCATCGAGGTGGTCGCCGCCCCCGAGGTGGCGGTCGCGGTCGTCGGCAGAGGGCAACTGGCCCGCGCGGACCGCCCGGCCGGTCACGTCGCGCTGGCTCTGATCGAGGCGACGGACACGCCGACCCTGTTGGTGCCGCCGGGGACCTCGGCCGGGCTCGACGCGCCGCTGCAGACGGTCCTACTGCCGCTGGACGGTGCCATGGCGACCGAGGCCGCGGTGGCCCCGACGGTCGGCTTGCTGGCCGACGCAGCGTTGGAGGTGGTCGTGGTCCACGTGCTGGCCGACCAGGAGGTGCCGGTCTTCCTCGACCAGGCGCACCACGATCTGGACGCCTGGGGACAGGAGTTCCTGGCCCGACACGCCGTGACCGGGTCGGCCCCGCGCATCGTGCTGCGTGCCGGCACCCCCGGTCGCAGCGTGCTGGAGGTCGCCAGCACCGAAGCCGCCGATCTGATCGTGCTCGGCTGGTCGCAGGACCTCTCCGTGGGGCGCGCCGAGGTGGTCCGACTGCTGCTCGCCGACGCGAAGGTGCCCGTGCTCCTGGTGCCGGTCGAGCCTCACGGAGGTGCCTCGTGAGCGCCGTGCGCAAGCCGACCGGCGTGCCCGAGCGGGCCGGCGTGCCCGAGCGGGCCGGCGTGCCCGAGCCGACCGGCGTGCCCCGGCGCTCAGTCGGACGAGGAGCGCACCGGGGCGATCCGCCCGATCAGGGAACCGTGGTCGTAGTCACCGGACCGGTAGACGTCGGTGGTGCCACAGTGCGGGCACCGCTCCTCGAGCTCGCTCACCTCGCCGGAGGCCAGCGCTTCCCGCTGCTGCTGGTGCGAGGAGACGAAGGAGTTCCCGCAGTCGCGGCAGGTCAAACGGAGCAGGTCGGCCATCGCACTCCCATCTGCGTCGCCGGTCCCCGGAGGATGCGGCACCGCCACCGTGCTGTCCATGGCCCAACGTCCCGAAGGAAGCTCCCGAGATGACCGCTCGCCCCATGGCCGGACCACTGGGTGAGGTGATCTGCGTCCGCGGGGAGTCCTTCGTGGTCTCCGGGCCGAGCGGGGACCTCCTGCGAGGTGGCGACCACGGCGTCTACGTGCGCGACACCCGCTTCCTCGACCGGCTCGAGGTGACGGTGGACGGGATCTCCCCCCGTCCCCTCACCGCGACCAGCACCGGTGCGTCGAGCGCCACCTTCCATGCCCACGTCCCCGTCCCCGGCGCCGGGCCCGACCCGACCCTGGTCGTGGATCGGCGACGCCTCGTCGATGGCTGCCTGCACGAGGAGATCCACCTGCACAACCACGGTCGCTCCGACCTCGAGGTGGAGGTGGGCCTACGGCTCGGCAGCGACCTGGCCTACATCTTCGACGTGCGTCACGACCGCACCCTCGACCCCCTCCCGCCGAAGAACCTCGGTGACGGCCTCGCCTTCGCCAGTGCCGACGGGTCGGACCGGGTCACGGTGACCATGGAACCGGCGCCGCACCGCTGGGATGCCGACACCATGTTCGTGACCTGCCGCATCCCGGCGGGCGAGCACACCCGGCTGTGCCTGGAGGTGGCCGCCACCGATGTCTACGGCACGGTGCGGCCACCCCGGCGCTGCACGGCCCCCGCCGCCGCCGCGTCCACGGGCGGGCTGCCGCGGACGTCCTGGTCGGTGCGGTGCTCCGACCACCGCTTCACCCGCCTCATCGAGCGCAGCGTCGAGGACCTCGAGGCCTTGCGCATGGCGGATCCCGAGGCCGGGGAGGACGCCTTCTGCGCCGCCGGCAGCCCCTGGTACCTCACCCTGTTCGGGCGGGACTCGGTGTGGGCGGCGTGGATGACCCTGCCCTTCGATCCGGCACTGGCCGAGGGCACGCTGCGCACGCTCGCCCGCCGCCAGGGCACCCGTCACGACGTGGGGACGGAGGAGGCACCGGGCAAGATCCTGCACGAGATCCGCCGCGGCAGCCTCACCCACCGCGGCGACCTGCCACCCAACTACTACGGCACGATCGACGCCACCCCGCTGTTCGTGATGCTGGCCCACGAGGCCTGGCGGTGGGGACTGGCCGAGGACCGCCTGCGCCCCCTGCTCCCCCACGTCGAAGCCGCCTTGGCGTGGCTGCGCAGCGACGGCGATCCGGACGCCGACGGCTTCCTCGAGTACCACAAGCTGCGGGCACGCGGGCTGGACAACCAGGGCTGGAAGGACAGCCACGACGGGGTCCAGTTCGCCGACGGCACCCTGGCCAGGCCGCCGATCGCGCTGGCCGAGGTCCAGGCCTACGCCCACGACGCCGCCCGCCGCGGAGCCGAGCTCCTCGGACACTTCCAGCGTCCCGGGGCCGACGGCTGGGACCGGTGGGCCGACGAGTTGGCCGAACGGTTCCGGGCCGCCTTCTGGATCGAGGACCGCCACGGGCGCTATCCGGTCATCGCACTGGACCGGGACAAGCGTCCGGTCGACGGCCCGGCGAGCAACATGGGACACCTGTTGCTGGGCTCGTTGGTGGACGACACCGAGGCGGCACTGATCGGCGCCCAGCTCGGCCACGAGCGCCTCGCTTCGGGGTGGGGGCTGCGCACGCTGGCCGACGACAGCGCCGGCTTCAACCCACTCGGCTACCACACCGGCTCGGTGTGGCCGCACGACACCGCGATCGCCGTCTGGGGGCTCGCCGCGCGACACCAACCGGACGTGGCCAGCCGCTTGCTGCGTGGGTTGGTCGAGGCGGCTCCGGGCTTCAGCTCACGACTCCCGGAGCTGTTCGGTGGCTTCGCACGCGACGAGGCGCCGGCACCGGTGCCCTACCCCGCCGCCTGCCGTCCACAGGCCTGGGCCGCTGCCGGCGCGCTCCTGCTGCTGCGGACCTGCCTCGGCCTGCACGCCGACCTCCCCCGTGGCCGGGTCCGCCTCGACCCGCTCTGGCCGCCACCGTTCCGCAGCCTCGAGGTGACGGCGCTGCCCGTCGGTGACGGATGGCTCCGCGTACGGATCGACCGCGACCACGGTGTCGACGCCGAACTCACCGATGACGCGCTGACGCTGGAGGTGGC
The DNA here is from genome assembly GCA_046483565.1 of Nitriliruptoraceae bacterium. Classification (GTDB taxonomy): domain Bacteria; phylum Actinomycetota; class Nitriliruptoria; order Nitriliruptorales; family Nitriliruptoraceae; genus T1Sed10-7. The sequence continues at coordinate 12,541 of JAWOCZ010000295.1, forward strand.
CGACGTCGGCTCCTGACGGGTAGACGACGGACCCGGTACGAGCCGACCGACCGCGGCGGCGGCTACGGACGGCTGGCCCCGGAGCGGCCGGGGCCGGAGCGGTCAGGGCCGGAGCGGTCGGGGCCGAGCCGGCGCATCCCCTCCTCCAGCACCGACGTCGGCTTGCAGAACGCGAAGCGGACGAGCGAGGCGACCGGGTCAGGATCGGCGACGAAGGCGGACACCGGGACGGCGGCCACGCCGAGCGCACCGGGAGCCCACCGGCAGAACGCCGCACCGTCCTCCCAGCCGATCGCGGCGACGTCGGCGGTGACGAAGTAGGTCCCGGCGGTACGTGTGGTCGGGATCCCTGCCGCCAGCAAGCCGTCCACGACCAGGTCCCGACGTCGCCGGTGCAACGTAGCGATGGCCCGGAACTCGGCGGGGGGCAGGCGCAGCGCGGTCACCACCGCGTGCTGCAGCGGCGTGCCACCGGCGAAGGACAGGAACTGTTTGGTGGTGCGGAGGGCCGCGGTCAGGGCCGGCGGGGCTGCGGCCCAGCCGATCTTCCAACCTGTGCAGGAGAAGGTCTTACCGGCGCTGGAGATCGTCACCGTGCGAGGTGCCATGCCCTCCCGGGTGGCCAACGGCAGGTGCTCACCGTCGTAGACCAGGTGCTCGTACACCTCGTCGGTCACCGCCAGCAGGTCGTGCTCGACGCACAGCCTGGCGATGGCATCCAGCTCCTCGGCAGCCAGGACGGCTCCGGTGGGGTTGTGCGGCGAGTTGAGCAGCAGAAGGCGGGTCCGTGGGGTGATGGCCGCGCTCAGGCGGTCGACATCGAGCGTCCAGGGGCCCCGTTCCGCGAACCCCTCGGCGGCAGGTGGCGTCAGCGGCACCCTGACCTCCCGGGCCCCCGCCATCGCGATCACCGCGGTGTAGGCGTCGTAGGTCGGCTCGAGGACGAGCACCTCGTCCCCCGCTTCGCACGTCGCGAGGATCGTCGCCGCGACCGCTTCGGTGGCCCCGAAGGTCACGGTCACCTCGGTGTCGGGGTCGACGTCGAGGCCGTACCAGGTGCGCTGGTGGGCGGCGACCGCGGCGCGCAGCTCGGGGATCCCCGGTCCCGGCGCGTACTGGTGGTGACCGGCGTCCAGCGCGGCGTGGGCTGCGGCCACGACGGCTGGTGGTGGATCCTCGTCGGGGAACCCCTGACCGAGGTTCACGGCGTCGTGCTCCTGCGCGAGCGCCGTCATCTGCGAGAAGATCGTCGTCCCGAACCGCTGGAGGCGGGCCACCAGCGGCGAACTCGTGCGACCGGTCGATGCCGAGGCGGCTGGGGCGTCCGGTGCGCTCACGTGCCCTCCATCCCGTTCCAGCCGGCGTCGCCGCGCCGAACCGGACCGTGCCGGTGCGATCTCTGGTGTCGTCGCACCGTAGGGGCCCGAGCGGGCCGACGACCAGCACCGTCGAGCCCCCACGACCGCACCACGAGGTCGCGTGCCGGCCGCAGGGCCAACGCCCGAGCGGCCGGGCCCGAGCGGCCGGGCCGGAGCGGCCGGGCCCGAGCGGCCAGGCCGGAGCGACCATCACCGGCCGGGGGCGCTCGCCACCCGAGTCACACACCCGTTAGCGTCACAACGGTGCCCCCGCCCCTCCCCAGAACCCGAGCCAACGAGGACCGTGCATGCAGCTCGCCATCCTGTCCCGAGCCCCGACCAGCTACAGCACCAGGCGGCTCAAGGCGGCGGCACAGGAACGGGGCCACACCGCGCGGGTCCTCAACACCCTGCGGTTCGCCATCGACCTCTCCGGAGACGAACCCGACCTCCAGTACCGCGGCAAGCCCCTCTTCGACTACGACGCGATCCTGCCCCGCATCGGGGCGTCGATCACCTTCTTCGGGATGGCGGTGGTGCGCCAGTTCGAGCAGATGGACGTCTACACGCCGACCACGGCCGCCGGGATCGCGAACTCCCGCGACAAGCTCCGCTCGATCCAGATCCTGTCCCGCCACGACGTCGGCATGCCGGCCACCACGTTCGTCCGGGATCGCGCCGACGTGCTGCCGGCGATCGAGCGGGTCGGCGGAGCGCCCGTGGTGATCAAGCTGCTGGAGGGCACCCAGGGCATCGGGGTGATCCTGGCGCCCGACACCAAGGTCGCGGAGGCCGTGATCGAGACCTTGCAGAGCACCCGGCAGCACGTGCTGATCCAGCGCTTCATCGCCGAGAGCAGGGGCCGTGACATCCGCGCCTTCGTGGTCGGTGACCGGGTGATCGCGGCCATGCGCCGCAGCGCCCAGGGTGACGAGTTCCGCTCCAACGTCCACCGCGGTGGCACCACCGAGGCGGTGGAGTTGGACGAGGAGTACGAGCGGGTGGCGGTCCAGTCGGCACAGATCATGGGACTGCGGATCGCCGGAGTGGACATGCTGGAGAGCGATCGCGGCCCGATGGTGATGGAGGTCAACTCCTCCCCCGGCCTGGAGGGCATCGAGGCGGCCAGCGAACTGGACATCGCCGGCGCGATCATCGACTACGTCGCCAACCAGGTCGCCTTCCCCGAGCTGGACGTGCGGCAGCGGCTGACGGTCAGCACCGGGTACGGCGTGGCGGAGCTGCACATCGGTGACGGCTCCGGACTGGTCGGGCGCAGCCTTGCGGCCTCCGGGCTGCGCGAGCGTGACATCACCGTGCTGACCCTGACACGCGGCACGCGGGTCGTCCCCAACCCCAAAGGTGACCGTGAGCTCGAGGCCGGGGACCGGCTGCTGTGCTTCGGTCGCCTGGAGGAGATGCGCGACCTGGTCCCCGCACGCCGGCGACGGCGCGCCCGTCCGGTGGTCGAGCCGCTGCCGCCCGAGGCGGCCGAGGCCCTGGCCGCCACGCACGACGAGGTCGTGGGCTCGCATCCTCCGTCGTCCTGACGGGCGTGGGGTCGCGCAGCCCGGGACGCTGTCCGGCGGGGTCGCACCCGGAAGGCTGCCCGGCGGCGGCGCACCGCCCGGTTCGACCTCACGTCGAGGTGCGCCGTTACCGTGCCGCCCCGACGCAGCTTCCCCGCTTTGCCCGACGGCCTGCTCGCCGATCGCCGGTCCTCCCGGGCAACAGCCCGCGACCCCGACGACACCAGGAGCTCCCATGACCACCCCGCTGACGATCGCGGTCGTGCTCGCCAGCACCAACCCCGAGGGCGCGGGGGTGCGCATCGCCCGGTGGTTCGAGGACCGTGCCGGTGCCCTGACCGACGCCAAGCTCGACCCGGTGCGCGTCGACGCAGATCCGGCCGTCTTCCGTCAGGTCATCGCGGCTGCCGACGCGGTCGTGGTGATCACCCCGGAGTACAACCACAGCTTCCCGGGCCCGCTCAAGACGGCCATCGACGAGCTGCGGGAGGAGTGGTTCGCCACACCGGTGGGCTTCATCACCTACGGCGGGATCTCCGGCGGCCTGCGGGCGGCGGAGGCCTTGCGGGTGGTGTTCGGGGAGCTGCACACCGTGACGATCCGGGAGACGATCAGTTTCACCGACGCCTCCGCGGCCTTCGGTTCCGACGGCGAGCCGACCGACCGGGTCGGGCCCGACGCCGCCGCGACGCGGTTCCTCGAGGTGCTGCTGTGGTGGGCGCGGGCACTGCGGCAGGCGACCGAGATCACTCCCTACCCGGCATGAACCCCGTGCAAGGCGGGCTCAGAGGACGGGCCGAACCCGCACGAACCACGGCCGGCAGCTCCGGCTCACCGGCACGCAGCGACATCGGCCGGACAGGCCAGCGGTCGTGTCAACCCGGGGGTGACCGCGGCAGCGCCGTCGGCCGCGTACCTTGCGCACCGCGATGCGCTAGCGGGTGACGGAGCCGAGGAACGATGATCGCGGAAGCAGCTGGCTGGGTGCAGGCACTGGTGCTCGGCATCGTGCAGGGGTTGACCGAGTTCATCCCCGTGTCCTCCTCCGCCCACCTGGTGCTGGTCCCGGCGCTGGCGGGTTGGGAGCGGCATGGGCTGGCCTTCGACGTAGCGCTCCACCTCGGGACCCTGTCGGCGCTCCTCGTCTACTACCGCGCCGACCTGTGGGGCATCGCCCGAGCCGTCACGACCCGCGCGGCCTCCCCCGAGCGCACGGCCTACCGGCGACTGCTCGGCCTGCTGATACTCGGCAGCGTGCCGATCGCGATCGCCGGGCTCACCCTCGACGACGCGGTGGAGTCGGTCTTCTCCTCTCCACGGGCCACCGCGTGGCTGCTGCTGCTGACCGCCGCCGTGCTGATCGGCGGCGAACGCCTCCACCAACGACAGCTGCGGCGTGACCCCGGGATCGCAGCTGGCGACCGCCGGGCGGCCCCACCGGTGGCTGCCACCGCGGCCGCGGGGGCCGAGGCTCTGGAGGTGGACGACATCGAGGAGGGCGTCAGCCCTGGGGCGGTCAGCGTCGACCGGATGGGCACTCGTCACGCCCTGGCCGTGGGGCTCATGCAGACCCTCGCACTGCTGCCCGGACTGTCCCGCTCGGGGCTGACCATCTCCGCCGGCATCGGGGCCGGGCTGTCACGGCCGGCGGCTACCCGCTTCGCCTTCCTCCTGGGCATCCCCGCCATCGCCGGTGCGGCGATCGTGCAGGTCCCGCAGGTCGACGACCTCGGCACCGTCACCACCTCGGAGCTGTTGGTCGGCGTCGCCGCCGCCGCGGTCTCGGGCTACCTCGCCATCACCTACCTGGTCCGGCTCGTGAGCCGCGCCGGCATCGACCGCTTCGCCTGGTACGTCCTGCCGCTGGCCGCGGTCTCGCTGTTCATCCTGCGGTGAGCGGCGGGCGTGGGCCGACCGTCGTGCGGACGACAGGCAGCCGGAGCCGGCCGTCGTCAGCCGTGGCCGGCCAGCGCGGAGACGGCGGCCGACGCGGGGACAGCGGCCAGCGCGGGGACGGCGGCCAGCGCGGGGACGGCGGCCGACGCGGGGACGAAAGCCGGCCACCCCTGACCGCCGCGCTACCCCGCCGCACCCACCCGGCCGACGCGGGGACGGAAGCCGG
>JAWOCZ010000008.1:0-2674 GCA_046483565.1 Nitriliruptoraceae bacterium
GCCTCGGTCTGCCACGCCAGCGTGGCGTCGGTCAGCCCCTTGAAGGTCTTGCCGAGCATGACGAACCCGTCACCGTCGTCGGCACGCGCCCCCAGATGGAGGTTCGACAGCCACCCCTTCCGGCGTCCCGAGCCCCACTCAGCCGCGAGGACGACGAGGTCGAGGGTGTGGACCGGCTTGAGCTTGCGCCAACTCGAGCCCCGCCGACCCGCTTCGTAGGGCGCTTCGAGGTCCTTGACCATCGCCCCCTCGTGGCCTGCGCGCAGCACCTGCGTGACGAACGCCGTCGTGGCCTCCAGGTCGTCGGCCGTCACGATCAGGCCCTCGATGCGCAAGCGCTCCGGGACCGCGCGGTGCAGCGCTTCCCGGCGTGCCCGCAGCGGCTCGTCGAGCAGCTCCCGGTCGTCGAGGTGCAGCACGTCGAAGAACCGCACCTCGAGAGGGACCTGGGCCCGGATCTCGTCGGGGTCCTGCTCCCGACCGAAGCGCTGCATCGTCTCCTGGAACGGCCGCGGGCGACCAGCGGCGTCGAACGCGACCACCTCGCCGTCGAGCACGACGTTCGACACCGGCAACGCCCGCGCCGCATCCGCCACCTCGGGGACGCGGTGCGTGATCTCCTGGAGGCTGCGGGTGTAGACGTGGATCTCGTCCCCGCAGCGGTGGAGCTGGACCCGGGCACCATCGAGCTTGGCTTCGAGGAGGACCGTGTCCAGGTCGGCCAACGCCGATGCCACGTCCGTCGCGCTGGAGGCGAGCATCGGCTGGAGCGGTCTCCCGACCTCGAGGCGGAAGGCGGCCAGGGCCTCGGCGCCGCCGATCATGGCGGCGGCAGCGGTCACTCGCGGGTCACCGCTCAACATCGCAGCGCGTCGGACGGCAGCCTCCGGGACCCCGCAAGCCCGGGCGATCGCCTGGACGAGGAGTCCTTCGAGCGATCCCTGACGAACCTCCCTCAGGACCAGCGACCGCAACCACGGTTGCTCGGCCTCGTCCGCCCGGCCGAGCAGTTCGTGCAGCAGTGCGACCCGTCGCGTCCGGGAGCCGGCGCCCGCCGGGGTGTCAGCGATGGCTTGCAGCGCCGCATCGACGTCGGTGAGCGTGAGCGACCGCGTCGCAGCCGGTGGCACCTCGATAGCCATGACGGCAGCAGGTCCGAGGTCCAATCGGTCCTGGCAGGGCTTACCAGCCAGGTACGCGATGCCGATGTCACGTTCCCGGGGGGGGCAGCGCTGCGAGCGCTCGGGCGATGAGCTCGATCTTGCTCGTGCGGGATCGGGTGGCGCCGATCTCACGCGACACTCTGACGAGCGTCTGCAGCAGCATTGTGCACCTCCCTCGGAGCGGGTTCGTCCGTGCGATCGCCCGCGGACGGAGGGAGCCGACGGGTCCTCTCGGTCTCACCCGGCGCTATGGACCTCGACCGCGCGCCACCCGTCGGGGAGGTCCGACGCCGGGGTCACGACGAGCCCCTGGTCGAAGCGGTCGACCTCCGAGCAGCGGATGAGGTCGGACGGGGGAGCCCAGTCCGGACCGCCCGGCGCGAACATCCTGCCGGCATCGGACGTGGCGACCCGGGCCACCAACGGCGCCACGTCGGGGTCCTCGCCGAGGAAGCGTGCCGCGATCAGCTCCGCGGCGGCCAGGTCCTCGTCACCGTCACGACCGAGCGAGGCTCCCGTGATCACGAACGTGACGCGGCTCGGGGCAAGCTCCCGCAGTGCGAGGGCGGTGGCGCCCGCCGTCACGAACGAGGCTGCGAACACCGTCCCGCTGCCGATCGTGCGCACCAGGCCCTGTGTCCCGGCCGAGGTGCGATGGAGCACGGTGGCTCCATCCAGCGATGCGTGGTTGGCGACCTCCGTCGGTGAGTTCCCGAGATCGAAACCGGGGAGGGGACGGCCGCCCTGTTCGCCGGCGAGCAGGGCGGTGGGCAGGTGCTCGTCGCGGAGCCGGACCGCCTCGTCGCGCTCCTGCAGGGCGATCAGCCGCGTCACGCCGCGGGCGAAGAGCCACGGCTCGACCGTGAACGCGCGTAGCACGTCGATCACCACGACCGCCTCGTCCGGCTCGGCGCCGGCAAGGTCGACGTAGCGGATCTCGCTCATGCGCCAGCTCCGGGCTCCGATGCTCGCGGAGGTGCTCCTCCAGGATCGTCGGGTGTTGGTCGCCTCCGAAGCAGGAAGCCGTCCAAGAGCCGGGCGACCTCGACGAGTGCGTCGACCGGCACGTACTCGCCGCGCTGGTGCGCCTGAGCGGTCAGCCCCGGACCGAAGTTCAGCGCCGGGACGCCGAACTCGGCGAAACGTGCGACATCCGTCCAGGCCTGCTTGCCCGCCAGCGGGGCAGCCACGGCATCGACGAAGGCCGCGACCACGGGGGCGTGCCGGTGGGGTGGCGCTGGCGGCGCCCGATCCACCACCTCGACCTCGACCTCAGGTGACGTACCGACCCGGTCGCGCAGTTCGATCTCGGCCGCGGCGAGGTCCCGTGAGGGCGCGAAACGAAGGTTCAAGTTGAGGGTGAAGGTTGCGGGGATCACGTTGCGGAACGGCGGTGCGCCGGGGTCGCTGTCGGGGCCGAAGCCGTCGGTCCAGGCTTGCGTGGCCGACCACACGTCCCGGTAGGTGATGCCGTCCACCTCGACGTCACGGACGTGATCGTGATCGAGCTC
>JAWOCZ010000038.1:0-5071 GCA_046483565.1 Nitriliruptoraceae bacterium
GTGGGCGCCGGCATCGCTGCCGGAGCCGGTGGCGGGGCTGCCCTCGCGAAGCCGGAAGGATCGACGGTCGGTGCTGCGCCGTTGCGTGCAGCGTCCGAGCTGCGGCTCGTGTCCGCGCGCTCCCGCGGGCGCAGCCGTGGCTCTGTCACCGCAGCGGCAGCACGGTGCTGCCCGCACCCACGCAGGCTAGGGGAGGACCCGTCCCCGAGCCGCCTCAGCGACGGTCAGCGGGCCAGACGCCGACGACGTCCCCGTGTCTTGTGTCCCCCCGACCCGCCCCTGGCCGTGAAGCTGCTCAGGTCGGGTCCGTCCCCGGTGCCGGGGACCGCGACGCGGTGGCCGTTGGTGGTCGGGCCGTGGTCCTCGGCGGCCCCGGACGGGCGATCTGGCACCGGGGTCGGTGGGGGGACCGTGGCCGACGTGCCGGCGTCGTCCGGCTGCGGCGCAGGCCCGCTCGACGGCGCCGATCGCCGGCTGCGCCGCGGGGTCGCAACGACGTGGAGGGTCGCCTCGTACTCCCGTTCCGGCGCCTGCTCACCACGCTCGGCGTCGACGACGTTCCGATCGCCGGCCACCTCGCCGGAGGGGTCCGGAGCCGGGTCCGGCTCGCCGTCACGGTCGAACAGTGGTCCCTCCCTGAGCGCTCCGGACCGTCCCTGGTCACCGGCGGCGGCAGCGGCGTCGCTGTGGTCCCGGCTCCCGGTCGGGGGGCTGGGCGGGGACGGATGCGCACCATCGCCCCCGGCCTGTGACGCCGTGCTCCTCGCGTGCCCGGACGTGCCCGCCCCAGGTGTGGCCGGGGGGCTGCTGGGGACGTCGAGTGCGCTCAGTTCGGCGAAGGCGTCGGCGATCGCCGAGGGGTCCCCGCGGGTGGGGCGCGGCGTCGTGTCCGTCGCAGGGGGCACGGTCGCATCGGTCGCAGGGGGCACGATCGTGTCCGCGGCAGGGGCTGGCGTCGCGTCAGCCGGCGGCGGCGGTGGGGCCGTGGCGGAGGGATCGGGGCCCCGGTGCGAGGTGTGCCCGTTGGCCGGGGCCGGGCCCCGTCCCTGCTCGGCCAGCGACTCGTCGAGCGCGGCCAGGGAGTGCAGTTCGCGCAGGAGCGACTCGGCGTCGCCGGAGCCGTCCTCGGAGGCGTCGTCGGTGAGCCCGGGTGCCCGCAGGGGCCGGGCCTGGCGGGCGGGGCCGGCGCCGTTGCCGTTGCCGTTGCCGTTGGCGGAGAGGAGGGTTCCCACCGCTGGCGGTCGTGCCGGCACCGTCACCTCCTCGGCGTCGATGCTGTAGACCCAGGGCTCGGGCTCGTCGGGGTGCACGGTCTCCTGACCGATGGCGTGCTCTATGCGTGCGCCGCTGGTGCCGACCTCGTGACCATCGGGGCACAGGCCGCGTGGATCGACGACGACCTGGTTGCCACACTCGAGGCAGTGGACTCGGGACACGGTGCGCTCCTGCTGCTTGGGGACACGGCGGTAGCCTCGCCGGGACACATCCCTCACTGCATCGGCACGCGTACCGCCGGTGTTGAGCCCGGACCCGGAGCCCGACGTGCCAGCAGGCCGCACCGCCACCTCGACGTCGCAGGACGGCGTAGCTGCCGACGCGCTCCCGGCGGCCGGCCGTGAGGGCAAGGACGCCGCCCTCGTCCAGGCGATGTTCGATCGGGTCGCGCCACGCTACGACCTGGCGAACGCGGCGCTGTCGTTCGGGCAGGACGCGCACTGGCGGCGGGTCACCGCCCTGGCCGCCCGCCCGGCCGACGGCGTGGTGCTGGACGTGGCTGCCGGCCCGGGCAACGTCGCCGTCGAACTGGTCGGTCGGGATGCCGCCGAGGTGGTGGCACTCGACCTGTCCTACAACATGCTCGCCGAGGGCGCTCGCCGTGGCCACGATCGCATCACCTGGGTCAACGGTGACGCGCAGGCGCTGCCCTTCCCCGACGCGAGCTTCGACGCGGTCACGATCTCCTTCGGGCTGCGCAACGTCCCCGACCCCCGCCGTGCGCTGCGGGAGTTCGCACGCGTGACGCGCCCCGGTGGCAGGGTCGTGGTGTGTGAGTTCGCCAACCCGACCTCACCGCGCTTCAGGGCGGTCTACCGGCGCTACCTCGTCGGTGCCCTGCCGCGGTTGGCGCACCTGGTCTCCTCCTCGGCACCGGCCTACCGCTACCTCGCCGAGTCGATCCTGGCCTGGCCGGACCGTGCGAGCATCGCGAACTGGATCGCCGATGCGGGCTACCACGAGGTGATGGTCAAGGATCTGGCTTTCGGGATCGTCGCCGTGCACCGTGGCTTCCGGGCCTAGCCCGCCTCGCGTGGCCGACGGCCGAGCCCGGCGTGGGCGGTGTGCCGGAGTGCCGGAGTGCCGGACGGCCCTGGTCGAGTCACCGCCCGGGCGGGACCAGAGGCCATCGCTACACTCGTGAACCCCTTCACGAGAACGCGCTCGCGGCGACCCGCGGCGCGTCTCGTCCCGAACCCCACTCACCACCGCGCCCTCCGACACGAGGTGGCGCGGCGCCGACGTCCCGTCGAAGGCCAGGAGCAGCGATGGCGATCGCCGACACCCCGAAGCTGCGAGCCGTCGAGCGCGCCGACGTGGTCGTGGTCGGGGCCGGGCCCGGTGGCTCCGCGGCCGCCGCCCACCTGGCGGCACGCGGCCGCGACGTCATCGTGCTCGAGAAGGACACCTTCCCCCGGGACAAGGTCTGCGGCGACGGCCTCACCCCGCGTGTGATCCGCGAACTGCTCGATCTGGGGCTCGAGGACGAGGCCCACGGCCGGGCACCCGGCTTCAAGCGCAACAAGGGCCTGCGCATCAATGGTGGCCACACGACGATGGAGCTCCCCTGGCCCGAGCTCGAGGACTGGCCGAACTGGGGTGGGTGTTCGACCCGGATGGTGTTCGACGAGACCATCGCCCGCACCGCGGTGCGACGAGGTGCGACCCTGGCTCAGGGACACGCTGTCACCCGTCCGTTGTGGCGGGACCAGGCGCAGTCACGCGTCACCGGTGTCGCCTGGAAGGACCGGGATGGCCGCGAGGGCGAGGTCCGGGCGCCGGTGGTCATCGCCGCCGACGGCGCGGGGGGGCCGATGGCCAAGCACCTCGGGGTCCATCGCCGGCCGGAGCGGCCCATGGCGGTCGCGGCCCGGGGGTACTACCGATCGCCGCGAGCCGATGACGAGTGGATCAGCTCCTACCTGGACCTGACCGATGCCGGCGGCAACCTGCTGTCCGGCTACGGCTGGGTCTTCCCGTTGGACGACGGGACGATGAACGTCGGGCTCGGGCTGTTGTCGACCTCACGTGAGTTCCAGGCCGTCAACTACCGCCGGCTGCTGGAGTCGTGGGCGACGGGGATGGCTGCCGATGGCTGGGGCACGACACCGGCAGCGCTGGAGGGGCCGATCCGGACCGGTCCGATCCCGATGGGGTTCAACCACACACCGCTCCACCAGCGCGGTGTCCTGCTGGTGGGCGATTCCGGGGGGATGGTGAACCCCTTCAACGGCGAGGGCATCAGCTACGCGATGGAGGCCGCGCAGTTGGCGGCGGAGGTCGTCGACGGCGCGCTGGTCACGCAGCGCACCAGCGATCTCGACCGCTACGACCGTGAGCTCCGCCGGCGCATCGGCGGCTACTACACCCTCGGCCGGGTGTTCGCGGAACTGGTCGGCAACCCCACCGTCATGCACGTCTGTACCACCTACGGCATGCCCTACCGTCCCCTGATGCTGCTGGTGCTGAAGCTCATGGCGCACCTGACCGATCGCCACCCCGTCGACACCAAGGACGTGATCGTCAACACGCTCCAGCGGCTGGCCCCGGCCGCGTGATGGCGACGTCCCCCCTGCTCGACGGCGTGCGCTCATCCCGGGCGTGTTGCGGCACCGACCGGACCCCCCCTACCGTTCCTGCTGAGCCACCGGCGTCCCGGCGCCCGATCGGGCGTCGGGTCCCGCACCACCCGACCGTGACCCCGACCGCGAGCGCATCCGAACCAGGGCCCGGCCCGGTGCCCGGCGGCGAGGGAGGCCGATCTCCGTGCTGAGCGAGTACCTACCCGTCCTGCTGCTGTTCGCGTTGGCGCTCGCCTTCGCCGTCGGCTCGCTGGTCGTCAGCAGCCTGGTCGGCCCGCGCGTGCCGAACCCCACCAAGCTCGCGGCCTACGAATCGGGCAACGTGCCGCTGGCCGACGTGCGCAACACCCGGTTCTCGGTCAAGTTCTACATGGTCGCGATGCTGTTCCTGATCTTCGACATCGAGGCCGTCTTCGTCTACCCGTGGGCGGTCGTGTTCCGTGAGCTGGGCTGGTTCGGGCTCGGGCAGATGGTGCTGTTCATCGGCGTCCTCGGGGTCGCCTTCATCTATGAGATCGGACGTGGAGGGCTCGAGTGGGACTAGAGAGCAAGCTCCCCAACGGCATCCTGCTGACCAACGTCGAGCGGTTCGTCAACTACAGCCGATCGACCTCGCTGTGGCCGGCCACCTTCGGACTGGCCTGCTGTGCCATCGAGATGATGACCAGCGGTGGTCCGCGACACGACATGGCGCGCTTCGGGATGGAGGTCTTCCGCGCCTCGCCGCGTCAGGCGGACCTGATGATCGTCGCCGGCCGGGTGTCCAACAAGATGGCCCCCGTGCTGCGTCGCATCTACGACCAGATGTCCGACCCGAAGTGGGTGCTGTCCATGGGCGTGTGCGCCACCTCCGGCGGGATGTTCAACAACTACGCGCTGGTCCAGGGTGTCGACCATGTCGTCCCGGTCGACATGTACGTCCCCGGCTGTCCCCCGCGCCCGGAGATGCTGCTCGACGGCATCCTGAAGCTGCGCGAGAAGATCAGCCAGGAGACCTTCGCGGAGCAGGGAGCTCACGCGTGACCGAGTTCGCCGTCCCGACCCGAACCCACGGCCTGACCCGGGTGGCGTTGCCCCTGGAGGCCATCGCCGCCCGTGTCACGGCGCACTTCCCGCAGGTGACGGCCACGGAGGCGTACGGCGAGCTGACCTTCCACGTCGCTCCCGAGGAGCTCGTTGCGCTGGTGACCTTCTGCCGCGACGACGAGGAGCTC
>JAWOCZ010000080.1:0-6075 GCA_046483565.1 Nitriliruptoraceae bacterium
TCCTCGGTCACGGTCATCACCTCGTGGATCGCGAGCCGTCCGCGGTAGCCGGTCTGGCTACACGAGGAGCACCCCACGGCGCGGGGCACCTCCGGTCGCTCCTCCACGATGTCGTCGCTGAACCCGGCCGCCTTGAGCATCTCCGCTTCGGGGCGCACCATCTCGACGCAGCGCGGGCACACCCGACGGGCCAGCCGCTGGGCCAGGACGCAGTCCACGGCCGAGCCGACGAGGAAGGGTTCGATGCCCATCTCGGTCAACCGGGTGACCGCGGAGGGGGCGTCGTTGGTGTGCAGGGTGGAGAGCACGAGGTGGCCGGTGAGCGCCGCCTCGACGCCGATCTGGGCCGTCTCACGGTCACGCATCTCACCGACGAGCACGATGTCGGGGTCCTGACGCAGGATCGAGCGCAGCGCCGACGCGAAGGACAGGCCCACCTTGTTGTTGACCTGGACCTGGCTGATGCCGCCGAGCCGGTACTCGACCGGATCCTCGGTGGTGATGATGTTGACACCCTCCTGGTTGACGACGTTGAGCGTCGCGTAGAGGGTCGTGGACTTCCCCGAGCCGGTCGGTCCGGTGACCAGGATCATCCCGTAGGGCTTGCGGTAGGCCTCCTCGAAGCGCTTGAGGTTGTGGTCGAGGAAGCCGAGGTCGTCGAGGGAGAGCATCACCGAGGTCTTGTCCAGGATGCGCATCACGACCTTCTCGCCGTAGACCGTCGGCAACGTGGAGAAGCGCAGGTCGATCTGCTTGCCGTGGACCGTGAGCCCGATCCGCCCGTCCTGGGGGATCCTGCGCTCGGCGATGTCCACATCCGCCATGATCTTCAGCCGGCTGATCACCCCGTTCTGGATCGACCGGGGGCTCTTCATCACCTCGTGGAGCACACCGTCGATGCGGTAGCGGACCCTGAGCTCGCGCTCCCCCGGTTCGATGTGGATGTCGGAGGCGCCGTCGGCAACCGCCTGGGTGATCAGCACGTTGACGAACTTGACGATCGGGGCGTCCTCGGTGATCGCCTCCAGTTCGGCGAGTTCCCCGTCGTCCCCGTCGCCCACCAGGCCGTCGGCGATCGACTCGATGTCCTCGCTCATCGACGCGTACTTGGTCACCGCGTTGACGACGTCGTCCTTGGTGGCGACGACCGTCTTGACCTCCATCTTCGTGATGGTGCGCACGTCGTCCATGGCGACCACGTTGGAGGGGTCGCTCATGGCCACGACGAGCTTGCCGTCCTCGAAGCCGATCGGCAGCAGGTTGTGCCGGCGCATGATCTTCTCGGAGACCATCGTCGTCGCGCGCGGGTCGACGTCGGCCTCGGCCAGGTCGACGAAGCCCATGCCGATCTGGGTCGCCAGGGCAGCGACCAGGTCCTTCTCCGTCACGATGCGCCGGCTGACGAGCACGCGCCCGAGCGTGTGACCGCTGTCCTGCTGTTCCGTCTCAGCCTGCTGCAGCTGCTCCAGGGTGAGCAGGCCCCGGTCGACGAGGATGTGTCCGAGGCTCCTCATCCGGCATCACCGACCCTGCTCCGCGTCGCCTCCCAGACGGGTCCATCGCGCTCGCTGTCCAACGTCTGGACCAGCACGGAGTGGACGAGGCGCTTCGCATCCTCACGGTCACGGACATCGACAGCCATGACGGGCACCTCCGCAGGCAGCTGCAGTTCCGCGCGGACACGACGCTCGATCGGCGCGGGATCGCCGGGCACGCGGTTCAGCGCCACGGTCGACGGCACCGTGACGTGCGACTCGAAGTGGTCGCGGACGTGGCGCGCCACCGCGATCGTGTCGGGTCGTGTCACGTCGACCAGCAGGACGTAGCCGAGCAACCGGTCGGCCAGGATCTGCCACAGGAAGCCGAACCGGTCCTGCCCGGGTGTGGCGTACAGGGCCAGCGCGAGGTCGTCGGCGACGGCGAGCCTGGCCGACTCCATGGCGACGGTGGTCCGGCCGGGCAGGGTGCCGAGGCCACGGCTCACCAGGTGCTCGGTGCGCAGCGGCTCCGGGCCCACCAGGGTGGACAGCAGCGTCGACTTGCCCGCGCCGAAGGGCCCGGTCACCACGAGCTTGGCGGTCCGAACGGGTGGGTCGGTCGGCGTCGACGGTGGGTTCACGGCAGCGCCTCCACGGCCGCGACCAACCGCCGCAGCGTGCGTTCGTCGAGGTCCTCCGTGATGTCGGCGTGGCGCTGCCGCTCGCGTGAGGACAGGCTGGTGATCGTGGCCGTGCGTTCGTGGCCGACGGGGGCAGGTGCCGCCTTCGCGGTGCGGCCAGCTGCCGGACCGTCGGGCGAGCTCGGCGGGCCCGCCTCGTCCGCACCCCGTCCGCTCGCCCACCGTCGTTCGAGGTCGGCGAGGCGCTGCTGATCCTCGAGCCATGTCCGCATCGACGCGTGCGGATCGGCCGTGGCCACGCCGGCGTCCAGCAGTTCGGCCAGGTGCCGGTAGGTGTCCTCGACCCCGGTCGACATGAGCTGGAGGAGCTCGGCGCGGGTGCGTCTGCCGTCCAGCATCGCCAGCAGCCCCCAGGCGCCGGCGCTGACATCGACGGGCTCCCCGGCCGGCGGTGCGACGACGCTCATCACGGCGGTCAGGGGCAGCTCCGCGCTGGACCGGGCCTCGATCGTGCGCTGACGACGTGCCACCTCGTCGACCACCTCGGTGGCCGACAGGCTGAGCAACGCGGTCGCGCTCTCGCTCTCGGCGACCGGGCGGGGTCGCAAGTGGAAGGAGCCATCGGTGCTCTGCACCATCTGCAGCACGGCGTCGATGGTGTGCTCCCGTAAGGCGCCCGCCACGTCCCCGACGTCGAGGTGGGCGCCACGGACCAGCTGGCCGGCGAGGTGGGCGTCGCCCACCACCGGGCCCTCGGCCTCCAGCACGCTGAGCAGGGTGGACACGTCCAGGGCTCCGGTGGCGAGGAGGCGGCGGGCGAGCCCGGCCTGACGGCGGTCCACGCTGGCGGTGCACAGGTGCCCGTCCACGAGCTCGATGCCCCCCGGACGGCCGTCGGTGACGACCTCGAGCAGGCCGGTCCTCGCGTTGTCGGCCAGGACGCGCAGCACCGCCGGCAGGGCGAAGTCGGTGAGATCTCCGGCGAACACGGCCATCACCCGGCCCGTCGGCGGCAGGCGGCACCGGCGTGGCGGGTCGGGCCGCTCGCGGTCATCCTGACCTCCGTAGGTGTCGCTCGCCGATGGCACCGCGGACAGGGACGTCGACGAACGCGTCCCTGGAACGAGGTGCGGCGGGTGTCACCCACCCATCGGCGCACGAGACAGCGCACTTGAGTGCGCTGGGGCCGCACGCGTACCTGCGGCGACGAGGCCCGGCTTCGGCCGCTGCGGAGCCTGACGCGCCGCCGACGCAGGCCCTTGGGCTACGGCCGCTGGGGAGCCTGGCGTGCCGCCAGCGCGCGACGGGCGGCGGCCGCCATGACCTGCCTCGGGGCCGGGCCACCCGTCCAGCGCTCGTAGCTGACCGCGGCCTGCCCGATCAGCATCCCGAGCCCGTGGTGGCTGGCGGCGCCCCGCTGCTGTGCCGCGGTCAGGAACGGCGTCGGCGCGGGGTCGTAGACGAGGTCGTAGGCCACCTGCCCGGCCTCCAGCGCCATCAACGCCTCCGGCAGCCGCTCCCCGCCCATGCCGAGCGGGGTGGCGTTGACGACCGTGCGCGCCGCTCTGGTGATCGCGCCGAGCCGCTCGACCTCGTCGGCGAGCACCACCTCGGTGTCGGAGGCACCGGAACGCGCCGCGAGGTCCGCGACCTCCCGCGCGGCGCCCTCACGACGCCCGACCACGGTCAGGGCACCCGCCAGCCGACCGATGGCGACCGCGGCCGCGCGCGCCGCTCCCCCGGTCCCGAACAGCACCCAGGCCTCCTGCGCGGCCGGCGCGACGTCGGTCTCCAGCGCCGCGAGGAGCCCGCGCGCGTCGGTGTTGTCGCCGACGAGGCCCGCCTCGCTCCAGTGCAGGGTGTTCACCGCACCGATGAGGCGCGCCTCCTCGGTGAGCTCGTCGCAGGCTGCGAGCACCGCCTGCTTGTGGGGCACGGTGACGTTGGCGCCGAGCACCTCCATCGCTCCGAGCGCGGCCACCACCCCCCGCACGGCCCCAGGCGGCGTCGGGACGGCGAGGTAGACCAGGTCCAGGCTCTGGGCGCGGAACGCCGCGTTGTGCAGCTCAGGCGAGAGCGAGTGCCGGGCGGGCCAGCCCAGCAGCACCACCATCCGGGTGCTGGCCGTCGGCCAGGCGCCGGGCACCTCCTGCGTCACGGGTCAGCCGATCTGGGCGTCCTCGCAGCGGTTGCTCTCGCGGAACGCGGCCACGTTCGCCTGGTGCTCCTCGAAGGTCTCGGCGAACACGTGCGAGCCGTCACACTCGGGCGCCAGGACGTAGAACAGGAAGTCGGTCTCCGCGGGGTCGAACGCGGCCTGGAACGCGGCCGTGCCCACGCCGCTGATCGGCGTCGGCGGCAGGCCCTCGATCTGGTAGGTGTTGTACGGGCTGTCGAGCTCCAGGTCCTCCAGCAGGACGACGTCGCGGGGACCGCCCCCGAGCGCGTACACGACCGTCGCGTCGATCTGGAGCGGCACGCCCTCGTCCAACCGGTTCTGGATCACCCCGGCGACCAGGTCCCGCTCCTCGTCGACGCGGGTCTCGCGCTCGATCAGGCTCGCCAGGATGAGCTTGTCGTAGAGGTCCTCGGCGGGGACGCCCTCGCGCAGCGGCTCCGGCAGCGCTGCCAGCTCGACGTCGAGCTGCGCGACCATGCGCTGGAGCACCTCCAGGGGCGAGGCGGTGTCCGCCACCTCGTAGGTCTGCGGCCACAGCAGCCCTTCGAAGGCCTGGAGGTCCTCGTCCACCGCGGCCGGGTCCGGGACCCACTCGGGCACGGTGAGCAGTCCGGCGAGCGACACCTCGGCCTCCTCGAGGTCCACCGCACGGCGCGCCGCCAGCACCTCCTCGTAGTCCTCCACCTCGTGGGAGGGGAACTGCTCGGCCAAGCGCTCGAGGGTCTGGGCCACCGTCAGCCCCTCGGGGACGGTGAACACGATGCTCGGTGGGGCCAGCGGCCCGTCCTCGAGGACCGAGACGGCCTCCTCGGGCTCCATGCCCGTCTCGAGCTCGAACTGGCCCGGCTGCAGGCTGGACGCCAGGTCGACCTCCTCGGCCGCGGAGCGGAACCGGAAGGAGCTGCGGACGATGCCGAGCTCGGCGAGCTCGTCACCGACGAAGCGCACCGAGGCGCCACGCTGCACGGTGTACTCCACCGGCTGACCTGGCTCGACCTCATCGACGAACACCTCGGTGTCGAGGTAGTAGACCCCGGCGGCGAGGCCCGCCACGGCGAGCATGCCGAAGGCGAGGAACCACCGGGAACCTCTGCTCAACCTCACCCTCGGGCCTCCTCGTCGCGTGCACGGGAGCGTTGCAGGCGCTGGGCCTCCAGCACCGCCTGCAGGAGCACGCTGGCGGCGACGCGATCGATCGTGTCCTTGCGGTCGGCGCGTGAGAGGTCGGCATCGAGCAGGACCCGCTCCGCCTCCACGGTGGTGAAACGCTCGTCCCACAGCAGCACGGGCAACCCGGTGCGCTGGCGGAGCTCGTCCGCGAAGCGTCGGGCACGGCCGGCCGCGCGCCCCTCGCGACCGTCCAGGGTACGCGGGTAGCCCACGACCAGGCCAGCGGCCTCGTGCCGCACCGACGCATCGGCGAGCGCGTCGATGGCAGGGCGGTCGGCGTCACGGGGCACGTGCAGGGTCTCGGCCGGGGAGGCCACCACCTGGCCCGGGTCGCTGAGCGCCAGGCCGATGCGCACCTCGCCGAGGTCGATCCCGAGCAGCCGACCTGTGTTCGGCAGGGCGTCGCCGTGACCGGCCGGATGGTTCGTGACGGCGTGTGCGGCCGGTTCGTGCGGCTCGGGCGCGGCGGGCTCGGCTGGCTCGGCTGCGGCGGGCTGTTCGGGCGCGGCGGGCTCGGCTGGCTCGGCGGCGGGCGGCTCAGCTGCGGCGGGCGGCTCGGGCGGGCTGGGTCGACCGGCAGGGCCGGGCGGTGCGGGCGGGCCGCTGC
>JAWOCZ010000299.1:0-2816 GCA_046483565.1 Nitriliruptoraceae bacterium
GCGCCGCCGACGACCACCCGGGTCGTCGGAACCCGCCGAGGAGGTGCGGACGTGAAGGTTCACCCGTCCGTCAAGAAGCAGTGTGACAAGTGCAAGATCATCCGCCGCAACGGCGCGGTTCGCGTGATCTGCGAGAACCCCCGCCACAAGCAGCGGCAGGGCTGAGGAGGTCGACCATGGCACGCATCGCAGGCGTCGACATCCCGCGCGAGAAGCGCGTGGTCGTAGCCCTGACCTACATCTACGGCGTCGGCCGCACCCGTGCGGAGAAGACGCTCGAGGCCACCGACGTGGACCCCGCGACCCGGGTCCGCGACCTCACCGACGAGCAGGTCCAGCGCCTGCGCGTCCACATCGAGAACGAGTACCGCGTCGAGGGTGATCTCCGTCGCGAGGTGGCGAACAACATCAAGCGCAAGATCGAGATCGGCTCCTACCAGGGGGTCCGGCACCGTCTCGGTCTGCCCGTCCGGGGCCAGCGCACGCACACCAACGCTCGCAGCCGCAAGGGCCCGAAGCGTGCCGTCGGCGGCATCCGCAAGCCGACCCGCAAGGGCTGAGGGGCAGGAGAGACTCATGGCGAACAAGCAGCGGGCCCGCAAGCGCGAGCGCAAGAACGTGATGCACGCGCAGGCCCACATCAAGGCCACGTTCAACAACACGATCATCACCTTCACCGACCTCCAGGGCAACGTCCTCGCCTGGTCGACGGGCGGCAACGCGGGCTTCAAGGGCTCGCGGAAGTCCACGCCCTTCGCGGCGCAGATCGCCGCGGAGCAGGCCACGAAGGCGGCGGTCGACAACGGTGTCCGCAAGGTGGACGTCTACTGCAAGGGGCCCGGCGCCGGCCGGGAGACCGCGATCCGCACGTTGGCGGCGGCAGGGATCGAGGTGCTGTCGATCAAGGACATCACGCCGGTGCCGCACAACGGCTGTCGCCCTCCCAAGCGTCGCCGTACCTGACCCGCCGTACCTGCTCCGACGTACCTGACCCGACGGCGCGACCCGAAGCGTCGTCGCCGATGACGACCGACCGGCCGTCCCGCGAGGACGGTCGGGAGCGTGCCACCTCGGCAGGTGGACACGCTCCCGTGGCACCCCTGCCAGGGGGTGACCGAGAGAGGAAGCACGCATGGCTCGCTACACCGGTCCGATGACCAAGAAGTCCCGCCGTCTCGGCGTGGACCTCAAGGGCAACGACAAGAACTACGAGAAGCGCCCCTACCCTCCGGGCGAGCATGGCCGCGGCCGCATCAAGGAGTCGGAGTACCTCCTCCAGCTCCGTGAGAAGCAGAAGGCCCGCTACTTCTACGGCGTGCTCGAGAAGCAGTTCCGGCGCTACTACGAGGAGGCCAACCGGCAGGAGGGGCGCACGGGTGAGAACCTGCTCGTCCTGCTGGAACGTCGCCTCGACAACGTGCTGTACCGGGCCGGGTGGGGTCGTAGCCGCGCCGAGGCCCGCCAGCTGGTCAGCCACAAGCACGTGTTGGTCAACAACAAGGCCACCAACGTGCCGTCGTACCGGGTCAAGCCGGGTGACGTGATCGAGATCCGCAGTCGGGCCCGCGAGTCCCAGGCGGTCCTCGGCTCGCTCGAGGTCTTCGGCAGCCGTGAGGTCCCGGGGTGGTTGTCCAGCGACGCGAACGCCTTCAAGGTGACCGTCAACGACCTCCCGGTCCGTTCCCAGATCGACGCGCCGGTCACCGAGCAGGCGATCGTCGAGCTGTACTCCAAGTAGGACCCTCGGCGGGGCGGTGCGGGCGCAGGCCCGCCGCTGCTCCGTCACCCACGCCCGGGACCCGGCCGCCATCGGTGGCCGCGACCCCAGGCCGTGGTGAGAAGCATCCACCCGCTGCGAGCGCCTGTTCGCGGCCCGCCTCCGGCCCCGGGATGCCGGACGCGGTCGACGAACGCGTCGCCGAAGGCCCCGGGATCGAGGGCGGCGCGTGGTGGGGGGACGTCCCCACCGAACACCTCAAGCAGGAGCACCGATGTCCGATTTCGGTTTCTACGACGAGGACGGCGCGATGGAACTGGGCGAGACCCAGTCCGGGTCGCCCTTCATCGCCTACCGCCCCCGACTCGCCGAAGAGGTGATCGAGGAAGGCACCCGTTCCCGGTTCCGGATCGAGCCGCTCGAGCCCGGGTTCGGCTACACGATCGGCAACTCGCTCAGGCGCACGTTGCTCAGCTCCGTGCCGGGGGCGGCCGTGACCCGCATCCGCTTCACCTCCGCCCAGGCGGCGGGACCCGAGGGCGGATCGGTGCTGCACGAGTTCTCGGCGATCGAGGGGGTCAAGGAGGACGTCACCGACATCATCCTCAACATCAAGGACCTGGTCGTGCGGTCCGAGTCCGACGAGCCGGTGGAGATCTTCCTCGGTGGTGACGGCCCGGGTGTCCTGACCGCGGAGAACATCTTCGCGCCCTCACAGGTCGAGGTCGTCAACGAGGACCTCCACATCGCCACCCTGAACGCCAACGGCCACCTCGAGATGTACCTGACGGTCGAGCGGGGACGCGGGTACGTGACCTCCGACGCCAACAAGCGCTCCTCCGACCCGATCGGGGTGATCGCGATCGACTCCGTGTTCAGCCCGATCCGTCGGGTCGCCTACCGCGTCGAGCCGACCCGCGTCGAGCAGATGACCAACTACGACGAGCTCGTCCTCGACATCGAGACCGACGGCTCGCTCACCCCCAGCCAGGCGCTGTCCTCCGCGGGCGAGACGCTCAAGGGGCTGTTCGAGCAGTTCGCCGCCTTCGAGGCCTCCGGGCCGGGCGGGATCATCGTCTCGCCGGAGGAGGCGCTGGCG
>JAWOCZ010000308.1:0-3625 GCA_046483565.1 Nitriliruptoraceae bacterium
GGTGCACAACACCCCGGGAACCGGTGCACAACGCACCCGACCGGCGGTCGCTCACCGACCGGCCGCGACCGGCCGGGTCCCCGGCCGGATCGGGTGCACAACACCCCGGAAACCGGTGCACAACGCACCCGACCGGCGGTCGCTCACCGGGCGGCCGCGACCGGCCGGGTCCCCGGCCGGATCGGGTGCACAACACCCCGGAAACCGGTGCACAACGCACCCGATCGGCCGCGACCGCTCACCGGTCGGCCGCGACCCGACGCCCCTGGCGTCACCCGCGGACCGAGAGACTCAGGTGTAGTCGCGGTGGTAGTTGATCCGACCCGCATCGTCGAACCCGAAGAAGCTCGCTCGCGGGAGGTCGTTCCAGCGCCGGCCCGCCGCGGTGTAGGAGATCGTCCACTCGACACCCAGTGCGGTGCCGTCCTCGGACTCGATGACACGCTTCGCATCGACGGCGATGTCCTCCTTGCCGCCGAGCCAGTCCTTGAGGTACGCCTCGATCAGGAGATTGCCGCGGTGCGGAGGGTTGTATGGCTCGAGGTAGAGGGCATCCGCGGTGTAGACGTGGCGCAGGTCGGAGACATCGCCGGACGCGAGCATGCTCGAGATGCGTTCCCACGCTGTTGTTGCGTGACCCACGGTGCTGGCCTTCCTCGCGTCGCTGCGGCGTTCGGCGCTGGTCCACGGACGGTGCTACGACCGGGGTAGGGCCGTGCGACGTGCCGTGCCCCGGTAGGACCGTTCGGAAGCCCTCGGCTGGGCTCCGGGCGCTGGCCCTCGGCTGGGCTCCGGGCGCTGGCCGTCGGCAGGATAGTCGTGGGCTCGCGCCGAGCCGCAACAGCGCGACCGTTTGGGCCGCGGCCCCGCCCCCGCGGCAGACTGGACGTTCCCTCTCCCGACGGAGCCCACCGTGCCGCAGAACTCCCGCCCCGCACGTGTCATCCCCGAGCAGCTCTCGGACGTCGCAGACCAGCTGCTGGCCGATCGCGATCGGATCCGTGCCGAGCTCGAGGAACTGATCCGGATCCCGTCGATCAGCGCGCTGGCCGACCACGGCGACGAC
Organism: Nitriliruptoraceae bacterium; assembly: GCA_046483565.1. Taxonomy (GTDB): domain Bacteria; phylum Actinomycetota; class Nitriliruptoria; order Nitriliruptorales; family Nitriliruptoraceae; genus T1Sed10-7. Next base: position 1,067 of record JAWOCZ010000308.1, read on the forward strand.
GTCCGGCGCAGTGCCGAGGTCACGGCCGGGCTCCTGCGCGACGCCGGACTCGAGCACGTCGAGCTACTGGAGGACGACGGCATGCAGCCCGCCGTCACCGGCGCCTGGCGCCATGCGGGGGACGACGCGCCGACGGTGCTGCTCTACGCCCACCACGACGTCCAGCCCGTCGGCACGGCCGGACGGTGGCACTCCGACCCGTTCACCCCGACCGAGCGGGAGGGTCGCCTCTACGGCCGTGGCGCCGCCGACGACAAGGCCGGGATCATGACGCACGTGGCCGCGATCCGGGCCTGGCTCGACTCGCGCGGCGCGCTGCCCGTGAACGTCAAGGTCCTGATCGAGGGGGAGGAGGAGATCGGTTCGCCGTACCTGGAGGCCCTGCTCGAACGGTGGTCGGACCAGCTCGACAGCGACGTGATCGTGCTGGCCGATCTGGTCAACCACGAGGTCGGCTGGCCCTCCCTGACCTACGCGCTGCGCGGCATGGCCGACGTCACGGTGCGCGTGCGCACGCTCGAGCAACCGGTCCACTCCGGCATGTGGGGCGGAGCCGTCCCCGACGCACTGACCGCCACCGTCCGCCTCCTGGCGAGCCTGCACGACGACAACGGCGAGGTCTGCGTCCCGGGGTTCGTCGCCGACGTCCGCGAGACGCCGGAGATCGAGCGCGAGCGGTTCGCCACGCTCGGCACCGATCCCGAGCGCCTGCGTCGTGACGTGCAGCTGCTCGACGGCGTGCGCTTCGTCGGCGACCCGGCCCGCGGGATCGAGGAGCGGCTGTGGCTGCGGCCCACGATCACCCCGACCGGGATGGACGTCACCCCGGTGGCCCAGGCATCGAACACCCTCCTCAGTGAGGTCACGACCAAGCTGTCGTGCCGCCTGGCACCCGGCCAGGATCCGGAGCGGGCGCTCGGAGCCCTCGCCGACCACCTCGTCGCCCACGCACCGTTCGGGGCGCACGTCGAGGTGGAGATCGGTACCTCGAACCCGGCGTGGCTGATGGAACCCGACGGTCCCGCCTGGTCCGCCGCGATCGCCGCGATGACCGCGGCCTACGGACGCAGGCCGGCCGAGGTGGGCTGCGGCGGATCGATCCCCTTCGTCGAGCCGTTCAGTGCGGCCTTCGGCGGTGCACCCTGTCTGCTGGTCGGTGTCGAGGATCCACGGTCCAACGCGCACGGCGAGGACGAGTCCGTCCACCTCGATGACCTGTTGAGCGCCTGCCTCGCGAACGCGCTGCTGTTCGCCGAACTGGCGGCGCGGAGCGATCAGCTGCGGCGCGACGCTCGGGCGTAGCCACGTACCGGCGAGCTGCAGCGCGACGCTCGGGCGTAGCCACGCCCCCCGGGAGCAGTGACCCGACGGTCAGGCTGTGCCGACCCTCAGGCCGCGGCGTCGACCGCCGCTCAGGCCGCTCCCACGCTCAGGCCGCTCCCACGCTCAGGCCGCGGCGTCGACCGCCGCCCGCAGGTGGGCATCGACCGCGGCGAGGAAACGCTCGCCGACGAACAACGCGGCGTCGTTGTGCCCGGCAGCCGGGATCTCGACCAGCGTCGCGTCAGCTCGACGTGCCACCTCACGGGACAGCTCGGTCGGCACGATCCGATCGGCCGCACCGGCCACGACCAGGACGGGCCCGGCATGGGCATCGAGGTGGTCGGAGGTCGGATAGCGGTCGCGGAGCAGGCCCCCGACCGGCAGGAACGGGTAGGCGTTGCGGCCAACGTCCGCGAGCTGCGGGAAGGGCGACCGCAGCACCAGGGCCGCCGGTGGTCGTTCCGCCGCGAGCGCCGCCACCACCGCCGAGCCGATGGACTCCCCGAGGTAGGCGATCCGTGCCACCTCGACGTCCGGGCGGGCGGCGAGGTGATCACGGGCCGCCCGGGCATCGGCCAACAGGCCCTCCTCGGACGGACGGCCGGGGTTCCCGCCGTAGCCGCGGTAGTCCAGCAGCAGCACCGCGTGTCCGCGCTCGTTCAGCGCGCGGGCCGTCGGAACGCGACCGGCGCGGTTGCCCCCGTTACCGGGAGCCAGGAGGATGGTCGTGACGGGCTCGGCGTCGGGAGCGAGGTACCAGGCGGTCAGCTCCAGCCCGTCCTCGGTCGTCAGCGTCACCACCTCGACGTCCGCGGGTGGTTGGGGGTCGGTGGTGTCGGGGAGGTAGATCAACTGCCGCTGGAACACCGCAGCGAGGAGCACCAGGGCGATCCACGCCCCGCCCACCGCCAGCAGGATCCGGGCGATGATCGCGAGCATGGCACCTCCGTGGTCGTCGAGGTCGTGCCCCGGACGCACGCCCGACCAGGGTGTCGAGGACCAGTGCGGTGGGTCCCCCGGGGTGAGCGGTGGCCGCGCTACCTGAGCCCGTTGACCGAGGTGGCCCCCACGACCTGTACCTTGCCACCTCCACCGCGTCGCGTCGGGTCTACTCGTTCCCATCTTCCTTGGGGCAGCCCGCACCGCAGCGCGTCGAGATAGGGACGATTTCATGCCAGAAGGTACCGTTAAGTGGTTCAACGCCGACAAGGGCTACGGCTTCATCCAGCCCGAGGA
>JAWOCZ010000034.1:0-17776 GCA_046483565.1 Nitriliruptoraceae bacterium
GAACTTCTCCTTGGCCATGATGGCCCTCCTCGCTGGTAGGTCGCGCGTTGGCGACGGATCGTGTCAGGTGCTGGTCGTCGTCACTCGCCGCGCGACTTGGCGACGATCTCCTCCTGGATGGAGGCGGGAGCCGGCTCGTAGGAGCCGAACTGCATGGTGTAGCTGGCGCGCCCCTGGGTGGCGGAGCGCAGATCGGTGGAGTAGCCGAACATCTCCGACAGCGGTACGCGCGCCTGGATCACGGTGGCGTTGCCACGGGGCTCGGATCCCTGGATGAGGCCGCGGCGACCCGAGAGATCACCCATGACATCACCCATGTAGTCATCCGGCGTGACCACCTCGACGTCCATCACGGGCTCGAGGAGTTGGATGCCGGCCTTGGCAGCCGCCTCCTTGATAGCCATCGACCCCGCGATCTTGAAGGCCATCTCCGAGGAGTCGACCTCGTGGTAGCTGCCGTCGGTCAGGGTCACCTTGATGTCGACCATCGGGTAGCCGGCGAGCACGCCGGACTCCATGGCCTCACGGATGCCCTGGTCCACCGAGGGGATGTACTCCTTCGGGATGGAGCCACCGACGATCTTGTTGTCGAAGAAGTAGTGGTCGTCCGCCTCGAGCTCGAGCTCGGCTTTCAACTCGTTGGTCAGAGGCTCGACGTCGATGACGACGTGGCCGTACTGACCGCGACCACCGGTCTGGCGGGCGAACTTCTTGTCGAACTTCTCGATCTTGCGCTTGACCATCTCGCGGTAGGCGACCTGAGGTCGCCCCACGTTGGCGTCGACCTTGAACTCCCGCAGGAGGCGGTCGACGATGATCTCGAGATGCAGCTCGCCCTGGCCACCGATCAGCGTCTGCCCCGTCTCCTCGTCGGTGTGGACGCGGAAGGACGGATCCTCCTCCGCCAGCTTCTGCAGGGCGGTGGACAGCTTCTCCTGGTCGGTCTTGGTCTTGGGTTCGATGGCGATCTGGATCACCGGGGCCGGGAACTCCATGGACTCGAGCAGCACCGGGGCCTCGGAGGTGGTGATGGTGTCACCCGTGGAGGTGTCCTTCAGCCCCACCAGCGCGACGATGTCACCGGTCATGCAGCCTGCATGCTCCTCGCGGTGGTTGGCGTGCATCTGCAGGATGCGACCGACCCGCTGCTTGGAGTCCTTGGTCACGTTCATGACGTGGGAGCCGGCCTCGAGCGTGCCCGAGTAGATGCGGGTGAAGGTCAGGGTGCCGACGTAGGGGTCGGTCATGACCTTGAAGGCCAGCGCGGAGAAGGGCTCGTCGTCGGCGGGCTTGCGCAGCATCGGCTCACCGGACCTGGGGTCCTTGCCGTTCATCGGCGGCACCTCGAGCGGTGACGGCAGGTAGTCGACGACGGCATCGAGGAGGGACTGGACGCCCTTGTTCTTGAAGGCGGAGCCGCAGAACACCGGGACGAGCTGGTTGGAGATCGTGGCCTGGCGCAGGCCGGCCTTCAGCTTGTCGACGGGGAGCTCGCCCTCGTCGAAGAACAGCTCCAGGAGATCCTCGTCGGTCTCGGCGACCTTCTCCATCAGCTCGGCGCGGTACAGCTCCGCGTCACTCTTGAGGTGCTCGGGGACCTCGGTCACCTCGAACGAGGCACCCAGGTCGTCACCCTTCCACACCACGGCCTTCATCTCGACCAGGTCGACGACGCCCTCGAGTGCCGCCTCGAGCCCGATCGGCAACTGCAGCCGAACCGCGTTCGGCGTCAGCCGTTCACGGATCGAGTCGAAGGAGTAGTCGAAGGAGGCGCCCGTGCGGTCCAGCTTGTTCACGAAGCAGATGCGGGGGACGCCGTACTTGTCGGCCTGGCGCCACACCGTCTCCGACTGGGGCTCCACACCGGCGACGCCGTCGAAGACCGTCACCGCACCGTCGAGCACGCGCAGCGACCGCTCCACCTCGATGGTGAAGTCGACGTGGCCGGGAGTGTCGATGATGTTGATGGTGTGGTCGCCCCACTTGGCCGTGGTGGCGGCCGACGTGATGGTGATGCCGCGCTCCTGCTCCTGCTCCATCCAGTCCATGGTGGCAGCACCGTCGTGCACCTCACCGATCTTGTAGGTGCGCCCGGTGTAGTAGAGGATCCGCTCCGTCGTCGTGGTCTTGCCCGCGTCGATATGAGCCATGATCCCGATGTTGCGGAGCTTGTCCAGCGGCACGGTCCGCTTGAGGGCCATCGTCGTCGCTTCCTGGTCGAGTGCGTCGCCCGTTCGGGCGCTGCGGTGGTCGTGGTGCCCCACGGGCGTGCGCTGCCGGGTGGGGGGAGTCCCCCGCGCGGCGTACTCGCCGGCGGCGGCTCGGGGTGGAACAGCGGTGGGTGCGCGGCGACGATCAGCGGGGAGCAGGAGCCGCGCGCCCGACGGTCACCAGCGGTAGTGCGCGAAAGCTCGGTTGGCCTCGGCCATCTTGTGCGTGTCCTCACGCCGCTTGACCGCGGCGCCGACACCGTTGGAGGCATCGAGCAGCTCACCAGCCAGCCGCTCCCCCATCGTGTGTTCGCGGCGGATGCGGGCGTAGCCGACGATCCAGCGCAGTGCCAGCGTGGTCGAGCGGGACGGACGTACCTCGATCGGCACCTGGTAGGTCGCACCACCGACGCGTCGGGACTTGACCTCGAGCTGTGGTTTGACGTTGTCGACCGCGCGCTTGAGCACACTGATCGGGTCGCCGCCCTGGGTACGTGAGCCGATGCTGGCGAGCGCGTCGTACACGATCGCCTCGGCGGTCGACCGCTTGCCATCCACCATGACCCGGTTGGTCAGCTGCGTGACGAGCGTCGAGCCGTACTTGGCGTCTGCCGGGGTGCGACGATGTCCTGGGGAACCCTTGCGCGGCATCTCAGCCCTCCTTCTTCACGCCGTAACGGGACCGCGACTGCTTCCGGTCACGAACCGGGGCGGCGTCCAGTGCTCCACGGATCACCTTGAAACGGACACCGGGGAGGTCCTTCACACGCCCGCCGCGCACGAGCACGATGGAGTGCTCCTGCAGGTTGTGGCCCTCACCTGGGATGTAGGCGGTGACCTCGATACCCGAGGTCAGGCGCACACGACAGACCTTCCGCAGCGCCGAGTTCGGCTTCTTCGGCGTGGTCGTGTAGACGCGTGTGCAGACCCCACGACGCTGCGGGGATCCCTTGAGCGCGAGGGTCTTGTTCTTCTTCGCCTTGTCCTGGCGGCCCTTGCGCACCAGCTGTTGGATGGTGGGCATGCCTGGGGTTCTCCGTCTGTTGGCAGGGTCGTCGCGTGATCAGCGGCGACCGTGCGCGAGACCAGCTCGCGGTCGGTCGTGGGGTCGGTGTGGATCACCACCCGTCTCGGTCATCGCGCTGCCGGGCGCCGCAGGGGCATCGGTGCGCTGTCGCTCGAGGTGGGTGGGCTCAGCAGGAGGGAGGTCCGACCCACGGGGTCGGGCGTTCCGCTTCTGACGGTGGGGTCCGGGCAAGCCGCCTGCACCCTTCGGGTGTCGGGCTCATCGCAAAGCGCCCGGACGTGGCACACCGCGACCCACCGGGCCGCGGCGTGAAACGGAACGGTACCGACCTGGCGCGAGGGGTGTCAACCGAGGGGCTGCCGTGATCGAGTGCGTGCGCTCAGCGAGCATCTGGGCGCCCGCGACCGGGGTTTCCCTCAGGAAGGGGCCCTGCCGATCGGCAGGACCCCTCCTGGTCGTGGCGTGAGCGTCGGCCGCGGCTCACCGACCGCCGGCGTCACCCGGGAAGTCGTCGTAGCCCCAACCGCCGTCGAAGCCCCAGGACCCGTCGCCCTCGTAGGACTCCGTGGACGCCAAGAACTCGGCGATGTCGGCCGGCAGGGCCTGCTCCGGCACCTCGGTGTGGCCGACCTCGACCGAGCGGTACCGGTCGATCCCGGTGCCGGCCGGGATGAGCTTGCCGATGATGACGTTCTCCTTCAGCCCCACCGGTGGATCCGACGCGGACTCCAGCGCCGCTTCGGTCAGCACCCGGGTGGTCTCCTGGAAGGAGGCCGCCGACAGCCACGAATCCGTGGCCAGGGAGGCCTTGGTGATACCCATGAGCAGCGGCCGAGCTGCGGCCGGCTGGCCGCCCTCCGCGAGGGCCGCATCGTTGGCGCGGTTGAAGCGCACACGATCGATCGTGTCACCGGGCAGGAAGCTCGTGTCGCCGGCGTCCACGACGTTGACCCGGCGGAACATCTGGCGCACGATCAACTCCACGTGCTTGTCGTGGATCGGAACCCCTTGCGACCGGTAGACGTCCTGGACCTCCTTGACCAGGTGCAGCTGGGCCGTGCGGACCCCGAGCACCTCGAGGAGCTCGTGGGGATCGATCGCCCCGACGGTCAGCTGCTGTCCGACCTCCACCTGGACCCCGTCGACGATGTCGACCGTGCCGTCGTCGGACCGGAAGAGGCGGGCACCACGTGGTAGCTCGTGCTCGTCGACCTGGTCGCGGGCCCCGTGGATGGTCAGCGTGCGACCACCACCGTCGTGGTCCTCGATCGACACCCGGCCGGCGATCTGCGCGATCTCGGCCTTCCCCCGGGGGCTGCGGGCCTCGAACAGCTCGACGACACGGGGCAACCCCTGGGTGATGTCGTCAGCGGACGCGACACCACCGGTGTGGAAGGTCCGCATGGTCAGCTGCGTCCCCGGCTCACCGATGGACTGCGCGGCCACGATGCCGACGGCCTCGCCCATGTCGACCATGGCGCCGTTGGCGAGCAACTCGCCGTAGCACGCCCGGCAGACGCCGATCTCGGTCTCGCAGGCCAGGACCGAACGGACCCGCACGAGCCGGTCGGCGTCGGAGGCCACCGTCTCGAGTGCCTCGCCCGTCTCCGGGTGGACACCGTGGAGCAGGGCGGACCGTAGACGCCGGATCTCGGTGTCCACGATCAACGTCCCCGCCGCGACCAGCACCTCGCTGGAGCCCGGGTAGAGCACGTCCTGCGCCATCACACGGCCGTAGAGGGTCTGGGAGTCGTGCTCCCCGACCGTGGCCTCGACGCCACGGGTGGTCCCGCAGTCGTCCTCGCGGATGATGAGGTCCTGGCTGACATCGACCAGTCGCCGCGTCAGGTAGCCGGAGTCGGCGGTCCGTAGGGCGGTGTCGGCCAGGCCCTTGCGGGCACCGTGGGTGGAGATGAAGTACTCGAGGACCGATAGACCTTCCCGGAAGTTGGACTTGATCGGACGCGGGATGATCTCGCCCTTCGGGTTCGCCACGAGCCCACGCATGGCGGCGATCTGCCGCAGCTGGGTCATGTTCCCGCGGGCGCCGGAGTTGGCCATGACGAAGAACGGGTTGGTGGTGGAGAAGTTCTCCTCCATCGCGTCGGCGACCTTCGAGGTCGCCTCGGTCCAGATCTCGATCAGCTCCTGGCGTCGCTCGGAGTCCGTGATGACACCACGGGTGAACTGCTTCTCGATCTTCTCCGCTCGGGCCTCGGAGCTCGTGAGCACGTCGGCCTTGAGGTCCGGCGTCTCCACGTCCGAGATCGCCACGGTGATGCCGGCCCGGGTGGCGTTGGCGTAGCCGAGGTCCTTGATCGCGTCGAGGACCTCGATGACCTGCCATCGGGGGAACAGGTCGGCGCACCGGTTCACGATGTCGCCGGCGGCCTTCTTGGTCACCACCTCGTTGACGAAGGGGAAGTCCAGCGGCAGCGCCTCGTTGAAGATGGCGCGGCCGGCCGTGGTGACGACGCGGTGGCGGACACCCGTGGCGCGGTACTCCTCCCACGCCTCGTCGTCCTGCTCGCGCCACTCGACCGGACGTTCCGCAGGATCGAGCTGCTTGCCCGGGGACAGTCGGAGCACCACCGGATCCTGGACATGGAGGTGCCCGGCGTCGATCGCCCGCTCCAGCTCACCGATGGAGGCGTAGATACGCAGCCCGGTCGGATCCCGCTCCTGCGCGGTGTCCTCACCGGTGTAGGTCAGCCAGTAGATCCCGAGCACCATGTCCTGCGTCGGCGAGGCGATCGGACGCCCCGTTGCCGGTGACAGGATGTTGTGCGGCGCCAGCATCAGCAGGCGGGCCTCGGCCTGGGCCTCAGCGGACAACGGCAGATGCACGGCCATCTGGTCGCCGTCGAAGTCGGCGTTGAAGGCCGTGCACACCAGGGGATGCAGCTGGATGGCCTTGCCCTCGACCAGGGTCGGCATGAAGGCCTGGATGCCCAGGCGGTGCAGCGTCGGTGCGCGGTTCAGCATCACCGGGTGGTCCTGGATGACCTCCTCGAGGACGTCCCAGACCTGCGAGCGCTGACGCTCGACCATCCGCTTGGCGGACTTGATGTTCTGGGCGTAGTTGAGGTCGACGAGCCGCTTCATGACGAACGGCTTGAACAGCTCCAGGGCCATCTGCTTGGGCAGGCCGCACTGATGCATCCTGAGCTGCGGACCCACGACGATCACCGACCGGCCCGAGTAGTCGACCCGCTTGCCGAGCAGGTTCTGACGGAACCGTCCCTGCTTGCCCTTGAGCATGTCGGAGAGCGACTTCAGCGGCCGGTTGCCCGGACCCGTGACCGGACGGCCCCGACGGCCGTTGTCGAACAACGCGTCGACGGCCTCCTGGAGCATCCGCTTCTCGTTGTTGACGATGATCTCCGGCGCGCCGAGGTCCAGCAGACGCTTGAGCCGGTTGTTGCGGTTGATCACACGCCGGTACAGGTCGTTGAGGTCGGAGGTGGCGAAGCGTCCACCGTCGAGCTGCACCATCGGACGCAGGTCCGGTGGGATCACGGGGATGGCTTCCAGCACCATCGCACCCGGACGGTTGTTGGTGGTGCGCAGCGCCTCCACGACCTTCAGCCGCTTGGTGGCACGCTGCTTCTTCTGGCCCTTGGCATCGGTGATCGCAACGCGCAGTTCCGCCGACTCCGCCTCCAGATCGAGCCCGTCGAGCAGGTCACGGACCGCTTCCGCGCCCATCCCGCCGGAGAAGTGCTCACCGAACCGATCTCGCATGTCGCGGTAGACCAGCTCCTCCTGGATCAGCTGCTTGGGGGAGAGCTTCTTGAAGGTCGCCAGCACCTTGTCGAGGTGCTCCAGCTCGTTGTTGGCGCGCACGGAGACGGTCTTGAGCTGCTTCTCGATCTCCTTGCGTTCCTTCTTGACCACCTCGGGCTTGGCCCCCTCGGCCTCCAGCTCGGCGAGTGTGGCCTCGAGCTGCTGCAGCAGCTCCTGACGATCCATCTCGAGCTGCGACTCGATCTCCTGCTTCTCGGCGCCGATCTCCTGCTCGAGCTCAGGCAGCGCGTTGTGACGCGCGTCCTCGTCGACGGAGGTGATGACGTACGCCGCGAAGTAGATGACCTTCTCGAGGTCCTTCGGGCTCATGTCGAGCAGGTAGCCCAACCGCGACGGGACACCCTTCAGGTACCAGATGTGGGTGACCGGGGCGGCGAGCTCGATGTGGCCCATCCGCTCGCGACGCACCTTGGCACGGGTGACCTCGACACCGCAGCGCTCACAGATGATGCCCTTGAAGCGCACGCGCTTGTACTTGCCGCAGTAGCACTCCCAGTCCCGGGTGGGACCGAAGATCTTCTCGCAGAAGAGCCCATCCTTCTCGGGCTTGAGCGTGCGATAGTTGATGGTCTCCGGCTTCTTGACCTCGCCGTTGGACCACATGCGGATCTGGTACGCCTCCGCGAGCGTGATCTTCAACTGATCGAAGTGGTTCACGTCCAGCATGTGGGACGTCCTCCCTACTTCATCGTCCCGCCCGGCTGCTCGCCGGTTGTGCGGGGTGCGACCGACCGGCCGCGCTACAAGATTTGTAAAACCCACTCCCCCGGCCCGACGGACCCGGCAGGAGCGGAGCTGGTGGCTGGAGGTTGCCGTCCGGAGCGACTATCTCTTCGGAGCCCGGCGGGAACCTGCAGCCACCAGCGGTCCAACCACTACCCGTCAGCGGTCGGACGCTCGGGCCGGGACAGATCGATGCCGAGCGCCTCGGCGGCACGGAAGGCGTCGTCCTCGGACTCGCGCAGTTCGATGTGCTCACCGCTCGAGCCGAGCACCTCGACGTTGAGGCTCAGCGCCTGCATCTCCTTGACCAGCACCTTGAAGGACTCGGGGATCCCGGGCTCGGGGATGTTGTCGCCCTTGACGATCGCCTCGTACACCTTGACGCGGCCGAGCGTGTCGTCGGACTTGATCGTCAACAGCTCCTGGAGGGCGTAGGCCGCGCCGTACGCCTCCAGCGCCCAGACCTCCATCTCGCCGAAGCGCTGGCCGCCGAACTGCGCCTTCCCTCCCAGCGGCTGCTGGGTGATCATCGAGTAGGGGCCGGTCGAGCGCGCGTGGATCTTGTCGTCGACGAGGTGGTGGAGCTTGAGGATGTACATGTAGCCGACCGTGACCTGCGCATCGAGTGGCTGGCCGGTCCGCCCTTCGAAGAGCGTCGCCTTCCCGTCGGTACCGACCAGGCGGATGCCGTCGTCGGTCGGACGGGAGTTCTCCAGCAGGTCGACGAGCTCGGCCTCGCTGGCGCCGTCGAACACCGGCGTCGCGAAGCGAACCGGGCCCTCCATGTCCGCGTGCTCGTCGGTCCAGCCGATCTCGGAGAACCACTCGGGAGCGGTCTCGAAGTGCCAGCCGTTCGCGGCCGCCCACCCGAGGTGGGTCTCGAGCACCTGGCCGACGTTCATGCGGGACGGCACACCCAGCGGGTTGAGCACGATGTCCAGCGGGGTGCCGTCCTCGAGGAAGGGCATGTCCTCGACGGGCAGGATCTTCGAGATGACACCCTTGTTGCCGTGGCGCCCGGCGAGCTTGTCGCCCTCGGAGATCTTCGACTTCTTGGCGATGTAGATCCGCACCATGTCGTTGACGCCCGGGGACAGCTCGTCCCCGTCCGCACGGCTGAACCGCTGCACACCGATCACGATGCCGCGGTCGCCGTGCGGGACCTTCAGCGAGGTATCACGCACCTCACGTGCCTTCTCACCGAAGATCGCGCGCAGCAGCCGTTCCTCGGGAGTCAGCTCCGTCTCACCCTTCGGGGTGACCTTGCCCACCAGGATGTCACCCGGCTGGACCTCGGCACCGATCCGGATGATGCCCTCCTCGTCGAGGTTGGCGAGCACCTCCTCGGACACGTTGGGGATGTCGCGGGTGATCTCCTCGGGTCCGAGCTTGGTCTCGCGGGCGTCGACCTCGAGCTTCTCGATGTGGATCGAGGTCAGCACGTCCTCGCGGACGAGACGCTCGGAGAGGATGATCGCGTCCTCGAAGTTGAAGCCCTCCCAGGACATGAACCCGACCAGCAGGTTCCGCCCGAGCGCGAGCTCTCCATCGTGGGTGGAGGGACCGTCCGCGATCGGATCGCCGACCTCGAGGCGGTCACCCTCGGTGACCAGGGGACGCTGGTTGATACAGCTGCCCTGGTTCGAGCGCATGAACTTCGTGAGGTAGTACCGGTCGATGTCGTCGTCGTCGGTTCGCACCACCACGTGGTCCGCCGCCACCTCGACGACCACCCCTGCGTTGGTGGCCGTGATCACGTCGCCGGCGTCGCGAGCGGCTTTGGCCTCGATGCCGGTACCGATGAACGGCGACTCGGCACGCAGGAGCGGCACCGCCTGACGCTGCATGTTGGCACCCATCAGGGCCCGGTTCGCATCGTCGTGCTCGAGGAAGGGGATCAGGGCAGCGGAGATGGACACGGTCTGACGTGGCGAGACGTCCATGTAGTCCACGTTGGCCGGTGGGACCTCGCGGACCTCACCGCCCTTGGCGCGGACCAGCACCATGGCGTTCTCGAACTCGCCCGTGGACTCGTCCACCGGCGCGTTGGCCTGTGCGACGACGTAGCGATCCTCCTCGTCCGCCGTGAGGTACTCGAAGTCGTCGGTGACCTTGCCGTCCACCACCTTGCGGTAGGGCGTCTCGACGAACCCGTACTCGTTGATCCGGGCGTAGGTCGCCAGTGAACCGATCAGGCCGATGTTCGGACCCTCAGGGGTCTCGATCGGACACATCCGGCCATAGTGCGACGGGTGCACGTCCCTGACCTCGAACCCGGCCCGTTCACGGGACAGGCCGCCCGGCCCGAGCGCCGAGAGACGGCGCTTGTGGGTGAGGCCGGCCAACGGGTTGGTCTGGTCCATGAACTGCGACAGCTGCGAGGTCCCGAAGAACTCCCGGATCGCGGAGACCACCGGCCGGATGTTGATCAGGGTCTGAGGGGTGATCGCTTCCAGGTCCTGGGTGGTCATGCGCTCACGGACCACGCGCTCCATCCGGGACAGGCCGATCCGCACCTGGTTCTGGATCAGCTCGCCGACCGAGCGCAGTCGGCGGTTGCCGAAGTGGTCGATGTCGTCGGTGTCGTACCCGTCCTCGCCGGCGTGGAGGTTGACGAGGTAGGACATCGTCGCCAGGACGTCCTCGCGCGTGAGCACGTGCTGATCGCGCCGCTGGAAGCCGAGCGAGTCGAACTCGTCGGTGAGCTTGCCGTGCTTGACGTGGCCCTGCCCGTCGTCCTCGAGGCCGGAGATCTTGTACCGACCGACACGGGCGAGGTCGTACTTCTTGCCGGCGAAGAACATGCCGAGCAGGAGCTGCCCCGCCTGATCGACGTTCGGCGGCTCACCCGGACGGAGCTTGCGGTAGATCTCCTCGAGCGCCTGGGCCGGCGTCCGGCCGGTGTTGTCCTTCTCCAACGTGAGCGCGATCGACTCGGCGCTACCGAAGAAGTCGAGGATCTCGTCGTCGGGCACCTCGGTCTGCAGGACCTCGGTAGGGGCCAACTCGTACTGGCCGGTGGCATCGTTGAAGGCGAAGGCCTTCAGGGCCCGGTAGAAGACGCTGATCGGCTGCTTGCGCTTGCGGTCGACGCGCACGGCGACGAGGTCACGCTTGTCGACCTCGAACTCGAGCCACGCGCCGCGTGCCGGGATGACCTTGCAGCCGTAGACGTCCCGGCCCGTGGTCTTGTCGACCGAGGTGTCGAAGTACACGCCCGGAGAGCGCACGAGCTGGGAGACGACCACCCGCTCGGTCCCGTTGATGATGAAGGTCCCCTTGTCGCTCATCACGGGGAAGTCCCCCATGAAGACCGTCTGGGACTTGATCGTGCCGTCCTCCTTGTTCAGGAACTCGGCGGTCACGAACAACGGGGCGGCGAAGGTGAGGTCCTTCTCCTTGCACTCCGCGACCGAGTACTTGGGCTCATCGAACCGGTGGTCGAGGAAGCTGAGTGCCATCTTGCCCTGGCTGTCCTCGATCGGGGAGATCTCGTCGAAGATCTCGCCGAGGCCCTGTTCGATCAACCAGTTGAAGGAGTGGCTCTGGATGGCGACAAGGTCCAACTCCTCGACGGGTAGCGCCTCGTGGATCCTGGCGAAGCTCAGACGCTGGTCCAGCTTCAGGTGCGGGTTGACGGCGGTGCCGACCAACGGGGACCTCCCCTGGTACAGATGGTGGTCTCGACGAGTCCAGCGGCGCTGTGACTCGCAGGGCGATGCGTCATCACGCAGTGCGCGACGCGACGTGGGCGGCTCGACCGACCCACGGGGTGGTGCGGCCGCGATACACACCGGTCGTGACGCGCCACGTCAGTGGCGGACACGCGCTGGTCTCGATCGTGGTCGACGACCCAACACTCCGTGTGCGAACGCAGAGGTTCACAGCAGAGCTCGGATGACGACGACCTCGCTCGATGGGACGCGTTCCGCTGAGACGTGGGAGCAGCGGGACGACGGCGGAGCACACGGCGGCGCTTAAGCGTACCCACCGTGCGCTGAGCGCGTCAACCGCCCCCGGAGATCCGGAGGCGGTGGCGCGCGACGTGCGGCTCCCTCGGCATCCCGAGGGAGAGGGGATCACTTGAGCTCGACGGTCGCGCCGGCGGCTTCGAGCTTCTCCTTGGCCTCATCGGCAGCGTCCTTGGAGACGCTCTCGAGGACGGCCGCGGGTGCGCTCTCGACGAGCTCCTTGGCTTCCTTGAGCCCGAGGCTGGTGAGGCCACGGACCTCCTTGATGACGCCGATCTTCTTCTCACCGGCGCCGGTGAGCATGACGTCGAACTCGGTCTGCTCCTCGGCCTCCTCGGCCTCACCGCCGGCCGGGCCGGCAGCCGCGACGGCGACCGGAGCGGCAGCGGTGACCTCGAAGGTCTCCTCGAACTTCTTGACGAGCTCGCTCAGCTCCATGAGCGTGAGCTCCTTGAACTGATCGATGAGCTCGTCGGTGGTCAGCTTCGCCATCGTGATTCCTCCTGGTGGCGCGCCTCGCGCGCCGGGTGGTCGTGTGGGCCTGCGGGCTCGTGCCCGAGTGACCCGATGTCGTGCGGGACCTCGGCTCAGGCCTCGGTCGTGGTCTCTTCAGCAGCTGGCGCATCGGCAGCCGCGGCTGGGGCGGTGGTCGCGAAGCCCTTGGCCTCCGGTCCGCCGGCGTCGATCAGCGCCTGCAGGAGCCGTGCCTGCTTCTCCGTCGCCGCCTGCAGCAGGCGGGCGGTCCCGGACAGCGCGCCCTGCATCAGACCGGCGAGCTTGGCGAGCAACTCCTCGCGGCTCTCGAGGTCCGCGAGCTTGAGCGCCGCCTCGCCGTCGAGCACCTCGCCGTCGAGGTAGCCACCACGGATGACGAGCTCGGGGTGGTCCTTGGCGAAGGCCTTGAGCGCCTTGGCGGGGCCGACCGGGTCCTCCGCGCAGAGCACCAGGCTGGTCGGCCCGACGAGCAGCTCATCGAGCCCGCCGATCCCCGCGGCTTCAGCCGCGCGCTTGGTGAGCGTGTTCTTGACGACCTTCATCTCGGCGTTCGAGTCGCGTAGCCGCGCACGCAGCTCGGCGAGCTCGGTGACCGACAGGCCGCGGTAGTGGGTGAGGAGCGTCGCCGCCGAGCCGGTCAGGTCCGAACGGACCTCCTCGACCTTGGCGAGCTTTTCCGGCCGTACCACGTGTGACCTCCGTCGACGTGCTGTGCCGATATCCGACGGTGACGGGAACGGGCCGGAGACGACGACGTCCCCCTCGCGCAACAGCGCAGGGGGACGAAAGCGGAGGGCGTCTCGTGGTGAGGTGCCGTGCTGTTCGATCCTGCGCGGGATGCGTGGCGGGGAGCACGTGCTGCGCTCCGGGCCGGTCACGTCCTTCGGCCCCGAGGGGCATCCGGCGGTCTTCGGTTCGTTGAGGGGAGAGGTTAGCGCCCCGCTCGTCGGGTGACGAACGCGGCCCCGGTCCGCGCGCCACTCGCGCGGACCGTGCCTGATCAGGCGTCGTCGTCCTCGAGCAGCCCGCGGGAGCGCGACGGGTCCAGCGGGACCGACGGCGACATCGAGGTGGAGATCGCGGCGGTCTGCAGGTAGCGGCCCTTGGCCGCCGACGGACGCTGCCGCAGGATCTCGTCCAACAGCGCGGCGTAGTTGTCGAGCAGCTGCTCGACGGTGAAGGACGCCTTGCCGAGGACCACGTGGACGTTGCCGTTGCGGTCCGAGCGGTACTCGACGCGCCCGGCCTTGATCTCGCTGACCGCCTTGCCGACGTCCATGGTCACGGTGCCGGACTTCGGGTTGGGCATCAGCCCGCGTGGGCCGAGCGTCTTCCCGAGACGGCCCAGCTTGCCCATCATGTCGGGTGTCGCGATGATCGAGTCCAGCTCGTCGATCAGCTCACCAGCGGCGAGCCGCTCGACGAGGTCGTCCGATCCGACGTGGTCGGCGCCCGCGGCGGTCGCGTCGGTGGCCTTCTCCCCCGCAGCGACCACCGCGACGGTCACCTCGCTGCCGGTGCCGTGGGGCAGCGCCACGGCACCGCGCACCATCTGGTCGGCCTTCCGCGGGTCGATGCCCAGCCGGAACGCGCACTCCACGGTGGCGTCGTAGCCCGCGGCGTCGATGTCCTTCAGCAGGGCGAAGCCCGCCTTGGGACCGTAGAGGCGGTCGGTCTCGATCCGATCCAGCGCCGCCCGGTACTTCTTGCTCCTCTTGGCCATTCCAACTCGCTCCTCGTGGTCCCGACGACGGCGCCTGGCCGTCTCCCACCTAGGACGTGTGCCGCACCGGGCCGATGCCCGGACACGGTCGGTCAGCGGTCTGCGTTCACTGCTTGACGGTGATGCCCATGGAGCGCGCCGTGCCCTCGATGATCTTCATCGCGCCCTCGAGGTCGATCGCGTTGAGATCGGGCATCTTCTTCTCCGCGATCTCCCTGACCTGCTCACGGGTCACGGAGCCCACCTTGGTGACGTGGGGTACCCCCGACCCCCCACCGACACCCGCCGCCTTCATGAGCAGCTGGGCCGCGGGTGGGGTCTTCATGATGAAGGTGAAGGAGCGGTCCTCGTAGACCGTGATCTCCACCGGCACGATGTCGCCCTGCATCTGGGCGGTCTTCTCGTTGAACGCCTTGCAGAACTCCATGATGTTCACGGAGTGCTGGCCGAGCGCCGGACCGACCGGTGGAGCCGGGTTGGCCTGACCGGCCGGGATCTGCAGCTTGATGAAGCCTGCGACCTTCTTCGCCATGGTTGTTCGTCTCTCCTCGCGTGGTACTGGCGGCCGGTGCGGTACCGGCCTCCCACGATCGATGGGGTGGTGCGGGGCGCCCCGTAGCGCGCTGCGCGGAAGCTATCGGTGCAAAGGTGCGTCGGTGCTACAGCTTGGCCACGTTGTCGAAGGGCAGCTCGAGCGGGGTCTCACGACCGAACACGCTGACGAGCACCTTGAGCTTGGCCTGGTCGAGGTTGATCTCCGAGATGGTGCCCGTGAAGTCCGCGAACGGTCCGCCGGTGACCCGGACGGTCTCGCCGACCTCGAGGTCGATCTCGGCGACGACCTTGGAGGGTACGGCCTCCGCGCCCTCCTCGGCCTCGACCTCCTCGACCACCTCGACGGGGATCTTCAGGGTCTCCGCGACCTCCTTGAGGGGCAGCGGGACGGGCCGGGTTCCCGGCGAGCCCACGAAGCCGGTCACCGCCGGGGTGTGACGCACGATCCCCCACACCTCGTCGTCCATGATGGCGCGGACCAGCACGTACCCGGGCAGGAACTTCTTCTGCGAGACGGTCTTCTTGCCCTTCTTGTACTCGGTGACCTCCTCGGTGGGGATCACCACCTCGAAGACCCGGTCCTCTGCCTCGAGGGCCTCGACCCGGTTGGCGAGGTTGTCCTTGACCCGTTGCTCGTAGCCCGAGTAGGTGTGGACGACGTACCAGTCGCCGAGCAGGCGGGCGAGGTCCTTCTGGTCGCGCACGTCCTCGAGGGAACGTGGACGTCGGGCCCGCGCGGGTGGCGCCTCTGGCGCCTCGGAGGGCGCAGTCGAGGTCGCCGCCTCAGCCGGGGACGGAGTCGTGGCATCGGGCGGGGCATCGGGCGGGGCATCTGGGCCTGCGCCGGCCATGCCGAGCAGGTCGTCGAGGTCGTCGCCCTCCGGCTCGGGAACCTCGTCGGCCGCAGGCTCGGGAAGTTCGGCGTCCGCCGCTGCTGACGGGTCGGACACGCGATCGGTGGTGGTCTCGTCGGACACGCTGTTCACCCCAGGGTGTTGATGACGGCGCGCCGGATCACCTCGTCCAGCCCCCACACGATCCCGACGAGCACGAGGGTCGTGACGAGGACGACGATGGTGTACGACGTCACCTCCTTGCGGTTGGGCCACACGACCTTCCTCAGTTCGCTGCGCACCTCGCGCAGGAACTGCTTCGGGGAGGTGCGGGTGCTACGCGTCGGCCCGGAACCGGCGCTCTTCATGCCCTCGGTCCGCCGCTCCTCGCGGCCTCCCTGGCGCTTCTCCTCGCGGTTCATGTCAGACTCCGAAGCCGGGTGTGTGATGCGATCGATCGGACCCGCGGCGCCGGGTCCGTGGTGCGGTTCCGGCGCCGGTGGCGTGGGCACCGAGGTGGAGCGAACGCCCGGCCGAGCGGTCGGGGACGGCAGGCTCGCGACCGTTGGGTCGGGACCCCGCCGGGGTCGTGGGACGGACACCTTCCGCCCGTCGGTGGCCTGCGGTGCGCAGGGCCGGTTCCACGGTGCGGGCGGTGGGCCACCTCGCACGGGAGGAGGGACTTGAACCCCCAACCGCCGGTTTTGGAGACCGGTGCTCTGCCAGTTGAGCTACTCCCGTCCGTCCCCGCGGCGACCGGGTCGACACAGCGACCCCTGACACGGGAACGCTGCCTCACCGGGAGGCAGCTTGCCCTAAGGCTACCGCGCTGCTGACCCGGACGACAACCGCTCGGGCGAGGCGTCGGCGCCGCCGCTCAGAGTCTGACACGTCCCGTTCCCCGCAGGATGCGATCCCCCGACTCGTTCGTGCCGACCAGCGCCACCGTCGCGACACCGTCCTCGATGGCGGTGACCGTCCCGGCGAACGTCGAGGTGGTGCCGAGCGGCCAGGGGCGGGTGAACCGCACGTCCACCTCGAGCACCTGTTCGGGACCACCGGCGAAGGCCGTGAGCAGCCGCGAGGCCAGCCCCATGGAGTACATCCCGTGGGCGATGATCCCACCGGTCGGGCTGACGTTCTCGGCGAAGGAAGGGTCATAGTGCAGCGGGTTCATGTCACCCGAGGCGCCGGCGTACAGCACGGAGGCGACCAGGTTGGACTCGGCGGTGACCGGCGGCAGCTCGTACCCGACCTCGATCGATCGCGAAGCACTCACGAGGCCACCTCCTGATCGGCAGCCGCAGGGGCGTCCGCGGCGGTCGCTGGTGCGGAGCCCAGCAGCACGATGGTGGCCTGCGAGGTCACCACGTGGTGACCGTCCGCGTCCTCACAGATCACCTCGATCACCAGGTACTCGTTGGCGCCGCGTGCCGAGATGTCGGCGATCCGCGGCGTGCAGGTGAGCACGTCACCGGGACGCAGGGCACGTCCTTCGAACCTGTAGCTTTGCGAGCCGTGCACCACCGCGGGATGGGCACCGAGCTCCGGGTCCGAGAACGGTGCCGCGCCGCCCTTGGTGACGGTGAAGCAGGCGGCGAAGGTCGGCGGCGCGACACAGTCGTCACCATCACTGAAGTAGCGCGGATCGGTCTCGCCGAGCGCGGTCGCGTACTCCCGGATCTTCTCGCGCGAGACCTCGTAGATGTAGGGCGGGTACGTCGTCCCGACCTTGTCACGTTGCAACGCCACACCGACCTCCTGCTCCGTGGCCGCCGGGCATGCTAACCGGTCGGCCGCAACCGACCACCAGGCCGCGACACACCCGGCCCGAGCCAGCGGGGGCGTCGCTCGGACACGACGACGGCCCGCCGGTCAGTGCCGGCGGGCCCGCTCGTGACACCGGAGAGCGGTCAGCGGGTCTCGCGGTGGACCTGGTGGGTCCGGCAGCGCGAGCAGTACTTGCGCAGCTCGATGCGTTCGCGCTGGTTCACCCGATGCTTGGTCGTGATGTAGTTGCGCTCCTTGCACTCGGTGCAAGCCAGCGTGACCTTGGGACGGTTGTCGTTCTTCGGCATGGTCTTCCCTCTCGCTACCTGGCGCCGCCGCCAGCGGTCAGCCGGGAGCGTGGTGTCATGGGAACCCGAAGCGGCGATCGCCGTCGATCGGGTACGAACTGGGGGCCGGATGGGCCGTGGAAGGTGCGGATGCTGCGTCTGATGGTGCGGGAGCGGTCGGTGCCGGCCCGGCCGGGTGGGTGCTGCGGGGGGTCTGGCCGGGCAGGGCGACCCTGCCTGTGGAGTCCCCGGACAGCCGGACCCACCCGCAGCCGACCCGATGTCAGGCGATGATCTTGGTCACACGGCCCGCACCGACGGTACGACCACCCTCACGGATCGCGAACTTCAACCCCTCATCCATCGCGATCGGCT
>JAWOCZ010000136.1:0-2697 GCA_046483565.1 Nitriliruptoraceae bacterium
GTGGGGCACGGATCCAGCCAACCCTGGCCGGCTCACGACCCCGACATCACCACCCAGGCGGGGTGGGGCACGGATCCAGCCAACCCTGGCCGGCTCACGACCCCGACATCACCACCCAGGCGGGGTGGGGCACGGATCCAGCCAACCCTGGCCGGCTCACGACCCCGAACCCAGCACGGGGGCACGCTCGCCGCCGCCGTCGCGGCTGTCACCGTCGTGATCATCGACCGGGGCCGGCTGTCGTCGCCGGTCCCGTGCCCGGGCGGGTCAGTGTGTGTTGCGCTCCCAGACCAACCGGAGTCCCTTCAGAGTGAGCGCAGGGTCGTGATGGTCGATGGTCCCGCAGTGGGCGAGCACCACCTCGGCGGTCCCGCCGGTGGCCACGGTCGTCACGCCCTGTCCCAGTTCGAGACTGATGCGGCTGACCATGCCATCGACCATGGCCGCCGCCCCGTAGACGATGCCGGACTGCAACGCCGAGGTGGTGGACCGCCCGATCGGTGTGGCGGGGGCGACCGGCTCGACCGTCGGCAGCCGGGCAGCGCGGGCGACCAGCGCTTCCGCACCGGTCGTGATGCCGGGGGCGAGCGCGCCGCCGATGAACCCCCCTCGCGCGTCGATGGCGTCGAAACTGATGGCGGTGCCGAAGTCGACGACGATCGCCGGCCCCCCGTACAGCGCACTGACCGCGACGGCGTTGGCGATCCGGTCGGCACCCAGGTCCTGCGGGTGGTCGTGGCGGATGGCGACACCGGTGCGCACGCCCGGCTCGATGACGATAGGGGGTTGCTCACGCGGCAGCTCGTGGGTGAACAGCGCCCTGAGGGTCTCGGTGACGGTGGGCACGACCGACCCGATCACGACCCCGGAGACGTCCCGGTCGAGCTCGAGCCCTGACCGCCCGAGGAGCCCGGCGATGGCCAGCGTGTACTCGTCCCGTGTGCGGGACACCGAGGTGGACAGGATCCACCGGTGGTCGAGCTGCTCACCCGAGAACAGCCCCACCACCGTGGAGGAGTTGCCGACATCCACCGCCAGCAGCATCCGTGGTCTCCGCTCGTTCGTCTGGATGGACACGAAGCTACTCGCCACCAGCGGCTACGACAGGACTAGGGTCGGGCCATGGAGCTGTACATCATCGGGGGCGGCGGGCACGGGTCGGATGTCGCCGACCTGGCGCTCAGGTGCGACATCACGCCCGCAGGTGTCGCCGATGACCGCAAGGTCCGCGACGATCGCTTCGCGGCCCGCGGCATCCCCCTGGCGGGGACGATCATGGACGTGCCGAGCCATGCTCGATTCACCTTCGGCGTGGGCATGTCCGACGTGCGGCAGAAGCTCGCCCCCCGGGTCCCCTGCGCGCCGGCGGCGCCACTGGTCGATCCGACTGCCGTGGTCTCGCCCACCGCCATCCTCGGGCTCGGGACCCAGGTCTTCTGGCACGCGTCGGTCTCACCTCTGTGCATCCTCGGCGAGCACGTGCTCGTCGGTCACGGTGCGGCGGTCGGGCACGACGCGGTGCTCGAGGATCTGGTCTGCGTGCTGCCCGGTGCCCGGATCGGTGGCGACGTCGTGATCGGCGAGGGCACCTCGATCGGCATGGGCGCCCTCGTCCTGCGCGGGGTCCGGATCGGCTCCCACGCCCACATCGGCGCGGGAGCGGTGGTGACGCGTCCGGTCGAACCCGGCGGGGCCGTCGTCGGTCCGCTGCAGCGGCCATCCTGAGCGTCACCGCGCATGTCCTGAGCATCGATCGGACGTTCTCAGCATCGCGGTGGACGTCCTGAGCGTCACCGCGGGTGTTCTGAGCACCGATCGGCAGGCTCAGGCGGTGGCGTCCAGGAGGCGCTGCTCGTCCTCGAGGTCTCCCACCTCGACGTTGTCGATCAGCCTGACCCCTGCGACGCGAGCGGCCACGGCGACCACGGCCGTCCCGTGCATCGGCAGCGCACCCTGGATCGGCTGCATCGTGTCGGGGTCCACGATCTCGAGGTACTCGGCCTCCACGCCCGGCACCGCCAACGCCGTCATCGCGGCAGCAGCGATGCTCGCCACCTCGGGCACCCGTCCGGCCGCACGGGCCTCACGCACGAGCAGCACCGCGGTTCGCAACGCACGGGAGAGCGCTCGGGCGGCCACCCGCTGGTCCGCATCGAGGCGGCGGTTCCGACTGGACAGCGCGACCCCGTCCGACTCCCGCACGGTGGGACCGGCCACGACCTCGACGGGTAGGTCGAGATCGGCCACGATGCGGCGGACGATCTGGAGCTGCTGGCGGTCCTTACGCCCGAAGACGACCAGGTCGGGCGCCACGATGTCGAGCAGCTTGACGACGATGAGGCCGACGCCGTCGAAGTGACCGGGCCGTGCGGCCCCGCACAGGTGCTCGCTCAGCCCCTCGACGGTCACCCTGGTCGCCGGTGGCCGCGGGTACATCTCGCCGGGATGGGGCGCGAAGACCAGCGCGGGAGCCCGCTCACCGAGTCCGGCCAGTGCCCGCTCGTCGCCCGCGAGGTCCTGGGGGTAGGCGTTGAGGTCCTCGGGCCGGTCGAACTGGGTCGGGTTGACGAAGATCGACACCACGACGGCGTCGGAACGCGCGGCGGCCAGGCGGACCAGCGCCAGGTGCCCGTCGTGGAGGGCCCCCATCGTGGGGACGAAACCGATCGTGGCCCCGCCGGAGCGCAGCGCGGCCAC
>JAWOCZ010000171.1:0-7828 GCA_046483565.1 Nitriliruptoraceae bacterium
CAGATCTCCCAGGCGGCCTGGGAGTGCGCCGACCCCGGCCTGCAGTACGACACCACGATCAACGACTGGCACACCTCGCCCGAGTCCGGCCGCATCAACGGCTCGAACCCGTGCAGCGAGTACATGCACCTCGACAACTCGGCCTGCAACCTCGCGTCACTGAACCTGAAGAAGTTCTACGACTACGAGGCGGGCCGCTTCGACGTGGAGGCCTACCAGCGCGCCGTGGAGGTCGTCTTCACCGCTCAGGAGATCATCGTCGGGTACTCGTCGTACCCGACCGAGGCGATCGGCCGCAACGCGATCGATTTCCGGGAGTTGGGCCTGGGCTACGCCAACCTCGGCGGTCTGCTGATGTCGATCGGCCTGGCGTACGACTCCGACGAGGGACGTGCCTGGGCCGGTGCGCTGACCGCGCTGATGACCGGGCATGCCTACCGCACCTCCGCGGAGCTCGCGCAGGTCAAGGGTCCGCACAACGGCTACGCGAAGAACGCCGAGCCCATGCTCCGTGTCATCGGCAAGCACCGCGAGGCGGTCGACGACATCGATCCCCGTCCGGTGCCCAAGGACCTGATGGTCGCCGCACGCACCGCCTGGGACGAGGCGCTCGAGCTCGGCCGTGAGCACGGCTACCGCAACGCTCAGGCCACGGTGCTGGCGCCGACCGGCACGATCGGTCTGATGATGGACTGCGACACCACCGGGATCGAGCCCGACCTGGGCTTGGTCAAGATGAAGAAGATGGTCGGTGGTGCGTCGATCCAGATCGTGAACCAGACGGTGCCGCAGGCGCTCCGCCACCTCGGGTATGCCGAGGAGTCCGTCGAGGCGATCATCGAGTACATCGCCGAGCACAAGACGATCCACGGCGCCCCGGCGCTGCTGCCGGAGCACACCAAGGTGTTCCAGTGCGCCATGGGCGACGACGCCATCCACTACATGGGGCACGTCAAGATGATGGCGGCCGCGCAGCCCTTCATCTCGGGCGCCATCTCAAAGACCGTGAACCTGCCGGAGACGGCGACGGTCGCCGACGTCGAGCAACTCCACTTGGATGCCTGGAAGCTCGGTGTCAAGGCGATCGCGATCTACCGCGACAACTGCAAGGTCGCCCAGCCGTTGAGCGTGTCCAAGAAGGACGACGCCAAGGTGGATGCGGCCGCTCCGGCCACCGAGGTGGTCCACGTCCCGCAGCGGCGCAAGCTGCCGAAGACGCGGCCGAGCCAGACCATCAGTTTCCGGGTCGGCGACGCCAAGGGCTACATCACCGCCGGCGAGTACCCCGGCGACGGGATGGGCGAGCTGTTCGTCAAGATCGGCAAGCAGGGCTCGACGCTGTCGGGCCTGCTGGACGCCTTCGCGATCTCGATGTCGATCGGGTTGCAGTACGGCGTGCCGCTCGAGGCCTACGTGTCGAAGTTCATGAACATGCGCTTCGAGCCGGCCGGCATGACCGATGACGACGAGGTCCGGTTCGCCACCTCGGTGGTGGACTTCCTGGCCCGCAAGCTCGCGCTCGAGTACCTGCCCTACGACGAGCGTGAGGCGCTCGGTATCTACAGCGTTGAGGAACGCACGCAGATGCTCGACCAGGGCTACGGGGATCGGGAGCCCGAGGTGCCGGCCGCGCCGACGGCCGACGCGGTCCGTGCCTCCGAGCCGCTGCCGCAGGTCAGCGCCACGTCGTTGCCGGTCGACCACGACGCGCCGATGTGTTTCGACTGCGGGATCAAGATGATCCGCGCCGGGGCCTGCCACGTGTGCGAGTCCTGTGGCACGACCAGCGGGTGCAGCTGAGTGTGACCGAAGCCTGCGTGTCCCCTCGGAGGGGGTGAGCGCCACCTCCGAGGAGTCCACAGGCAGCGGTCCTGAGCGAACCGGGACGTCCCACCCAGGCGGTGCACCCCGCCGGGTGGGACACCTGCGTTCGGGGCGCTCGGATCGTTGCCGGCCGGTCATTGCTCGCGCAGGCGTCAGCGCCGATCGAGACCTCGTCGTGGGCTCGGGCGCGCGCCTCTGATCACCCCGCCCCGCGGAGACCCCGCCCGCGGAGACCCCGCCCGCGGACCTCGTGTCCGCGGGCATCCGCGGTCAAGCGTCCTCAGGCCTCGCGCACGCCGCGCAGCACGGCCAACACGGCGCGTCCGTAGGCCTCGTCGGCCTCCGGTGCCTCCAGCTCGACCAGCTCCTCGCCGATCCGCACGGTGCAGCGCCAGCCCTCCTCGAGGCGGGCCAGCGAGAGCAGCGCGGCCCCGAGCCACTCCCTGAGCTGGCCCTCGCGGGGGAGCCAGACGGTCTCGGCGCGTTCGATCGCATCGAGCGCCCACTCGGTGGTGCCGTTGAAGGCGATCAGATCCCCGACGGGCGAGCGTCGCACCTCGACGACCATGTCGGAGATCGTGAAGACCCGGCCATCGAGGTCATGGTCGGGAAGGACGAAGCGATCACCCTCCGCCGGTGTCCACCGCAGACCCTCGGCGCGCAGTTGCTCGGCGAGTTCGAAGCTGATCATGAGGTCCCTGGTTCGCGGGGAGAAGGTGACGAAGGTACGGCCCGAAGCCCCGGCTGGGAACGCCTGGCGATCCACCCTGCGGCCAGTTTCGATCCTGTCAGGACTATCCTGCGCCGCATGCCTGTCCTGGTCACCGCCGCCGAGCACCCGCTGGCCCGCCGGATCGCGGCCCGCCTCTTGGAGGAGGGTGGCGAGGTGCGGGTCACCGCCGACGGCGATGTCACCAGCCTGCGAGCGGCGGGCGCCTTCGTCGCCACGGCGACCGCCGACGACGAGGGGCGGCTCGAAGCGGCGTTGGCCCAGGTCCACACGCTGGTGCACGTCGGTGGTGGGCTCGGGACCTCCGAGCCCGAACGACTCGTCGCCGACGCCGAGGTGGCAGCGCGGGCGGCGGCCGGCGCCGGCGTCCGTCGCGTCATCTCCCTGTCCCTGCCCGGTGCTTCCCCGCGAGCGGCCGACCCGCTGCGGCGGGCCAAGGGTCAGGTGGAGGAGGTCTTCGCGGCGCTGCCCTGCCCTTCGATCGTGCTCCGTGTCGGGCTCGTCGACACCCCGCTGCTGCGGGATGCGCTGCTCACCGCCGGTCTGGCACCGGAGCTGATGGGAACCGTGGTGCGCCCCGTCCGGGCCGCCGACCTGCTGGAGCTGATCGTGGCCTTCGATCGGGCACGGTCGAGCCGCTCCGAAGGCCACCTCGTGGTGGCCGCCGACGGCCCGGTCGCGATGTCGCTCGTGGGCTTCCTCGACCGCGTCACCTCGAGCGGGGCGGATCGCCGGCCGAGTCGCGTCGGACGTCGGCTACCGGACGAAGCGGCCACCGCTCGCCTGGCGGCGGTACTGGCGGGCCCCTGGTCGCAGGACGAGCCCTACCTGCTCGACGGGTGGGACTTCGCTGGCCTCCGACCCGGGGCGCCCGGTCCGCTCGGTTCCTGACGGGCTCCGGCGTGCCGAGCCCGCACACTCAGCGGGTTGGCGCCGGCCGCAACGTCAGTACCCACGCCGTCAGTACCTGCGCCGTCAGTACTCCTCGGTCGGCGCGTCGATGAACGGCATCATCGCGCGCAGTTCGCGCCCGACCACCTCGATGCGCTGCTCGCGACCCTCCGCGCGCTTGCGGGCGAAGAACTCACCTCCCGACTCGATCTCCGCGGTGAAGTTGCGCGCGAACGTGCCGTCCTGGATCTCGGCCAGGATCTGCCGCATCGCCGCCTTCGACTCCTCGCCGATCACGCGCGGGCCGGAGACGTAGTCGCCGTACTCCGCGGTGGTCGAGATCGAGTGCCGCATCCACGAGATGCCGCCCTCGTACATCATGTCGACGATCAGCTTGAGCTCGTGCAGGCACTCGAAGTAGGCGGCCTCGGGCTGGTAGCCGGCCTCGGTCAGTGTCTCGAAGCCCGCCTGCACGAGGTGGCTGACGCCGCCGCACAGCACGGCCTGCTCACCGAACAGGTCGGTCTCGGTCTCCTCGGCGAAGGTGGTCTCGAGCACCCCCGCACGGGTCAGTCCCATGCCCTTGGCGTAGGAGCGACCCAGCTCCAACGCGGTGCCGGTGGCGTCCTGGTCGACGGCCACGAGGCCGGGCACGCCCTGCCCCTGCTCGTAGGTGCGCCGGGCGATGTGGCCGGGCGACTTCGGGGCCACCAGCAGGACGTCGACGTCCTCCGGTGGCGCGATCAGCCCGTAGTGGATGTTGAAGCCGTGGCCGAAGACCAGCGCGTTGCCGGGTTCGACGGCCTCACGCAGGCCGCCCTCCCACATGCCCTTCTGCGCGGTGTCCGGCGCGAGGATGACGACGACGTCGGCTTCGGCGGCGGCGTCGTTGGTCGGGAGCACGCGCAGCCCCTGCTCCTCGGCGCGAGTCCACGACGGCGAGCCCTCGCGCAGCCCGACGCGCACGTCGACCCCCGAGTCGCGCAGGTTCAGGCTGTGGGCGTGGCCCTGGCTGCCGTACCCGAGTACGGCGACCTTCCTGCCCTGGATCAGGGAGAGGTCGGCGTCGTCGTCGTAGAAGATGGTGGCCATGGGTGTCTCGCTCCTGGACGGTGGCTCTCGGACGCCGAGGTGGTCGACGTCGCCTGGCCGCGGAGCCTAGGACACCGGGCGATCACCGCTCATCTCGCCGCCCTCGCCGCCCTCGCCGCCTGGCCGTGACTGCGGTGAGCGCCCGTGCGCTCGCGCAGCCCCGCCCTCGCCCGGCTCAGTCCGCGGGCGCGGGCAGCCCGAGCAGCAGGTCGCCGGCGACGAGCTTCTCGACCGCGTCATCGTCGTAGCGCAGGAGCGTGTCGCGCCGTACGACCGCCAGGTTCACCCCGTGTGCCTCGCCGAGGGGGCGTCCGATCTCATCGGGCTCGACCTCGCGCTCCACCAGGACCAGGCCCTGCGAGGTGTGCAGGAGGTCGGTGACGACGGCGGCGATGCGCGGGTTGCGGCTCGTCACCCCGAGCAGCCGGCCCGTCGTCTCCGCCGAGGTGATCACGGCATCGGCCCCGGACTGTCGCAGCAGGTGTGCGTTCTCCTGCTCCCGCACGGCCGCGACGATCGTGGCGTCGGGTGCGAGTTCACGGGAGGTCAGCGTGACGAGCACCGCCGAGTCGTCGCGATCGGGAGCGATGATCACCGACCGCGCCCGTGCGACGTGCGCCTCCAGCAGGGTCCGGGTACGGGTCGCATCGCCGGTGATGACCGTGTAGCCGTCCCGCGAGGCCTCCTGTGCCGCCTCCGGGTCCAGTTCGACGACGACGATGTCGCTCCGGTCGCCGTTGGAGCTCTCTTCGCTGAGCGCACGCGCCGCGGAGCGGCCCTTGACGCCGTAGCCACAGATCACGTGATGATCGCGCACCCGTCTGCTCCATCGGTCGTGTCGGAGGGTCTCACGCCAGCGGTCGGTCAGCAGCTCCACCGTCGTCCCGACGACGACCAGGAGGAAGGCGACCCTGGCAGGCGTGATCACCAGGATCGCGGTGAGTCGCGCGCCGGTCGTGACCGGGGTGATGTCGCCGTAGCCGGTGGTGGTCACCGTGACCGAGGCGTAGTACAGCGCATCGATCAGGCCGACCGGCTGGCCGGTCTCGTCGACGTACCCGCCCCGTGTCGCCAGGACGGCGAAGGCGACCACGAACAGCAGCCCGACGGCGACCGCGATACGCCGGGCGAGTGCCACCAGCGGTGCCCGCTCGGGTACGGGCACCCTGGCCCGGATCGGATCGATGACACTCACCTTTCGGCCCTGTCGGGGCGCAACGGTAGTCCCTCGGCGCGGGAGCCGGCCGGCTGCTTGACTCGAGGTCGTCCATCCATCCTGGGGTCCACCGTGGCGAACCGTCTCTACCTCGCATCTCTGGAGCCCCGGGCGGGCCGCTCCCTGGTCACGCTCGGGATCATGGAACTACTCTTCCGGCGCCTGGGGTCGGTGGGCTACGTCCGGCCCGTCGTGCCGTCCAGCCATGAACCCGACCAGCGCATCGAGCTGATGCGACGGCGCTACGACCTCGACCTCGATCCCGCCGAGATGGCCGTCTTCGGCTCCGACGAGGTGGCGGACCAGTTCGGTGACGGCAAGGGCGAGGAGGTCTTCAAGGGCATCCTCGATGTCGCTCAGGAGATGGAGCGGCGCTACTCGTTCGTGCTCTACGACGGCTCCGACTACACCGGTGCGGCGGCTTCGCTCGAGTTCGACGTCAACGCCCAGATCGCCAACCACCTCGGTGCTCCCGTCCTGGCGGTGGTCAACGGAGCGGAGCGGCTGCCCGGCGAGGTGCTCGACGCGCTCAACATCGCGCGCGAGTCCCTGGCGAACGAGGGCTGCACGATCGCCGCTCTGGTGATCAACCGGGTCGATCCCAGCGTGATCGACGAGGTCCGCGACGCGGTCGAGGCCGCCGGCGGGGAGGAACCCGTGTGGGTGCTTCCCGAGGTCCCGATGCTCGCCAAGCCGACCGTGCGTGAGATCTCGGACGAGCTCGGCGCCGACCAGCTCGCCGGCTCGGTCACCGATCTCGATCGCGAGGTCACGGTGATCAAGATCGCGGCCATGAGCCTGCCCAACGTCCTCGATCACATGGACGAGGGGGCGCTGCTGATCACCCCTGCCGACCGACCGGACGTCATCGCCGGGACCCTGCTGGCGCGGACCGCCGGCACCTTCCCGAACATCGCGGCGCTGATGCTGACCGGCGGGTTCCCGCTCCACCGCAACCTCGAGAAGCTCCTCGACGGGCTCGGAGACATCGCCCTGCCCCTGCTGTCGGTCTCGGGCGACACCTGGACCACGGCCCGTCGGGTCGCCGGCGTCCCCGCGGTGATGAGGCCGGGCAACGAGCGCAAGATCGAGACGGCCCTCGGGGTCTTCGAGGAGCACGTGGACACCCACGTGCTCGAGCAGCGCATCGAGGTGGCGCGCACCGAACGGGTCACGCCGCTGATGTTCGAGTACGAGCTGCTCCAGCGGGCCCGGGCCGATCGTCGGTGCATCGTGCTGCCCGAGGGGGAGGACGAACGGATCCTGCGCGCCACCGAGGTCCTGCGGCGCCGCAACGTCGTCGACCTGATCCTGCTGGGCGATGCCGAGCAGGTCCGGGCCAGGGCCGACGCCGCGGGGGTCGACCTCGGCGACATCGAGCTCATCGAACCCGCCGAGTCCGACCTGGTCGAGGACTTCGCGGATGAGTACACGCAGCTGCGCGCCCACAAGGGCGTGACGAGGGAGTTCGCCCTGGAGACGATGCTGGACGTCAGCTACTTCGGGACCATGATGGTCCACCGAGGACTGGCTGACGGCATGGTCTCCGGGGCCGTCCACACCACCCAGCACACGATCCGTCCCGCCTTCGAGATCATCAAGACCAGCGAGGGCGTGTCGATCGTCTCGTCGGTGTTCTTCATGGCGCTCGCCGACCGGGTGCTGGTCTACGGCGACTGCGCGGTCAACCCCGAGCCCGATGCCGAAGGACTGGCCGACATCGCGATCAGCTCGGCGACCACCGCCGCGGCGTTCGGCATCGACCCGAAGATCGCGATGCTGTCCTACTCCACCGGCGAGTCGGGCAAGGGACGCGCCGTCGAGCGGGTGCGTGAGGCCACGGCACTGGTCCGCGAACGCCGACCCGACCTCGAGGTGGAGGGGCCGATCCAGTACGACGCGGCGATCGACGCCGGGGTCGGTGCGGCCAAGCTGCCGGGCTCCAGCGTCGCCGGTCACGCGACGGTGTTCATCTTCCCCGACCTCAACACCGGCAACAACACCTACAAGGCGGTGCAGCGCTCCTCCGGTGCGGTCGCGATCGGTCCGGTCCTGCAGGGCCTCAACAAGCCGGT
>JAWOCZ010000053.1:0-17645 GCA_046483565.1 Nitriliruptoraceae bacterium
GGCTCGTAGAGCTCCAGCCGCACGCCGGTCACGGGATGGTCCAGGCCGATCGCGGCCGCGTGCAGGAAGGGCCGCTCCAGGCCGGCGGCGCGGGATACCTCGACCGGCGCGCCGTAGGCGGGGTCGCCCAGGATCGGCGTCCCGAGGGCGGCGAGGTGCACCCGGAGTTGGTGGGTCCGACCGGTGCCGAGCTGGCACACCAGGCTGGCGACCGCCCCCCGCCGTGGGTCCGTCCCCGGGATGGTCGTGGTCGCCAGGACCCGGTAACGGGTACTGGCCTGCCGACCCTGCGTGACCACCGCGAAGCGGGTCCGCTCCTCCGGATCCCGACCGATCGGAGCCTCGATCCTGCCGCGGGGCTGCTCCGGCACCCCGGCGACGACGGCGAGGTAGCGGCGGGACACCTGCCGCGCGGCGAGGGCCGCGGTCAGGCCGACGAACGCCTCCTGTGTGGACGCGACGAGCAACAGCCCCGAGGTGCCACGGTCGAGCCGGTGGACGATGCCGGGCCGGTGCCCCTCGGTCCCCGGTGCGAGCGGGATCCCGGCGGCCTCGAGCGCGTCCACCAGGGTGTCGTCGGGATGTCCCGGGCCGGGATGGACGACGAGCCCGGCCGGTTTGGCGACCACGAGCAGGTGCTCGTCGCGGTACCGGATCGGTGGCAGGGGTGGGGGCGGAGCGGTCGGCGTCGGTGGCGGCGCGGACACCTCCACCACCTCGCCGGCACGCAGCCGACGTCCGCGCGGGACCTGCGCCCCACCGAGCAGGACCTGGCCGGCGTCGATGCGGGCCGCCGCCTGGCTGCGGGAGATCTCGAGGTGTCCGGCGAGCCAGACGTCCAGACGCCGGCCGTCGGCCGCAGCGGGCACCTCGACCGGGTTCACGACCCGGGGCCCCGTCCCCCGTCGTCGGTGGGATCGGGCTCGGGGCGCTCGGACCCTGGTGTGGTCCCTGCAGTGGTGCCGTTAGGGGCGTCGCCCCGGGTCTCGGGCGGGGTGTCGGCCGGGGGCTCGGCGGGGGTCTCGCCCGGGAGGTCGCCGGGGATGACGCCGGGGACCTCATCCGTCGCCGTGGGCGAGGGGCGGTCCGAGCCGTCAGCGGCAGCGTCGGCAGCAGCCTGGTGCGGGTGCTCTGCTCCAGCCTGGTCCGAGGTGTCGGACGAACCCTGGCCCCGTTCGGCCGACCGCATCACCTCCGCCGCCCGACGCTCCTCCTGCAGCAGGGCGAGCACGAGCAGGACGAAGCCCACCGTGATCGCGCTGTCGGCCACGTTGAAGCGCGGGAAGGTGCCCCAGGCGACGAAGTCGACCACGTGGCCCCTGCCGAACCCCTCGCCGCCCGCCCGCAGCAGCCGGTCCAGCACGTTGCCGATGGCGCCGCCGAGCAGCAGCCCGTAGGCCGCGGCCCCCAGCAACGTCGGGGTACGCGGCAGCACCCTGGCCACCAGCACGACCACCCCGATCGTGACGAGCAGGAACAGCCAGTGCGGCGCCGGGATCCCGAAGGCGCCCCCCGGGTTGTAGACGAGCTGCCACCCGATGTCGGGGCCGATCCAGGGCACGAACCGACCCCGCACCAGGACGGCTTCCGCGATCTGCTTGGTGACCTGATCGAGCAGGACCAGCACTGCTGCGGCGAGCAGTCCGACCGGCACCGCGAGGCGGTGCGGCGGGGGCGGGGGGGGCTCGAGCTGGGCCCCGTCATCGGTGGCTCCCGGATCGGTCGTCGGCTCCGGGAGGGATCCGTCGTTCACGAGTTCAGCGACCCGTCTCCTCGCGACGCTTGCACTCCATGCACAGCATCGCGTAGGGAAGCGCTTCCAGACGTTCCGGCTCGATCTGCTTCCCGCACTGCTCACAGACCCCGTAGATGCCCTGGTCCATGCGCCGCAGGGCGTCGTCGATCTGGGTCAGCAGACGGCGGGAGTGGTTGGACAACGACTGGGCGGTCTCACGCTCGAAGCTCGCGGAGCCCGCATCGGCGGGGTCGTCGTCGAACCCACCCTCGCGCCAGTTGTTGACGTCGGCTTCCGCGTCGAGCTCCGCCACCTGTTCGAGGAGTTGCGCGCGCTCGGCTTCCAGCTCCTCGCGCCGGGCGCGGAGCTGCTTCTCGGTCATCGGAGTGGTGGCCATGAGTTCGCGGAGGATACAGAACCGGTCTCGACCCTGCGCGCAGCGGCCGCGGCGGTGACACCGTCCGAACGGCCACCGTAGACTGCGCGTCGGCACCGGACCCTGTGGACGGTGTCGACGGCAACCCCCGTGATGATCGACGGTGATCGAGGACGATCCCCGCGGGGCAGCCGCAGCGAGACCAACGTGATGACGAGGACGCGGCACGACGGGCCGCCCCACGACGAGCGAGCCGGGACGGTGGGAGCCGGCGGTGGGGTCCATCGCGCCATCACCTCCGAGCGGCCGTGACGAGATCCCGGGCCCGACGACCACCGTCGGCCGCCCCGGTGCGTAGGCACGGACGGCGCCGACCCGAGACGTCGGCCCCCGGCGCGAGCCGGTGCGGAACATGACGAGCGGGTCGCCCGGTGCGGGTGACCAACGAGGGTGGGACCGCGGTCCGGCGTCGGCAGACGCCCGGCACCGTCCCTCGGGACGCACGGCGAGACCGTCGCCCCGGAGCGGGCGGCCACGACCGACCGCGAGGACCGATCCCATGCCCGACGCCCCCACCGCCTCCGCCCACGCGCCGTTCCCGGCGTCCGACCCGACGTCCGATCAGGCGACCGGCTCCCCTTGGCCGAGCGTGGCCCCCCGGCCGGACCTGCCGTCGCTGGAGTCGGAGGTGCTCGACCTGTGGCGCGAGCAGGGCGTGTTCGCCGCCAGCCTGGCCCAGCGGGCCGACGCGCCGGTGTGGACCTTCTACGAGGGCCCGCCCACCGCCAACGGGATGCCCGGCACCCACCACGTCGAAGCCCGGGTGTTCAAGGACATCTTCCCCCGCTACCGGACGATGAAGGGCCTGTTCGTCCGCCGTAAGGGCGGCTGGGACTGCCACGGCCTGCCCGTGGAGCTCGAGGTGGAGCGCGAGCTCGGCCTGGATTCCAAGGCCGACATCGAGGCCTACGGCATCGAGGCGTTCAACGCCCGCTGCCGCGAGTCGGTGCTTCGCTACGTCGGCGCGTTCGAGGACCTGACCGAGCGCATCGGCTTCTGGATCGACACCCACGACGCCTACCGCACGATGGACGACACCTACGTCGACAGCATGTGGTGGGCGCTCAAGGAGCTGTGGGACCGCGACCTGATCTTCGAGGACTTCCGGGTCGCCCCCTACTGCGGACGGTGCGGCACCGCCCTGTCGGACGCCGAGGTGTCCCAGGGCTACCAGGAGGTGGACGACCCCTCGGTGTACGTCCGTTTCCCGATCACCGACGGACCCCTGGCCGAGGAGGGGGCGGCGCTGGTGGTGTGGACGACCACACCCTGGGCCCTGCCGTCCAACACCGCCTGCGCCGTCGGGACCACGGTCCCCTACCAGCTGGTGCGCACCTCCGCGTTCGGGGTGGAGGACGAGCTGCTCGTGCTCGCCGCGGACCGCCGCGAGGCGGTGCTCGGCGAGGACGCCGAGGTGGTCCGTTCCCTGACCGGGGCAGAGCTGCTGGGGACCCACTACGCCCGCCCCTTCGACGTCGTTCCGGTGCCCGCGGATACCGACACCCACCGTCTGCTCGCCGCCGACTTCGTCACCACCACCGACGGTTCCGGGATCGTGCACCTGGCCCCCGCCTTCGGCGCCGACGACATGGCCGTCGGCCGGGCCGAGGGCCTGCCGGTCCTCAACCCCGTCGACGCCCAGGGGCGGTTCACCGTCGGCCCCTGGAAGGGGACCTTCGTCAAGGACGCGGACGGCGCCATCACCGCCGAGCTGCGGGAGCGTGGCCTCCTGCTGCGCTCGCTGACCTACACCCACACCTACCCGTTCTGCTGGCGGTGCAAGCGTCCGCTGATCTACTGGGCGAAGCCCTCCTGGTACATCCGGACCACCGCCCGGCGCGAGCAGCTGCTGGCCAACAACGCGCAGATCGACTGGCACCCCGAGCACATCCGCGACGGCCGTTTCGGCCGGTGGCTCGAGAACAACGTGGACTGGGCGCTGTCCAGGGACCGCTACTGGGGTACCCCGCTGCCCTTCTGGCGCTGCGACGACTGCGACCACGTCGAGGTGGTGGGGAGCCGCATGGAGCTCGGCGCCAGGGCCGGCCGTGACCTCAGCGAGCTGGACCCGCACCGCCCCTACGTGGACGAGGTGACCCTGCCCTGTGCGGCCTGTGGGGGGACGGCCCACCGCGTGGCCGAGGTCGCCGACGCATGGTTCGACTCGGGCGGGATGCCCTTCGCCCAGTGGGGTTACCCGCACACGGGACAGGAGGAGTTCGCCCGCCACTACCCCGCCGACTACATCTGCGAGGCGATCGACCAGACCCGCGGGTGGTTCTACTCGCTGCTGGCGGAGTCGACGTTGCTGTTCGACGACAGCTCGTACCGGACCTGCGCCGTGCTCGGGCACATCGTGGACGAGGACGGGCGGAAGATGTCGAAGTCCGCGGGCAACGTGCTGGACCCGTGGGAGCTGATCGAGGCGCACGGCGCCGATGCGCTGCGCTGGCTGATGCTCGCCGAGGGCAACCCGTGGGTGAACCGGCGCGTGAGCCACAACCTGCTCGAGGACGTCGTGCGGCGCTTCCTCCTCACGCTGTGGAACACCCACGTCTTCTTCACCACCTACGCCGCGATCGACGGCTTCGACCTCGAGCAGCCGGCGCCGCCGATCGCCGAACGCCCCGCGATCGACCGGTGGGTGCTGGCCGAGCTGGCCGCCCTGGTCGAGACGGTGGACGGTGCGTTGGAGCGCTACGACGTGTCCACCTCGACCCGGGCGCTGGAGCGCTTCGTCGAGGACCTGTCGAACTGGTACGTGCGACGCAACCGACGGCGGTTCTGGAAGTCGGTCCACGACGACCCGGCGGACAAGGCGGCCGCCTACCACACCCTGCACACCTGCCTGACGACCCTGTCGCAGCTGCTCGCCCCCTCCGTCCCCTTCCTGGCCGAGCGCCTCTGGCAGGACCTGGTCGTGGCCCCGGCGAGCGCGGCCGGTCGGACGCCGTCGCACACCTCGGTGCACCTGAGCGACTTCCCCGTGGCCGAGGCCGCCTGGCGCGACGACGACCTGCGGACGGCGATGGCCACGGCCCGCCGGGTCGTGGAGCTCGGGCGTCAGGCTCGCAACGACAGCGGCGTGAAGGTGCGCCAGCCCCTGGCCCGGGCACTGGTCAGCGTGCCGGCCGGCGAGCGAGCGGGCCTGGCACCGCTGACCGACGACATCGCCGAGGAGCTGAACGTCCACCGCGTCGAGCTCGCCGACGGCACCGGGGATCTGATCGAGCGCAGCTGCAAGCCCAACTTCCGCTCGCTCGGACCGGCGTTCCAGCAGCGTGCACCCGAGGTCGCAGCCGCGATCAGCGCGCTCGACGACGACGCCGCCGCGGCGTTCGCGGCCCGGTTGGCCGAGGGCCCGGCACCGCTCACGGTGGGCCACGACACGGTCACGATCACCCCGGAGATGGTCGAGGTGATCGAGCGTCCACGGACCGGTTGGGCCGTGGCGCGGGATGCGACGTCGTCCTTCGCGCTGGACACCGCGCTGACCCGCGAACTCGAGGTCGAGGGCGCCGCCCGGGAGCTGGTGCGAGCCATCAACGACCTGCGCAAGGCGGCCGGGCTCGAGCTCTCGGACCGGATCGAGCTGGTGCTCTCTGTCACCCCGGGAGCGCTCGACGAAGAGCTCGCCACCGGTGGACACTACGAGGCGATCGCCAGGGACGTGCTGGCCACCGAGATCCACCGGGCACCGGTGGCCGACGGCACCTCCATCGATCTCGGTGCGCTGGGCGCGGCGTTGGTCGCGGTCCGCTCGTGATCCGCCGCGCGGGGTCGCTGCTGCTCACGGCCACGGCCGTCGCCGGTGTGGTCGGGCTCGCCCGCCAACGGTGGGAGGCCCGCGAGGTCAGGCGTGGTGCGCTGCCGCGAGCGTCGGCAGCGGCCGCGCTCCCGCCGCGGTCACCGCAGCCGGCGTGGGCCGAACGGCTGGCACGGTGGGTCCCGGACCGGCCGAGCACCCCCGTGGGGCGGGTGGTCACGGCGACGTGGTCCGCGCCGTTGACGGCGGTCGGGCTGCTGCTGGCGCTGCTGGCCGGCCAGCGACCACGCTGGGACGAGGAGCTCGGCTGCTTCGTGGTGCGGGGTGCGGGCGGCCCGTCACGGATCGCGCTGGGAGCGGTGGGCGCCTCGGCCAACACCGTCGGGCTGGTCGTGCTCAGCCCCGGCGCAGCGCCGGATCCGGCGCTGCTGGCCCACGAGGCGGTTCACGCGCGACAGGCCGAGCGCCTGGGCCCGCTGCTGCTGCCGCTGTACGTGTGGCTGTCGGCGCGGTACGGCTACCGGGACAACCCCCTGGAGCGGGCCGCGCGGCACGGTGCCCGCTCGGCCGGCACCACACGTCGGGGCTGAGCGCACCCGGCAACCGGGCGGGCCGTCCACCGAGGGCGCACCTCGGCGGGGCCGCTATCTCGTCCCGAGCTCAGTGCTCGTCGCTCGGCGACACCGGCCGTTCGATGCGCTCACCCCACGTGTCGTCGGCGGGCGTGTCGTCGCCGGCCGGCGCGTCGTCGCCGGCCTCGTCCTCGGACCATGCAGCGGCGTCGGCGGCGGGCGTGTCGTCGCCGACCTCACCCTCGGACCCTGCAGCGACGTCGTGCCCGACGTCTTCCTGCAGCCGCCAGAGGTCCGCCACCTCCTCGAGGCCCGCCGCGTGCTCGCCGTCGGTCACCGGGCCACCGGCCGGGCCGGGGTCGTCGGGCTCCGGCCCCGTCGCCTGGTGCTGGTCGCCGGCACCGTGGTCCCACGGCTGCGGAGCGGGTGGCGGCGGCACGTCGGGTGCCAGGGTGGCGAAGGGGTCGGGGAGAGCCCGCAGGGCGGCGAGCTGCTCCTCCAGGGAGCTCTGCAGCCGCTGCCGGTGTTCGGCGTCCAGCCGCTGGAGCTCGCCGATGCGCTCCCGCTGCTCGGCGGCCGCACGCTCGGCGGTCTCGACGAGTTCACGGGCCTCGGCCTCGGCCTCGCGCTTGGTGGCGGCGGCCTCCCGTGACGCCTGCTCCCGGAGCCCATCGAGCTCCGTCGCGACCTCCTCGCGGAGCTGGGCCACCTCCTCCTGGGCCTCCGCCAGCACCCGGTCGGAGGCCTCCTGCACCGTGATGAAGGCGCGTTTGAGCGCCGACTCGCTCTCCTGCGCTTCGGTGAGTCGCGCCTCGAGCGCCGCGACCTGAGCGCGCAACGCCTCCTGCTCCGTCGCGGCCTCCTCGATCTGGTCCGCCAGGGCATCCAGGAAGCCGTCCACCTCGTCGCGGTCGTACCCGCGGGTCTTGGGACGGAACTCGTACGCGACGATGTCCTCGGGGCTGTAGGGCATCGTGGGCCTTTCGTGTCAACGTCGGATCAGAACGGCAGGGCACCAGCGAGCGGTCGCAGGAAGAGCGAGATGCCGAAGAACAGCACCAGGATCGACAGATCGAGCGCGACCCCACCGAGCCGCAGCGGCGGGATCACGCGTCTGAGCGGGGCCAGCACCGGGTCGACGAGCCGCCGCACCCCGAGCTGGAACGGCACCAGTGGCTCCGGCAGCCGCGGCACCCAGGAGAAGATCACGTGGGCGAGGAGCACGATGCGGTAGGCATCGAGCAGCAGCACCAACAGGGCGGCGACCGGCCGGGAGCCGGTCACCGCTGTCTGCGCCAGGATCACGTCTCGCTCCCCGCCGGGAGACGGTAGCCCAGCTCGCCCAGCCGTCGACGCTCCTCGGCGGTGACCCGTGCGCCCTCGGGTACCAGCAGGAAGGCGCGGGCACCGACCTTTGTCAACTCGCCCCGCAACGCGTAGGTCAGCCCCGCCACGAAGTCGACCACCCGACGCGGCGTCCCCCCGGTCGCGCCCGACAGCTCGAACAACACCGCCTGACCGGTCCGGTAGCGCGCCCCCACGGCCTCGACGTCGTCGAAGGTCGTGACCTCGACCTGGGCCACCCGGCTGACCGTCCGCGCCGCACCGTCGGCGCTGCGCAGCGGCCGCACGTTGTCCTCCACGACCGCGACGGGATCGGGACGATCGGCACGGACCGGCGCGGGACGCACCGCCTCCGACCGGTCAGGCCGGTCAGTGTGCTCAGGCCGGTCAGGGCGCTGAGGCCGGTCAGGGCGCTGAGGCCGGTCAGTGTGCTCGGACCGGTCAGGGCGCTGAGGCCGGTCAGGCCGGTCCGGTGCCCCCGTGACGGCGAGCTCGCGCTCGCGCGTCACCGAGGAGCGCTCGTCCAGCCCACGACGACGGCTCTCGTCCCGATCGGGAGCGTGCTGCGCGTAGGGGTCATCCTCGGGGACGAACCGAACGGGCAGCTCGTCGTACATCTCCTCCGGCTCCTCCCGGAGTCCGAGGTACACCAGGGTCCGGTTCCACATCGCGCTCACGCTGCGTCCTTTCGCCACGGCCCCGCGCCACGGGGCCCGAAGAGGGCGGTCCCGACCCTGACCATCGTGGCGCCCTCGGCCACCGCGGCCTCCAGATCGCCCGACATGCCCATCGACAGGTGGCTCACCTCGGGGAAGCGAGCCCGCAACACGTCCCGCTGCTCGCGCAGCGCGGCGAACAGCGGCCGTGCTGCGGACACGGGGTCCACCTGCGGCGGCGGCATCGGTGGGATGGTCATCAGTCCCTCGACGGCGAGGTTGGGTCGGTCGCGAGCGTAGGCGACGAGTTCCTCGGTCTCGGTGAGGTGGCACCCGCCCTTCGCCGGATCGTCGCCGACGTTGACCTGGATGAGCAGGCGTTGGACCACACCGGCGCGTTCCGCCCGGCGGGACAACTCGTCGACCAGGGAGCGCCGATCGACGCTGTGGATCAGGACGTGGGTACCGATCAGGTCACGCACCTTGTTGCGCTGCAGCCGTCCGACCAGGTGCCAGCGTGCACCCGTGACCTCCTCGCGCTTGGCGAGGAGCTCCTGGACCCGGTTCTCCGCCAGGTCCTGCACGCCCAGATCGACCGCCAGCCGGCACAGCTGCGGCGGGTGGGTCTTGGTCACACCCAGCAGGTTGACGTCGGCGGGGTGCCGGCCAGCCGCCGTGGCCGCTGCGGCGATGCGTGCGCGCGTCGCGGCCAGCCGTTCGGTGAGCTCCCCGGCCGCGATCATGCCGCCACCTCGTCGGCGGAAGCCATCACCACCAGGCCGACCTGCCGGCCACTGGCGGGGTCGCGGCGGTGGCTGAAGCAGGCCTGGTCGTCGTAGGTGCACGGGGCGGGCCCGCCGAGCACGTCGACACCCGTCGCGGCGAGCTGGCCACGCACGGCGCGCGGAAGATCGAGCGAGGGGGTTCCCCAGGTGGTCAGGGCACCGATGCCCGGCTGGCGTGCCTCTGCCGCCTCACGGAGCTCGGCCGGGACCTCGTAGCAGCAGCCGCCGATCGCCGGACCGAGGACGGCGCACAGCGGGCCCTCCTCGGCCAGTCGCCGCAACGCGCCCACGACGGCCGGGATCACCCCCGCCAGCACGCCGGCCCGCCCCGCATGCGCCACACCGATCGCTCCGGGCGCCGCCAACAGCACCGGGACGCAGTCGGCCGACTGGACGGCCAGGACGCGGCCGGGCAGCGCCGTCACCGCGGCGTCGACCCCACGCAGCTCCCGGCCAGGCGGCACCGACCGGTCGACCACGCCGACCTGCCGGCCATGGACCTGGTGCAGGAGGTGCCAACGTGTGGCATCGGTGCCGGTCGCCGCCGCCACCTCCCGGCGGGCGGCGGCGAGGTCACCTGGCCGATGCGGTCGCCGGTGGGCGAGGTTGCCCTGGCCACCGATCGGGACCGGCGGCGCCTCACGGTCGCGTCCGGTGAACCAACCCCGGACCCCGGGCCGCAGCGTGTGCGGCTGGATCGGGATCACAGCCGACCGGGTTCAGCGCAGGAAGGACGGAACGTCCAGATCATCCTCATCGTCCTCGATCGCGTCGTGGACCAGCTGCGGCGTCGCCTGCACCGGTTCGGGGGTGAAGACCTCGTCGGGCTCGTCCTCCGGCTCCTCCAGCGGCACCGTCTCGGGGGCCGGCACGGGCTCCGCAGACCGCACGACCTCGCCCGGCTGCTCGACGTGGCCCGGGAACTTGTCGAAACCGGCGGCGATCACGGTGACCTTGACCTCGTCGCCGAGCGAGTCGTCGATCACGGCGCCGAAGATGATGTTGGCCTCCGGATGTGCCGCCTGCGTGACGATGTCGGCGGCCTCGTTGACCTCGAACAGCCCGAGGTCGCTGCCGCCGGCCAGCAGCAGGAGCACGCCCTGGGCGCCGTCGATCGAGGCCTCGAGCAGCGGCGAGGAGATGGCCAGCCTGGCGGCCTCCGGCGCGCGACCCTCGCCGCGGGCCTTCCCGATGCCCATCAGCGCGCTGCCGGCGTCGTTCATGACCGCACGCACGTCGGCGAAGTCGAGGTTGATCAGCCCGGGCGTGGTGATGAGGTCGGTGATGCCCTGGACCCCCTGCAGCAGGACATCGTCCGCCAGCCGGAAGGCCTGGACCACCGAGGTGTCCCCGTCGGCGATCTGCAGCAGCCGGTCGTTGGGGATGACGATGAGGGTGTCGACCTCGTCCTTGAGCTCGGTGATGCCGTCCTCGGCCTGGGTCGAGCGGCGCCGACCCTCGAACGCGAAGGGACGGGTCACCACCCCGATCGTCAGCGCACCGAGCTCCTTGGCGACCCGGGCCACCACGGGTGCGGCACCCGTACCGGTCCCGCCGCCCTCGCCCGCCGTGACGAACACCATGTCCGCGCCCTTGAGCACCTCCTCGAGCTCGTCACGGTGGTCGTCCGCCGCTTCCCGTCCGACCATGGGATCGGCGCCGGCACCCAGACCGCGCGTCAGGTCACGCCCGATGTCGAGCTTGACGTCGGCATCCGACATCAACAGCGCCTGCGCATCGGTGTTGATCGCAACGAACTCCACGCCGTGCAGTCCGGCGTCGATCATCCGGTTGACGGCGTTGACGCCACCGCCGCCGATGCCGACCACCTTGATGACGGCGAGGTAGTTGGTTGGGGCTGCCGCCACGGGGCGCTCCTGATCGTCGGGACCGGGCGGGATCACCCGCCTCGGTGTCGTTGGGAAAGGTCGCTGGGAAAGAGTTCAACCTCAGGTAGAGGGTTATACTTATGTCAACCTCTGGTGGACCGTAGCCCCCACCGCTTCCGAGGGTCAAGCAGGCCACGCCGTCACGGCGCGGTGTGCGCTCAGCAGGGTCACCGACCGACCACCACCGGGGCCTGCGGCGCGCGGACGTCGATCGAGGCGATCGGGGTGTCGCCCACGTCGTCCAGCACGGCACCGAGCGCGCGGACCTTCTCTTCGGTGCGCTCCGCCCGTCCGAAGCGCACCTCGATGCCGGACAGCAGTTCCAGGGTCAACTCGTCGGGTCCAGCCGCGCGGTAGGTCGCCACCTCTGCGCGCAGGGAGCCCGAGAGTCCGCTCCAGACCGCGTGGGCGTTGGCCAGCGTCGGGTCGGCCGCGACCGACTCCCCCACCGCCGGGGGCGCAGCCGAGAGCGCGACCACCGGGAGCGACGGCGGCCGCTGTTCGCCCGGACCCACGTCGTCGATCACGACCCCCTCCCGGTCGAGGTAGCGCGACGTCCCCTCGCCCGAGGCGACCAGGGTCGGCACCCGCTCGGTGACCTCGATGCGCACGCTCAGCGGATCGGTCCGCCGGGCGGTGGCCCGGCGGACCAGCGGCAGCGCCTCGATCCGCTCGGTGACCGCCTGCAACCCCAGACGCAGTGTCGAGGTGCCGAGCTCCAACCCGGCGGCGTCGGTGATCTGCGCGGTGGTCAGGCGCTGTGTCCCGGCGACCTCGACCTCCTCGAGGCCGACGAGCGGACTGCGCTCCAGCGCCACGAGGCCAGCGAGCAGCAGGACCACCAGCACCACCCGTCGGGTGCGCCGCAGGCGACCCCGACGATGGTCGTCACGGACCGCTGCCCGTCGTTGCGCGATGCGTTCGTCGATCACGGCGCCACCGTGCCCGGCCCGGCCCCGGCCCAGGTCGTCGGCAGATCGGGGTCGGGCGCGACCGGCCCCAGACGGCGGACCTCCGGGTGCAGCGTGATCGCAGCGTGGTCCTCCACCGCAGCGACGACGCGTGCGATCAGGGTGGCCACGTCGGTGGCGGTCGCTCCCGGCCGGGTGACGATGAAGTTGGCGTGGCGCTCGGAGACCTCGGCGCCGCCGACCTGCATCCCCTTGCAGCCGGCGGCATCGATCAACCGCCCGGCGCTGTCCCCCGGCGGGTTGGTGAAGACCGAGCCGCAGTTCGGCTGGTTGAGCGGCTGGTGGGTGCGCCGCCACGTGCGGATCCGGTCGATCTCGGCCCGCACCTGCGCGGGATCGCCCGGCGGCAGACGCAGCGTCGCCCCCACCACGACGGCGTCGCCCGGCAGCTCGCTGGAGCGGTAGGCGAGCCCGAGGGTGGTGGCGGGCCACAGCTCCCGCGTCGCGGTCGAGAGGCGGAACACCTCGGCCTCGACGAGGTGGGACGCCATGTCCGCACCGTGCGCACCGGCGTTCATCCGGACCGCTCCCCCGATCGTCCCCGGGACCGAGCAGGCCCAGGCGAACCCGCGGTAGCCGGCGTCCGCGAGGTGCACCGCCAGGGACGGCAGAGGCTCGGCCGCACCGACGCGGATGAGCGGACCGTCGGCCGACCACCCGCGGAACCCCCGCCCCAGCAGGATGGCGACACCCGGCCACCCGGTGTCGGCCACGAGCAGGTTGGAGCCACGGCCGATCACCGTCCAGGGCAGCCCGTCACGACGGCAGATCCCGCTCACGGCGGCGAGGTCCCCGTCCCCCTCGGCGGTGACCAGGATCCGGGCAGCACCCCCCACCCGCAAGGTCGTGTAACCGGCCAGCGCTGCCTGGCCGACGACGCGGCCGACGCAGCGCTCGGCGAGTTCGTCCAGGGCGTCGTCGTTCACCGCCCCGCCCGCAGCCGCTCGAGCAGTGCCGGTCCGACGCTGGTGACGTCGCCAGCCCCCGCGGTCAGGACGAGATCACCGTCCCGGACGGTGCCGACCAGTTCGTCGATGGTCTCACGCAACGTCGGGCGGTAGAGCACGCTGGCGCCGGCCTGTGCTGCCGCATCGGCGACCAGCTTGCCGGTGATGCCGGGGACCGGGGCCTCGGTCGAGCCGTACACGTCGGTCACGATCACGGCGTCCGCGCCGGCGGCTGCACGACCGAGCTCCTCGCCGAACACCTGGGTGCGCGAGTAACGGTGTGGCTGCACGACCAGCACGATGCGCTGCGGCCGCTGCTGACGGGCGGCGGCCAGGGTGGCCCGCAGCTCGGTCGGGTGGTGGGCGTAGTCGTCCACGACCGAGATGCCGCCCACGGTCCCGAGCCGTTGGTACCGACGCACGGCACCCGCGAAGTCGGCCAGTCCCGCCGCCCCAGCGGCGACGTCGGCGCCGAGCAGGTGGCAGACCCCGAGCGCGGCCGCCGCGTTGCGCAGGTTGTGGGCCCCCGGGACGCTCAGGGTGAGACGAGCGACGACCGAGCCACCGATCCGCAGCTCGGCACCGCCGGCGCCGGCGTCGGCGACGACCCGGACGTCAGCACGCGGATCCTCGCCGTAGGTGACCACCGGCGCGTCGACGTGTCCCGCCAACCAGGCCGTCCCGGGATCGTCGAGGCAGAGGAGGGCCGGAGCACCGGGAGCGCGGCGCTCGAGGAACCCGGTGAACGCCTGGCGGACGGACTCGAGGTCGTGGAACTCGTCGGGATGGTCGTGTTCCAGGTTGGTGACCACGGCCAGGTCGGGGCGGTAGACCAGGAAGGACCGGTCCGACTCGTCGGCCTCGGCCACGAAGGTGGGGTCGGTGCCGGCGTGCGCGTTGGTCCCGCTCTCGTTGAGCGACCCCCCGATCGCGAAGCTCGGGTCGGTGCCCGCGGCC
This sequence comes from Nitriliruptoraceae bacterium, assembly GCA_046483565.1. Taxonomy (GTDB): domain Bacteria; phylum Actinomycetota; class Nitriliruptoria; order Nitriliruptorales; family Nitriliruptoraceae; genus T1Sed10-7. The sequence continues at coordinate 14,059 of JAWOCZ010000053.1, forward strand.
TGGAGCGCGACCACGGTCATCGAGGTGGTGGTGGTCTTGCCGTGGGTGCCGGCCACGAGCACCGCCCGGTCATCGGCCATGAGCTGGGCCAGCAGCTCGGCGCGACGCAGCACCGTGCGGCCCTGCTCGCCGGCGGCGACGAGCTCGGCGTTGTCGGCGGGGACCGCGGAGGAGGTGACGACGACCTCGGCGGCCCCGATGTTCTCGGCGCGGTGACCGACCGCGATGTCGGCCCCCAGCACCCGCAACTCCTCGAGCGCCCGCCCGTCCCGCAGATCGGACCCGGAGACCCGGTGCCCCCGGGTCAGCAGGATCCGTGCGAGGCCGGACATCCCGGCGCCGCCGATGCCGACGAGGTGGACGTCACGGTCGGGGGGCAGCGCTGACATCACGTCGGGGGTCCCTCCGGGGCGAGCTCGAGCACGAGGCGGGCGACGGCAGCGGCGGCGTCGGGCCGTCCGAAGGCACGGGCGCCGAGCGCCATCGCGTCGTAGGTCGAGCGGTCGTCGAGCAGCGGGGTCAGGGTCGCGAGGAGCCGTCGACCGGTCAGTTCCTCGTCGTCGATCACGGCTGCGCCCCCGGCACGTGCCAGCGCCTCGGCGTTCTCGCGCTGGTGGTCGGCGGTCGCGTGGGGATAGGGGATCAGCACCGACGGTAGCCCGAGCACCGTGAGCTCCGCCATCGAGGTGGCGCCGGCCCGGCACACGACCACGTCGGCGGCGGCGTAGGCGCTGGCCATGTCGTCGATGAACTCGACCAGCTTGACGAAAGGACCCTCGGGGTGGGCGGTGCGGGCCTGCTCCCAGGCACGGGCCGCAGCGGTGTAGCCGGCGCCTCCGGCGGCGTGGAGGATCTGGAGCTTCCTGTCGCCCCATCCCCCGTGCGCCGCCACGATGGCCTCGTTGATGCTGCGGGCACCCTGGCTCCCGCCGAAGACGAGCACCGTGCGCCGGTCCGGATCGAGACCGAAGGAGGCGAGCGCCGCCTCGCGGCGCGCCTCGCGATCCAGGTGGAGGACATCGGAGCGCACCGGGTTGCCGGTGATCACGCACCGTTCCTGGTGGCGGAAGCGCACCACGGAGCCCGGGAAGGTCACGGCCACCCGGTCCGACCACCGGGCGGCGACCCGGTTGGTGAGGCCGGGCACGCTGTTCTGCTCGTGGATCGCCAGGGGCAGCTGCTCCCGGAAGGCCGCCCGGTCCAGCGGGAAGGAGACGTACCCTCCGAAGGTCACCGCCGCGACGGCGTGCCGCTCCCCGATCAGGGCACGGCATGCCCGCACCCCGGCCCTGAGCGCTCCGGGTACCCGCAGCAGCGCCGGTGAGGGGCGTCTGGGGATCGCCACCGCATCGATCGTCTCGAGCTCGAAGCCGGCCTCGGGCACCAGGCGCGCCTCGAGCCGGTCGGCGACGCCGACGAACACGACCTCGACGTCAGCGGCCTGGGCGGTGAGCTCACGTGCCACCGCGAGCGCCGGGAACACGTGTCCCGCGGTACCCCCACCGGCGATCAGGATCGTCCGTGTCCCGCGGTACCCCCACCGGCGATCAGGATCGTGCGGGTCACGGACGACCTCTCGTGTGCTCGGGGACGGTCGGCGCCCCACCATCGTCACGGGCGATGGCCACCAGGATGCCGAGCGCGAGCAGGGTCGAGACCAGCGAGGACCCCCCGACGGACACCAGCGGCAGCGTGACCCCGGTGATCGGCAGCAGGCCGGTCACCGTGCCGATGTTGACCAGGCCCTGTCCGACGACCCAGACCGTGATGGCCAGGGCCACGGTCCGGCCGAAGCCGCCCGGCGCCGCGTAGGCGACCTTGAGCCCCACGTAGAGCAGGGCCGCGAAGAGCAGCACCACGACCAGCGCGCCGACGAGCCCGAGCTCCTCACCGATCACGGCGAAGATGAAGTCGGTGTCGGCGTTGGGGATGAAGTGCCACTTGCCCCGTGAGGAGCCCAGTCCCAGCCCGAAGGTGCCCCCGGAGCCGAGCGCGTAGCGGGACTGGAGCAGCTGGAACCCCTCGTCCAGCGGGAACCGTTCCGGCCACAGCCAACCACGGATCCGTGCCATGCGGTAGGGGGCGAGGACGGCCAACGCCGCCACGGCCAGACCTCCCAGCACCACGGCCGCCGCAACGATGCGGCCCGGCAGACCCTCGACCCACAGCACGGCGCCGATGATCATCGCCAACAGGATCGTGGTCCCGAGATCCGGTTGGGCCAGGACGAGGCCGGCCAACAGGACCAGCAGCGGCAGCGCCGGGATCAGCAGATGCTCGGTGGTGTGTGGCAGCCCGTCCCTGGGCCGCTTGCGCTCCAGCACGTCGGCGACCCACAGCAGCGCCGAGAGCTTGGCCAGCTCCGAGGGCTGGAACGACAGCGGCCCGATCCCGAGCCAACGCGTGGAGCCGTAGCGGGTCTCGCCCACGCCGGGGACCAGCAGCAGGACCAGGCCGACCAGTGCCAGCACCAGCATCGGCCACGCCAGCCCGCGCCAGATCCGGTGGTCGAGCCGGGCGGCGACCCCGAAGGCGACCAGGCCGATCACCGCCCAGGCGGCCTGGCGGCGGAACACCGCGAAGGGGTCACCGGCCTCCGCCGCCGGGACGAAGGAGGCCGAGAAGCTCATCACCAGACCCAGCAACAGCAGCAGGAGGGTCAGGACCGTCACCGCCGTGGCGTCCGCCGTCCAGTTCCCCGGCCGCCAGCGCGCCTGCAGCCGGCGCCACAGGCCCCGGGGGGCCTCTGATCCGACCGCCCGGAGCTCAGGCGGCCGCTGCGGTGCGTCGTCGATGCTCATCGGCGTGTCCCCTTGCCCGTCGGACCTGGAGTGGTCGTGGCGACGCGTCGCGCCGCCCCGGTGAAGACCTCGCCACGGTGGGCGTAGGAGTCGAACTGATCGAAGGAGGCGCACGACGGCGCCAGCAGCACCGTCTCCCCGGGGGCCGCCAGCGTCGCGGCGAGCTCCACCGCCGCCACCAGGTCGGTCGCCTGATGACAGCGCACCCCGGCCGAGGCGCACACGATCGACAGCTCCTCGGCCGCCGCGCCGATCACCACCGCATCGTGCATGTCGGTGAGGGCCCCGGCCAGCGGGCTGAGGTCGATCCCCTTGGCCAGCCCGCCGCCGATCCACACGCCCGGGCCGGCCGAGGCCAGAGCGGCCATCGCCGCGTGCACGTTGGTCGCCTTGGAGTCGTCGACGTAGCGGACGCCGCGCCCGTCGGTGGCCACCACCTCGAAGCGGTGCCGTCCGGGCACGGTCACCGCAGCGGCCCACGCGACGGCCGCCGCCCCGACCCCGTCGAGCAGCGCTGCGGTCGCCGCGGCCGCCACGTTGGCGATGCGGTGCAGCGGTACGGGACCGCCCTCGGGCCCGAGCGTCGCGACCGGCAACAGCTCCTCGGTGCTGCCATCGATCGTGGCGACCAGCAGGTCGCGCCCGGCGCCACCGACCCGACCGACACCCGTCTCGACGGGTCCCACCGTCGAGAAGCCCGCGCGACGCCCGGGCCCGGCGCGATCGCGCAGCCGGCGGACCACCGGGTCGTCCTCACCCGCGACGGCCCACTGCTCGCTCGTCTGC
>JAWOCZ010000066.1:0-46250 GCA_046483565.1 Nitriliruptoraceae bacterium
TCGGGCCGCTCGTGCACGGGCTGGACCTGGCGGCCGGCGTTGAGCTCGTAGGACGGGTCGTGGCGCCGGTGGCGGTCGTCCACGACGACGGGCAGGCCCGGCGTACCGGGCGAGACGACGCCCGCACCGGGCCTGCCCGTCGTCGTGGACGCCCGCCACCGGCGCCACGACCCGTCCTACGAGCTCAACGCCGGCCGCCAGGTCCAGCCCGTGCACGAGCGGCCCGAGCGTCTCGACGCGATCCTCGGCGGTCTGCGCGCCGTCGGGATCGAGGAACACGCTCCGGACGCCCATGGCGACGAGGTGCTCGACGACGTCCACGACCCGGGGATGGTGGCCTACCTGCGCGAGGCCCACCGGGCGTGGCGGGCCGCGGGCGGACCCGAGGTGATGATCGCGGACACGTTCCGCTCACCGCGGTGGGCCGGTGGCGGCCGTCGTCCCAGCTCCCCGCTGGGCGCGCTCGGCTGGTTCTGCACCGATACCGCGACCCCTCTGGTGGACGGGTCCTACCTCGCCGCCCGGGTGGCCGTCGACGTCGCGTGCACGGCGGTGGACCTGGTGCTCGACGGCACCGGCGTCGCCTACGGACTGACGCGCCCGCCGGGCCACCACGCCGGCCCGGACTACTTCGGCGGGTTCTGCCTGCTCAACCACGCGGCGGTCGCGGCCCGGCGACTGCGGGCACACGGACGGGTGGCGATCCTCGACGTCGACGTGCATCACGGCAACGGCACCCAGGACGTGTTCTGGCGCGATCCGCAGGTGCTCTACCTGTCGGTGCACACCGATCCCGACCATCAGTACCCCTACTTCTCCGGCTACCCGGACGAGCTGGGGGACGGAGCGGGTCACGGCACGACCCGCAACCTGCCCCTGCCGCCGGGGACCGGCGACGACGGGATGCTCACCGCCGTCGAGGTGGCCGGCGAACTCGCCGACGCCTTCGACCCGGTCGCGGTGGTGGTGTCGTTGGGCTACGACGCGGCCGCGGTCGACCCGCTCGGCCAGCTGACGGTGTCACCCGAGGGCTACCGCCGCCTGGGCGCGCTGCTCGGGGCGCTGCAGCGGCCGACCGTGCTGCTCCAGGAGGGTGGGTACGCCCTGGACCACCTCGGCGCGCTGGCCACCGGGACCCTGTCGGCGTTCCTCGACGCCCGCGCCCGGTGACCGCGATCGGGCGCTGACCGGACGGGCCGGGCCGCCCGGCCTACCCTGCGGCGCGCCCGTACCGACCCACCTCGAGGACCCGTGAGCGAGCGTCTGACCCGCGAACAGGCGGCACGCCTGCTGCAGGTGACGCTGCCGAGCTCCGACGGCCAGGTCAAACGTGCCTACCGTCGGCTCGCGCGGGAGCACCACCCCGACCGCGGAGGCGACGTCCGGATCTTCCACCAGCTCCAGGCCGCCTTCGAACGGCTGGTGGAGGAGGACCTCAGCGGACCGAGCGTCGCGCGCGGCCGTCCCTCCCGCACGCCGGCCACGGCGCCCAGGGACCCCAGCCAGGCCGAGCTCGACGCGATCGAGGTCGACCTCACCGTCCCCGACCGGGCCGTCCGGCTGCACCGGGATCTGGTCGCGAGCGCCCTCGCCCGTGCCCACACCGCAGCGGTCCGCCCGCTGCGGGCCGCCAGCCGGGCACCCGGCGCTCGGCTGAACCGTGCCGCCGGGGTGATGGCCTCGGACCTCACCGCCACCCTGCGCATCGAGGTGGTCGCCGACGACCGGGGCCACCCGGTCGTGGCCATCGCGGTCACCGGCGGGGTGCGGCGCGCCCGACGAGCCCTCGAGGACGCGTCGCTGGAGGGGCTGTGGATCCGACGCCGGCGGACCTCCAGCACCGAGCTGCGCAGCACCCTGGCCCCCCGTGCCGACCGTCGCGAGACCGCGGTCGCCGCCACCGCCCGTCTCGTCCGGTTGCTCGACTCGGTGTCCTGGCCCCTCGAGCAGTGGGTCCTGACACCGAGCGGCACCGACCTTCGACAGCCTGCCGATGGCGGCTGAGTCCAGGCGACGCAGCGGTCAGCAGGCTCCCGGTGGCACCAGCTCGCTGCCGTTCTCGAGCCGTTCGAGGAGCGTCGCGACGGGGACGGCCAGGCCGATGCCGGCGTCCACCTCGATCGCGAAGACCACGCCGACGACGAGACCCTCCCGGTCCACCAGCGGGCCCCCGGAGTTGCCCTGGGCGATGTCGACCTCCACCCGGATGACCTCGGCGGGTTCACCGAGCACGGTCCCGTCGACCATCCCGAGCACGCGCCCCGGACTGACACGGGCCGGCCCCCCACCCGGATAGCCGACGGCGAACACCTCCTCCCCCCGTCGCACCGGATCGGGACGTAGCTCGGCCACCGGCACGTCGCCGGCGTCCTCGAGCTGCAGCAGCGCGAGATCCGAGTCGGTGGCCACCCCTGCCACGTCGGCCGACAGCGAGCGCCCGTCCCAGGTGTTGAGGGTGACCTCCCGTGGCTGGCCCACCACGTGGCGGTTGGTCACGACGATCCCGCCGGGGAGCACGAACCCGGATCCCAGGCCGAACTGCTCGCAGCCGAGCGAACGGACCCGGACGGTCACCTCCTGTACCCGCCGCTCCGTCGAGTCGGCCGCGATCTCGGGGAGTTCGCGGTCCTCCACCTCGATGGCGGACGGGGCAACGAGGGGTTGGGCCGGTGGCGCCACGCAGGCCGCCGCTACCACGGCGACCAGGATCCCCGCCCAGGGCCGACGGGAGGTCACGGACGCAGCAGGCGATCGGCGGCCGCCTCGGCGTCGGCTGCGGCCGTGCGGGCCTGGTTGCAGAAGCGGGTGACCTCGCCGGCGCGGGTGTTCAGCGTCTCGACGTCCACGGGCTGGTCGGCCGCAGCCCGGTTGAACGCGTCGACGGACGCCGTCTGCAGCTCGAACAGCTGGGTGACGCAGCTGTCGAGGGAACTGGTGGCATCCGCGACGAGCTCCGAGAGCTCGATGAACACATCGCGCTCGACCTGCACGGTGGTCGCGGTGTCCTCGGCCCGGGCCTTCTCGTCGGCCAGGCTCCGGACCCGTTCCTCGAGCTCGCCCACGTCGCGCTCGGAGCTGGCGAGCGACTCGAGCGTCTCGTCGAGCCGGCCCACCACGTCCCGGCGCTGGTCCACCACCTCGTCGCGCTGATCCTCGAGCGCGACCGCGCGCGCCTGCCACTCCGCAGCGACATCGCGCTGGTCGAGGGCGATCAGGCTCGCCGTGACGGCGCCACCCGTGGCCAGCACCGCCAGCAGCACGAGCGCCACGGTCCATCCACGACCACGCCGGCCGGGAGGCGAGGGTGACCGCCCGTCCGACCCGGGCGCGGGGGGGAAAGCGGGCGATCCGGGCGAGGCGGGCGACCCGGGCGATCCGGGCGATCCGGGCGCCCCGGACGCCGGGGGTGACGCGGAGGATCCGGGCGAGGCGGGCGACCCGGGAGCGGCGGACGGTCCGGACGCCGGGGGTGACGCGGAGGGTCCAGCCGACGACGTTGGCGTCGCGGCGGGCATGACAGCCCAGGGATCTTGCTGCACCAGTGGGGTCCTCCTGCGGCCGGGTCGCGTCGGACGGGTCGCGTCGGACGTGCGATGCCGACACCCCGATGATGCCACCTCGCGGACGCGCCGCTGACCATCTCGGTCACCGCCGTGCGACCCGGGTCCCACGAGGTCACACGACCTCCCCCATCCGGTCGCGCCGATAGGGCAGGCTGCGGTCCTGCGGATGGCTCGACCTACCGCCTCGACCTACCGCACGGTGGCCATGCCAAGCCGGTCGCCACCCCCCGAAAAGCGCGTCGCGAACCACCGTCAGAGGAGTAGCCGGTGCCTGTCGAAGAAGCCCCGAGCACGGTCCACGATCTCCTGCGCACCGCTGCGGCTGCCGATGCGCGGGCTGCGCGCGATGTGCTGCGACGCATCGACGGGGTCCGTCTGCTCGAGCTGGTCGTCACCCAGGCGGAGCTGGCCGTGGACGACGAGCATGGCCGTCCGGCCGGCATCGACGCGGTCGGCGACCTCACCCGGGCGGCCATCGAGGTGCTGGGGCTCCCCCAGGGAGCCGCGCTCGAGCTCGACGACGAGGACACCGGCGGCCCACCCACGGTCACCGGATGGGAACTCGTCACCGTTGACCCCGAGCAGCTCCGTGCGGCGACGTTGACCATGACGGTGCCCGCCTGGACGCTGGCGCTGGTGGCCTTCGTCGATGGCGTCGACGCCGACGGCACCATCGACCGACACGCCGTCGCGGCCGCCGCCGATGGACGGTGCGTACAGGCCCGGATCAGCATGACCGATCACCTCGATGCTCCGCAGCTGCAGACCGCCGTGCTGACCCAAGATCCCCTGGCGCTCGGCGCCGATGCCGATCTGGCATCCGCCCTGCAGGCCAGCCTGCGCGATGCCGCGCGGGGCGTGTGAGCGCCCGGGAGCCCCAGCACCACGAGCCGCCCGCGCGCCGAGCTCCCCGCGCGCCGAGCGCACGAGCCGGTGTCGGACCTGGTGCCGGCAGGGTCACGGGTTGGGCGCCACCCGGCTACGGGTGACAGACTGCGCCGGCCATGACCCGCCCGACACACACGAGACGAGCTTCCCGGTTGTCTACCCGCGCCCGCTTCCGTCCCCACCCACGCGGCTTCGGTTTCGCCGATCCCGTCGCTGAGGACACCCTGACCGAGATCCCGGCGAGCATCACCGACGAGGCCGGTCGCCGCACGGAGATCGATCGCGTCTTCGTGCCACCGCCGACGGCCAAGGGCCTGCTGGCCGACGACCTCCTCGACCTCGAGGTCGACATCGACGACAAGGGTGCGTCAGCCCGGTCGGTCACCGTCGTCTCGCGTCCACGCAAGATGCTGGTCGGCACGGTCCAGCGTGGTCCCGGGCGACTGGTCCTGGAGCCCAACCACGCGCTCGGCACCGGCTGGATCGACCTGGAACCGGGCGTGACGAACAAGGTGGAGCAGGCCGTCGGTCGCCAGATCGTGGTACTGACCGGCGAACGGGAGGACGGCGCACCGCTCGGCCGCGCGCTGGTCGCAGGCCCCCACGTCGTCGGCTCGCCCCAGGCCATCCGAGCCGCCAGCGTCGTGGTCGCGCTGGGCCGCGCCGCACCGTCGCTGGTCCCCGGCGGCCCCGCCGCTGCCGGACTGGCTCCAGCCGATGCGGAGACGACCCATCTACGCGTCATCGGGCTCCTGGCCGGTGGTGGCCGGGGCGGCGCCGCTGGGCTCGATACCTCTGGGCCACTCCCCGGGGTGGAGGCACCGTGGGTGGAACGCCGGGACGAACCGTGTGTGACCGTCGACAGTGCGAGCACCCGCGACATGGACGACGCGATCGCCGCCAGCTGGGACGGCGCCCCCGACACCCCGGTCCACGTGGCGATCCACATCGCCGACGTCGCCCGCGCGATCGGGATCGGCTCCCCCGCCGACCGTTACGCCCGGGTCGTGGCCTCCACCGCCTACCTCGCGATCGGTGAGAACGCCCCGATGCTCGATCCGGCCCTGTCCGAGGGGGCGTTGTCGCTGCTGCCGAACGAGGACCGCTGGGCCATCTCGGCCCGGTTCGATGTCGCCGCCGACGGTTCGATCTCCGAGGTTGCGGTGGAGTCCGCCGCGGTCCGCTCGGTTGCCAAGCTCTCCTACGGCTCGCTGGAGGCGTGGCTCGACGGCGACCAAGAGGACCTCCACACCGAAGCCGGCGAGGCAGCCCCGGTGGCGGACGAGGTGCTCACGGCCGCGGTCGAGGCCTCCCGCCGGCTCGGCGCGGAGCGGGACGGACGCGTCACCTTCGAGGAGCTGTTCGAGGACGCCGAGGTGGAGCCCGCCCTGGTCGACGGCCGGCTCGCCACCGTGGCAGCCACCCCGCACGCCGAGGCCTACCGGCAGGTCGAGCGGCTGATGGTCGCGGCGAACGAGGCCGTGGCGAGCTGGCTGATCGCTCGCGAGGTCCCGGCGCTGTACCGCGCCCACGCGGGACTGGCCGTCGACCGACTGGAACGACTCCGCGCCGCGGTCGAGCTGGCAGGGGCCGAGGTGCCCGCCCTCGACGACCCCGACGCCGAAGCCGACGTCGTCGTGGGGCAGCTCATCGCCGCGATCGATGCCGCCGACGCAGCGGGTCGCGCCGCCGAACGCGACCTGCTCGTCTCCGTGGCCGCGGGCTCCACGGCCCGTGCCTCCTACGAGCCCGACCCGTCAGCGCACACCGGTCTGGCGTCCTCCGCCTACACCCACTTCACCTCCCCGATCCGTCGCTACGCCGACCTGGTCGTCCACCGCCAGATCCGGGCCGCCCTGGCCGAGGAGACCCCGCCCCACACCGCCGCCGAGTTGGGCCCGCTCGCCGGTTGGCTCGACGCCCGCGCCGGCGCGATGCGGTTCCTCCAGTCACGTGAACGCGGGGACCTGTGGTCGCGCCTGTTCGACCGCGGGTTCCTGGACGATCCGGAGCTGGCGACGGTGACGGGCATCACGACCAACGGCCTGAAGGTGCGGCTCCCGCGCCTCGGGGTGACCGGCTTCGTGACGGCGGAACGGGCGCTGGATCTCCCCCCGAAGCAGCGCGGCACACTGACCGTGGATCAGCACGGCCTGACGACGACGTCCGGCCCGTGGCAGGTCGGGGGTCGGCTGACGGTGCGCTTCGCCGGCTTGGATCCGACCGGCCGACCGAACTGGCGGCTCGGTCCTTCACCTGCGGATGCCATCGGCTGACCCCCGGCTCACGCCCGGATCGGGTGCAGAACACCCCGGAAATCGGGGCAACACGCACCCAACCGGCTCGGACACCCGCGCGCGAGACCCGTCACCCGCGCGCGGACCGGGCACCCCCACGGATCGGGTGCAGAACACCCCGGAAACCGGGGCAACACGCACCCAACCGGCCGGGCACGGGCGCGCGCCGGGTCAGAGCAGGCGCCGCGGGATGACACGGTCGAAGCTGCGCGCGGCCACGCGCGTCTCGCCCTCGTAGGCATCGAGGGTGGCGCGGATCCGGAAATCCTGGGCCGTACAGGTCAGCACCGTGCGGGTCCGGGTCTGCACGTCCCAGTCCCCCCGCACGAACCGCCGCACGCTCTCCACCTCGCCACGCACGCTGGTCGGGTCGTCGTCGATGTAGCAGTACCGCTCCTCGGTGGAGCTGTGGACCTCGAGCGCGATGTCGTCGAGGCGGTAGGCGCCCTCGTCCTTACAGGTCTCGACGACGGTCTCGGTGCTGACGAGATCGCGCACCACACGCCAGGCGTAGTCGCGGGGCACGAGCTGGGTCTGGGAAGGCGGCTCGCTGCCCTCGGGAGGCTCGAACGGCCGGAGCGCTGCCTCCTCGCTGGGCCGCGGCGCCCGGACCGGGAGCAGGAGCCGGCTCGCCGCCGGATCGACGGTCAGCCGGACCGGTGTCGGCGATGGCCACGCCACGGGCCAGTAGGAGGTGGACACCTGCAGCCGCAGACGGTGACCGGCCGCGAAGTGGTGCGCCACCTCGTTGAGCTGGACCTTCACCCGGTACCGCTCCCCCGGCACCAGCGGCTCGGGGTGTTCGTGGGAGTCTCGGTGACAGAGGTTCTCCAGGCCGTAGGTCACGCGGTTGACGGAGTCGTCGGGCAGCCGGTCCGACAGGCGCACCGCGAGCATCGCGACCGGCTGGTCGACGCTCAGCTCGAGCTCGACGACCGGGGCCCCGAGGATCTCCAACGGCTCGGTGAGCACGGTCGAGTCGAAGTTCAGCGACCCGCCGTCCTCCTCGCGCTGGTCGACGGGTAGGTCAGGGGTGGCGGTGAACGACGCCCACTTGCCCGCGTACAGCCCGAGGGACAACGGCGAGGAGATCTCATGGGGGCGCGCGTCGTTGGGTGCCTCGTCGATGTCGGTGAACAGGCCGGCATCCCCGAGGCCGAGCTCCCGCTCCACCACGCCCGACGACGGCCAGGCCGGCTCCGAGACCCACCGGCCCGGGCGGTGCTGCACGTCCAGTGCCGGTGGGATCGGGTCCTGCATCCAGGCGAGCACCTCGGGCTCCTCGTCGATGCCGTTGTCGATGCCCTTCAGCCAGCGGTCCCACCAGCGCACGCACTCCTGCAGGAACCCGATGGCGGGACCCGGGACGCCGAGGTGGGGGTACTTGTGGCTCCAGGGCCCCACGAGCCCCCGCCGCGGCACGCCCTCGGCCAGGTTCGCCAGCAACCGGAACACGCTGTTGGAGTACCCGTCGGCCCAGCCCGACACGGTGAGCACGGGCACCTGGATCGCGTCGAGATCCTCGGCCACGGACCCGTGCCGCCAGTAGTCGTCCCGGTGCTGATGCTCGAGCCATGTCTCCAGCCACATGCCGGAGCCCTCCAGACGCGCCAGCCACATCTCACGCCACTGCTCCCCCACCAGCAGGGGGTCGGGTGGACACGAGGTGTTGGCGAACATCGAGGCCGCCCAGGACAGGTTGTCGCTGAGCAGACATCCGCCCATGTAGTGCACGTCGTCGGCGTAACGGTCGTCGGTCGAGCAGACCGTCACGATCGCCCCGAGTGCCGGGGGCTGCAACGCCGCCAGCTGCAGACCGTTGAACCCGCCCCAGGACTTGCCGATCATCCCGACCCGACCGTCGCACCACGGCTGCTCCGCCAACCAGCTGATGATCTCGAGCCCGTCGTCCAGCTCCTGCTGTAGGTACTCGTCGGTCAGCACCCCCTCCGAATCGCCCGAGCCACGCAGGTCGACCCGCACGCAGACGTAGCCGTGACCGGCGACGTAGGGGTGGCTGAGGCCATCGCGGTAGGCGGTCTTGTCCCGCTTGCGATAGGGGATGTACTCGAGAACGGCGGGGACCGGCTCGTGCTCGGCACCGACCGGCTGCCAACGCCGGGCGGCCAGCCGGGTGCCGTCCGCCATGGTGATGGTGAAGTGTTCGACCTCCTCCACCGGGTGCGGCAGGTCGCGCCAGGCACGGGTCTGCAGAGGTGTGGTCATGGCGTCTCTCCCGATCCCGGTGCACTCGCCACCTCGTCGTCGAGGTAGCGGGGCGCGTCCGCCAGCGGCGGCACCGGTCGCCCGTGGTTGATCAGCGCCCGGATGACCAGCTCCTCGCAGAGACGCGGGAAGGTGATGCCGTCGGCTGCCAACGACAGCGGATAGCTGGAGGTCGGGGTGAGCCCGGGCAGCGGGTTGGTCTCGAAGAAGGTGAACCGACCGTCCGGCAGCAGGCGGAAATCCGCGCGTGACGAGGTGTCACCGATGCCGAGCAGTCGGTGGACCTCCCAGGTGAGACGCTGGACCTCGGCGGTCTGCTCCGCGTCGAGGTGGGCGGGGACCCGCTTGTCGGCCAGCCCCGGGGTGTACTTCGCCTCGTAGTCGTAGAGGTCCCGCTCGGTGATGGCCTCCACGACCGCGTAGACCCGGTCCCCGAGCACGCCGATCGTGACGTCCCGGCCGGGCACGAAGACCTCGATCATCGCGTCCTGGCCCTCCGCACTGGCCAGGGCGCAGGCCTCACGCAGCCCGTCGGCCTCCTCGACCCTGCTGAGGCCGATCGTGGAGCCACCCGCCTCGGGCTTGACGATCCACGGCCCCTCGAGCTCCAGGCTCGCGAGGTCCTCGTCGAGGTGCGCACCACGGACCACGTGCCAGGCGGGCGTCAGGATCCCGTGGTCGGCGAGCGCCGCCTTGGTCCGTGCCTTGTGGAAGGTCAGCTCACAGACCTCGGCCGACGGACCGGTGTAGGCGATGCCGTGTTCGTCGAGGAGCTGCTGCGTGGCTCCGGACTCGCCTTCGTCACCGAAGACCGTGAGCACGACGACCTGCGCCGCCTCGAGCACCGGCAGGAGCCCGGGTGCCAACAACCCCGCGGTCTGGGCCTCGCGGACCTCGGCGAGGGAGTCGAGGTCGGGAGGCGCGGTCGCGGTCGGCGCCATCGGCGTGGCGGCCAGGGCGCCTTCCTCCACCTCGGTGGTCAGGAAGGCGTCCGCGGGGTCCTGGTGCGGGACGACGGGTGGGGCGGCCGAGTCCACCAGTGCGACGGCGTGCCCGAGACCGCGCAGGGCCCGGGCCACGGCCTCCCCCGAGGACAGCGAGACGTTCCGCTCGGTGTTCGCACCGCCGGTCAGGACCGCGATCCGCAGTGGTGCCGACAGCATCGATGCCGGGTGGGGACGCGGCATCACGGTCGGCTCCTCCACCACGGCTCCGTCGATGCCTGCTCGCAGTTCCACCATCGGTGACCTCCTCGCCACATCCGCCGTTCCCGCCGCAGCGACCACGATCCGGTCCGTCTCTCAGTCGCCGCGGAACCGCTGCTCGCGCCAGGGGTCGCCCCGGTCGTGGTAGCCGCGTTCCTCCCAGTACCCGCGGACCTCCCGGTCGAGCAGGCGGAACTCGGTCACCCACTTCACCGACTTCCAGCCGTAGAGGTGGGGTACCACCAGACGTAGCGGCCCGCCGTGTTCCCGCGCCAGCGGCCGTCCGTCGTGCGCCCAGGCGAGCAGCACGTCCTCGGCGGTCAGGTCCTCGAGCGACAGGTTGGTGGTGTAGGCGGGGTGGCCCGCGATCACGGCGTGCGTGGCGGCGGCGCGCACGCCGGCGCGCGCCAGCACGTCCCGCACCCGCACACCCGTCCAGGTGTTGTCCAGCCGCGACCAGGTGGTCACGCAGTGGAAGTCCCGGGTGAGCGTCACCTCGTCCATGGCCTCGAGGTCCGCCAGGCCGAGGACCGTGCGCTGCTCGACCAGGCCGGTGACCACGAGCCGCACCTGGGGTGCGGTCCAGTCGGGTGCCCGCTCGACGTGCAGGACGGGGAAGCCCGCCGTCAGGTGCTGACCGGGCGGGATGCGCTCGGCATCGTCCACCGTCGTGGGAGCCACACCGACGTCGGGACTCGGACCGAGCATCGTCGCCACCTCGAGTGCGTCGAGGTCGGCGACCCGGCGGGCGATCGCGCCGGCCAGCTCCATGCGCAGATCGGGGTCCTCCACGTCATCGAGCCCACGCCGGGCCTCGGTGAGGGTGGCGGCGAGCTGCTCGCGGACACGCCCGGGATCTCGACGGCCCGGGGCGGCCTTGCGGACGTCGTCCGCCCGCCGCAGCAACCGAGCGATCGTCGTGGCGGCGTCGCTCACGGTGACCCCTCGCTCGGCGATGACGGCAGCCTCCAGCGTGGCACACGCTCGCGGTCCGTGCGAACCGCGACCCCCCAGCGGTTCTGGCCCCCGGGCACCCGTGGCGGCTGGCTCCGGTGCGACCTGGCAGACTCAGGGCGACCGACCTCCACCGGGGCACCGCCCCCGCCGACCTGCCGCCCGCGTGAGGAGTCACCCATGGCACAGATGGCACGGATACTGACCGTCGACGGCGCCGCCCCCTCGATCCACCCCGGTGCCTTCCTGGCCGATGGTGCGACGGTGGCCGGCCGGGTGACGCTCGCCGCCGGGACATCGGTGTGGTTCGGCTGCGTCCTGCGCTCGGAGCGCAGCACGATCACGGTCGGCCGGGACACCAACCTGCAGGACCTGACCGTGGTGCACACCGACGAGGGGTTCCCCGCCACGATCGGGGAACGCGTCACCGTCGGGCACCGCGCGATCCTCCACGGGTGCACGATCGAGGACGACGCCCTGATCGGCATGGGGGCCATCCTCCTCAACGGCGCACACATCGGGGCGGGGGCCGTGGTGGGTGCCGGTGCCGTCGTCCGCGAGGGCCAGCACGTGCCACCGGACACCTTGGCGGTCGGGATACCGGCCCAGATCCGTCAGGCGCAGCTGCCACCGGTGCCCCGCCGCAACGTGGCCGGCTACCTGGCCCTGGCCGAGCTGTACCGCAGCGCCACGGAGGCCGAGGCCACCGTGATCGCTGCCGATCCGCCCGTGACGGGCAGCGGTCCGACGGCTGACGGGACCGCGGCGGAGGGGTCGTCGTGACCGACACCGAGCGGCTGCTCGCCGATCTCGTCGCCTTCGACACCACGAGCCGGAGCTCCAACCTCGCGCTCCTCGCCTTCGTGGAGGAGCTGCTCGACACGCACGGCATCCCCCACACGCGCGGGATGGACGGCTCCGGCACCAAGGCGAACCTGGTCGCCCGGATCGGCCCCGAGGTCGAGGGCGGCGTGGTGCTCGCGGCCCACACCGACTGCGTGCCCGTCGAGGGCCAGCCCTGGAGCCGCGACCCCTTCAGCCTGGGCGCCGACGGTGACCGCCTGTACGGCCGCGGCACGACCGACATGAAGGGGTTCCTCGCGAGCGTGCTGGCGCACCTGCCCGCCATGGCCGCCGCCCCCCTGACCCGCCCGATCCTGCTGGTGCTGACCTACGACGAGGAGATCGGCACCGTCGGCGCACCGAGCGCCGTGGAGCTGCTGCTCGCGACGCAACCACGGCCCGAAGCGGTGATCGTGGGCGAACCGACACTGCTCTCGCCGGTCACCGCCCACAAGGGCGTCAGGTCGTACACCACGATCGTCGAGGGCCGGGACGGTCACTCCAGCCAGCCGCACCTGGCCGCCAACGCGCTGACCGCCGCGGCCCGCATCGCGACCTTCATCGACGACCTGGCCGCCGGTCACCGTGCCCGGGCCGCAGACCCGACCTTCGACCCGCCCTACACGACCTGCAACCTGGCCACCCTGCAGGCGGGCCAGGCCATCAACATCGTCCCGCGGCGAGCCGAGCTGACGTGGGAGTACCGGCCCGTTCCCGCCGACGACTCCGATGCCCTGGCCGCCGAGGTGGAGCGCTACGCCACCGAGGTGGTGCTGCCCCAGCTCCGGGCCACCACGGGCGAGGGCACGATCACCTTCCGGGCCGAGGCGATCGCCCGGGGTCTGGCGCCGGAGCCGGACGGAGCAGCCGAGGCGCTCGTTCGTCGCCTCACCGGGGCGACCGCTCCCGGCGGATCCGTGCCCTTCGGCACCGACGGTGGGCACTTCCAGGCTGCTGGCCTGTCCACGGTGGTGTGCGGCCCGGGCTCGATCGAGCAGGCCCATCAGCCGGACGAGTGGATCGCCACCGAGCAGCTGGCCGGCTGTGACGAGATGCTGGAGGCCCTGATCGCGGAGCTGGCCGGACCGTCGTAGCCGGGCCCTCGTGCCCGTCTCGCCGTAGCCGGACCCTCGTGCCCGGACCGCCGCCAGCTGTCCTCCCCGCCGGATCGCCAGCGCGCCGACGGGCGCGACACGCCATCCACCGGCAACCACACCCACACCGGCGCGCTCAGCCCGCGGACGGCGCGTGGAGCACGAGCGGGAGCACCTCCTCGGCGCCGGCCTCGGCCAACAGCACCCCGGCCACGGTGAGGGTCCAGCCGGAGCGGCGCAGCGTGTCGAGCAGCAGCACCGGGCCCTGCGGTGGGGTGGTGACGACCTCGAGTGCCGACAGCGCGCCGGCCGCCTGGTGGGCCGAGTTGCCACGCGTCGACTGGGGCGGGGCCGGGCGGGCGACCAGCACCTGCCGGTGGACCGGGAGGCGACCGAGCGCCCCGAGCCGGTCGGCCACCGCCGAGGTCAGCGCGCCGTAGGTCTCGGAGGGCATCGTGACGATCGCCCGCGGCCGCCGCCGCCACGACCACCTCGCCAGCACCCGGACCAGGCCGTCGACGACGGTGTCGAGCGCCGCGTCGTCCGGGGCGATCCCCGCAGCCGCCTGCTCGAGCAGCAGCTGGACCGGGTCACTGAGCGTGGACACCTCGTTGCCGGTGAGCGCCCGCCCCTCGGCCAGCTGGACCGCGGTGGCCAGGTTGCCGCGACGCCCGTGCCCGAGCGCGTCCAGGCCCACGGGCCAGCGACGACGTGCCTTCAGCGGCACGTCCGCGGTCGCCGCGAACGTCTCGGCCGCCTGCTGCAGTACCCCGTCGATCCGGAGCTCGGGCGCGTGGCCGGTGCACCGGCCACAGCGCCCGCACGCCCCGGCGGCCGGATCGTCCAGGGCCCGCGTGAGCAGCTCCATCAGACACTCGGTGCCGGCCGGATCGAGGTAGCGCAGCATCACCTCGCGCTCGGCGCGGCGCCCCGCCAGCAGCCGGTCGTAGCGGGCCTGGTCGTGGACGTAGGGCGCGCCGGTGGCGGCGTAACCCCGTTCGTCGCGGATCACGGTCCCGTCCACGTCCAGGACCTTGAGGAGCAGCTCGAGACGGGTCCGGCGGATGTTGACCTGCGTCTCCAACCTCGGCAGCGACACGGGCGCCGGAGCCGCCCGGAGCGCAGCCAGGATCTCCTCCACCTCGCCGCGGGTCGGCACACCCGCGACGTCGAAGTGATCCCAGAGCTTGGCGTCGTTGCCGGTCGGCAGGCACAGCACGTCGGTGGTCGACCCGTCGCGGCCGGCCCGACCGATCGCCTGGTAGTAGGCGACCGGGGAGGACGGGGCACCGAGGTGGAGCACGAAGCCGAGGTCGGGCTTGTCGTAGCCCATCGACAGCGCCGTCGTGGCGACCACGGCGTCGTAGGCGTTGGCGTGGAGGGCGCGCTCCACCGCCGCGCGGTCCTCGGCATCCAACCGTGAGGTGTAGGCGACGACGTGGCAGCCCACCTGGGTGAGGAACGCGGCCGTGCGCTCCGCCTCCGCCACGGTGAGGGTGTAGATGATCCCGGATCGCCCGGCCGGGGCGCGCTGCTGCAGGTAGGCCGCGAGGAGGGCCAGACGCTGATCGTGGCGATCGCGGTGGACCACGTGCAGCCGGAGGGTGTCGCGTGCCAGCGGCCCGCGCAGCACGACGGCCGGCCGCTGCCCACCACCGCCGGCGGCCGTCGAACCGAGCTGTTCGGCGACGTCGGTGACCACCCGGTCGGTCGCGGTGGCGGTACAGGCCAGCACCGGGACGGGCTCGTCGCGGCTCGACGCCAGCCGCTGCAGGACCTCACCGATGCGGCGGTAGTCGGGACGGAAGTCGTGGCCGTGGTCGGAGATGCAGTGCGCCTCGTCGATCACCAGCATGCCGATCGCGCCGACCAGCCGGTCCAGGATCTCGCGGCGGAAGCGTGGGTGGTTGAGCCGCTCGGGGGAGATCAGCAGCAGGTCGACGGCACCACGACGCACGTCGGCCTCGATGTCCGTCCAGTCGTCGGGGTTGGTGGAGTTGATCGTGGCGGCCGCCAGGCCCATGCGACCGGCCGCCGTCAGCTGGTCCCGCATCAGTGCCAGCAGCGGGGAGACGATCAGCGTCGGCCCGGCACCCCGCTCGCGCAGCAGACGGGTGGCGACGAAGTACACCGCCGACTTGCCCCACCCGGTGCGCTGCACGACCAGCGTCCGGGCGGCGTCGTCGACTAGGGCGACGATGGCGCTGGCCTGGTCGTCGCGCAGGACCGCGTCGGGACCGGCCAGGGCACGCAGCTGCACCGCCGCCGCCGCGATCGTGTCCTGGGCGGGCCCCGGATCCGGCGGCGGACCGCCGGTCACCCGCCCGCCCGACCGGCGTGGCGGGGCGATCGGTACCAGAAGCCGTGCGGATGGCGGTCGCGTCGGAAGCCGTGAGCGGTCGCCATCGCGGCGGCTGCCGCGAACCCGTGACCCACGTCACCCGGGACGTGGGCGTCCGCCCCGAAGGAGACGGCTTCTCCCCCCACCTCGTGCCACCAGCCGACGACCCGGGCGGCCAACGGCACCCGGGTGTTGATCTCCAGGACCCGGCCGCTGGCCGCGAGCGGCGCCAGCACCTGGCGGAACTCGGCCTCGAAGGGCCCCGGATCGAAACGACCCCGCCACGACCGGACCGGGTAGTCGAGGTGCGCGAGGACCTGGACCTCGTCGGGGAGCTCGGTGACCATGACCGCAGCCTCGGCGAGGTAGCGTCGCAGGACGTCAGCGGGCTCCAGGTGGTCCGGCGCCTGGGGTCCGACGAGGTGGTCCACCATCCACGGCTGTCCGTCCACGCGGACCGAGTGCAACGATGCCAGCACCCGCTCGAACCGTCCCCCCTCGAGCAGCGATCGTGTCTGCTCGACGAACCAGTGGGGCTCGCCGAGCTCGACGCCGGTCAGGATGGCGAGGTCGGGGTAGCGCTGTCGGCATCGTGCCACCGCAGCGAGGTAGTCGTCGACCGCCAGCGGCGGCGGGGTCACCGCCCCGTCGTCCCCGACGGCCACACCGCGCGCGGCGATCTGCTCCCTGAGCGGCTCGGGGGTCACCCAGCGGGTGACGTCGACGTGCTCGGTGAAGGCGATCGCCGGTAGGCCGAGCTCGGACGCGCGGGCGCAGGAACCGAGCATGGAGCCCTTGGAAGCGTCCCACGACCACTCGCTGTGGCTGTGATCATCGGCGGGCAGGGGTGCGGTCGGCATGTTCGCGACGCTACCGGCGCGTGCCGGCCCGCTCAGCCCGACTCGGCGCCGGCGATCGCAGCGAGGACCTCGGCATGGACGTCCAGGTCCCCCGAGGAGAACAGCACGAAGCGCACCAGCCGGAGCGGCGAGCCGGCAGCGAGCACGTCCCTCGCGGTGGTCAACGCCACCTCGGCGGCCGGTCGCAGGGGGTAGCCGAACGCGCCGGTGGACAGGGCGGGGAAGCCGATGCTCTGCAGCCCTTCGGCGACCGCCAGCTCCAGGGCCCGGCGGTAGCACTCGGCCAGCAGCACCTCGGCGGGCTCGTCCCGGCCGTACACCGGACCGAGCGCGTGCAGCACCCGACGGTTCGGGAGGCCGAAGGCGTCCGTGGCGACCACCTCACCGGGCGCGATGGGGGCCAGGGGTCGACAGGCCCGATCCAACCCGGGTCCCGCTGCCTGGTGGATCGCCCCGGCGACGCCGCCGCCGGTGGTCAACCGGGCGTTGGCGGCGTTGACGACCGCCTCGAGGTCCGGTTGGGCGGTGATGTCGCCCCGGGTCAGCTCCAGATCGGCCCGCCCGAAGCGTGCGGTGGTCAGCATGGCCCCTCCTCGGTCGTCACGACTCGCTGCGTCGCACCCCGGACATGACATCGGCGATCGGCCGCATGGTCTCGAGCCAGACCTCGTCGGCGGGCCGGCGGGCACCGCCCGGATCGAGCAGGTCCCGGAACCGGGACAGCGGGGTGAAGGCGACCTTCCCACCGACCAGCCCGCACATCGAGCTCTCGGGGGACTCCTCTTGGAGTTCGGTGAGCAGGTGGTCGACGCAACGCACGGCCAGACGCGTGCCCTGGATCCGGTCGAAGGGGCTCGGATCACCCCCCTGCTGCACGTGGCCGAGGATCGACTGTCGGACGTCGAACAGGCCGCCGCCCTCCTTCTCGAACAGCGCCCACAGGAACGGGGTGGTGTACACCGCATCCGCACCCTCACCGCGGATGATGACACCCAGCCGCTGCCCGGCGCGGAACCGCTCGTTGAGAGCCTCGACGTCGTGCTTGAGCCGATCGAGGGTGATGCCCTCCTCGGGCGTGTACACGAACTCCGCACCCGTGGCCAGGCCCGCGCTGAGCGCGAGGTAGCCGGATTCCTTGCCCATCACCTCGATGACGAACGCGCGTGTCGAGGCCACCGCCGACTGCTTGATCTTGTCCACGTTCTCCACGATCGCGTTCAGCGCCGTGTCCGCACCGAGTGTCAACTCCGTCGCCGGCACGTCGTTGGAGATCGTGACCGGCAGGCACACGATCGGGAGCGCGAGCTCGGGGTGGTCGCCCGCCGCCTGCCGCAGCGCCTCCGCGGCCACGTAGCCGTCGAAGCTGCCGAACATCAGGATCCCGTCGATCCGATGATCGGTGACGCTCTGCGCGAGCTGCGCCAGCTCCTTCTCCGGGGGCACGTAGCGCTTGGTGCCGAGCTCGGCACCACCCGCGGACACCCAACCGCTGACCGACATCCAACCGAGCTCGTCGACCTTGCCGTCCCGCAGACCCGGGAAGCCACCCTGGATGCCGAGCACGGTGTGCCCCCGGTCCAGGATGGTGCGCACCGCCGCGCGCACGGTCGTGTTCATCCCGGGGGCCAGCCCACCACCGTGCACGATCGCGATGCGCCGGCCCGGTTGCTCGCCGTCGCTCTGGCGGGGACGTGCGCGCACCAGGGTCCGCATGGTCTCGTAGGCCTCGACGAAGCTCGAGCCCCGCAACTCCATGGCCTCGTCGAAGCGCTTCTCCTTGAGCAGTCCGGCGACCGCCCGGGTCCGCTCGACCGCCTCCATCAGCGGCGAGGTGACGATGCGGTTCTCGCGGATGCCGATCAGCAACGACCCGTCGGCGGCGTTGCCCGACGCCAGCTCGCAGACCGCCTGGTAGCCGCAGCGGCTGGCGAGGATCCGGTCGAAGGCACTCGGCGAACCGCCACGCTGCACGTGACCGAGGATCGTGATCCGGGTGTCCTCCCCGAGGCCCTCCGACAGGACGTCGCGGACCCGCTCGGAGGTGATGCTGACCCCGTACCGATCGCGAGCCCCCTCGGCGACGACCACGATGTTCTGACGCCGGCCGATCCGCCGACCATCCTCGACCGTGCGCCGGAGCGCCTCCTCCCAGCTGGCGGTCTGCGGCGGCCGCTCGGGGATGAAGATCCACTGGGCGCCGGTCGCGAGCCCCGCCATCAGCGCGAGGTAGCCGCAGTTGCGTCCCATGACCTCGATCACGAAGGAGCGCTGGTGGGAGGCGGCGGTCGAGTGCAGGGCGTCGATCGCCTCGGTGATGCGGTGCAGGGCGGTGTCGGCACCGACGGTCATGTCGGTACCGAACATGTCGTTGTCGATCGATCCCACGATGCCGACCAGCTGCAGCTGCGGGTGGGCGTCGAGCTGCTCCTGCTCCAGCTCACCGGACTCGACGAGCTCCGCGAGCAGCTCCGACCACTCGCTGGACAGCAGGTTCGCCCCGGTCAGGGAGCCGTCGCCGCCGATCACGACCAGGGCCTCGATGTCGCGGGTCACCAGGTTGCGTGCCGCCTTGCGCCGGCCGTCCCGGGTCCGGAACTCCTCGCTGCGGGCGGTGCCGATCACCGTGCCGCCCTGGTGCAGGATGCCGCCGACGTGGTGGGACTCGGCCGCGACGATGGCCTCGCCCCCCTCGATCATCCCGGCGTAGCCCTCGTGGATCAGGTACGGCTGGATCCCCACCTCGAGTGCCGTGCGGATCACGGCCCGGACGGCGGCGTTCATGCCGGCGGCATCACCGCCGCTGGTCAGCACGCCGACGCACTGCGGGCGGCGCGTCCCAGGCTGGCTCGTCTCGGTCACCGGGATCCTCCGGGTCGTGGTGGCGGGGCAGGCGGCTGGCCGGCTCAGGGACGACGGTAGGGCCATCGCGGTGGTCGCTGCCGGCGGAGCGTCGGATCAGTCGGCGGATCGCAGCCGCTCGCGGTGCGCCGCATGGTCGGGAACCTGCCGCACGTACGACGCGGAGGTCAACAGCGACGAGGTGATCAACAGCTCGGCCGTGGCCTGGTTCGTGGCGACGGGGACGTTCCACAGCGTCGCGATGCGCAGGAGCGCACGGACATCCGGCTCGTGCGGCTGCGCCGACAACGGGTCCCACAGGAACACGAGCAGGTCGACCTCCTGCCGGGAGAGCATCGCTCCGAGCTGCATGTCCCCACCGAGGGGACCGCTCTCCAGCCGCAGGACCTCGAGGCCGAGCTCATCGGCCAGCAGCTGGCCGGTCGTCCCGGTCGCCACGAGCCGATGGCTCGCCAACGCGCCACGGTGCTGCTGGGCCCAGGCGAGCAGATCGGCCTTGCGCAGATCGTGGGCGACCAGCGCGATCGTGCGACGCGGGAGGTGCTCGTTCATCGCTGGTTCCCCTGTGGTCATGCTCCGCAGCTCACGCCCACCCGAGCTCGTGGAGGCGGTCGTCGTCGATCCCGAGGTGGTGTGCGAACTCGTGCACCACGGTCACGTACACCTCGTCGACCAGCTGGGACTCGTCCTCGACCGCCGCGCACAACGGTCGTCGGAAGATCCGTATCACGTCCGGGGTCGCTCCCGTGTAGTCCTCCCGCTCGGTCAGCGGGATCCCCTCGTACTGGCCCAGCAGGTCGGGCTCCTCCTCGTGGACGTCGTCGACGAGCACCACGACGTTGTCGAACCGCGCCCACAGCTCGTCGGGCACGGCGTCCATTGCCTGCCCGACCAACTGCTCGAACCGGGACATCTCGACGGCATCCATGCCCGGGAGGCTAGGCCGTCCAGCCGGAGGACGACATCTGGCCATCCGGGTGCGGCCGGCGACGGAGCGCTCACGCCTCCACTGGTCGCGTGGCCAGCACCCAGCGCTCGAAGCCCGGCACGCTGAAGGCCAGTCGGCCTCGCTGCGGGGCCCAGCAGATCCCGAGGTCGAGGAGCGACCTGCGGGCCGGCGACGCCGCCTGGTGGGTGATGTCGACCACCTCGAGCAGGTCGCCCATCGCCGCCTCACCACCCTGCTCGGCGAGCGCCTGGACCAGCAGCTGGGCCCGACCCGAGGGCACCCGACGCCACCGCGTGGCGTAGAAGTCGTCCACGCGGACGCGCACCCGTGCCCCGGCAGCTCGTGCCACCGGGAGCTCGATCCGCTCGGCGTCGGTCGCCAGGTCCCAGAGGGCCTCACCCCACAGCTGGACGAACCAGGGGTACCCACCGGACGCATCGTGCACCGCGTCGACAACGGCGGCATCGACCGTCGTACCGGCGACCCGGTCGAACGGCCGCCGGATCGCCTCCGCCGTCCCGGCTCGGTCCAGCAGCCCCAGATCGACCCGCGCCAGCCGCTCGGTGTAGGTCTGTCCCTCGTCGAACAGGTTCTCGGCCGCGGTCGGCAACCCGGACAGCAGCACACCGACCGGCCGGTCGTCCTGGGCGGCCGCGTGCGCGGCTCGCAGCAGCGGACCGAGCAGCACGTCGCCAGCCTCGTGGACCTCGTCGATCGTGAGCAGCACCCCACGCCGGATCCGGCCGGCGAGTTCCGCGAGATCACCGATCAGCGCCTCGAAACGCTGGGCATCCGCGCGGCCCACCAGCTGCGGTCCCTCGGGGCCGGGACGCACCGTTGCCAGAGCGGCCAGGCTGGTCGCGGGCGCCCCGGCCACCAGCTCCTCGATCCCACGGAAGACCACCGAGGTGGCACGGGCGAGCTCGGCGTCGTCACGGTCCGCTTCCACGTGGATCGTCGCCAGTCCCAGTTCACGCGCCCGTTGCCGCACGTAGGCCAGCAGCGCGGTCTTGCCGACGCCACGGACGCCTCGGTACAGGACGAACTCCGGAGCCACGGTGGCGGTCAGCTGTTCGACGACGATCCGAGCCCGCAGCAGCGCTTCTTCGCGCCCACCGAAGTCCGGTGGGATGCGGCCCATCCCGGGCCGGAAGGGGTTCGCCGCCGCGGCCAGCACCCCACCATCGACGCTCAGGTCCTCGAAGGGGTTGGGCACCCGTCTCCCCACGGCTCGGGAGGCGCTGATGCTACTGCGCCGCGGACCCGGATCCCGGAGCCGGCACCGGGCGGGAGTCGTGCCCGGACGTGCGCGCGCTCTGCACCGGCGGACGTGCGCGGAGCCGAGCAGGATCTGGGGACAGCTTGGGGATGAACGGTGGACATCCTGTGACTTGCGGTATCGCGCTGGACACCGTGGAGGACGTCCATCTACCGTGCCTCCTGCCGGTCGGGAACGGACTGCGGATCCCCGATCGGACACCCGGCAACTCTGTACAGGAGCGATCGGGTGAGGTGGAGGGCGAGAGCCCGCCGCCGCGGACGCCGGAACGTGACGGCCAAGCGACGGTCGAACCCCGTCAGGGGTGAGCCACCGAGCGGAAGGCCGCGAGGCCGACCGTTGTACCACCCAGGCGCTGTACCGCCGAGGTGGAGGTGACGCCCGACGCAGCGGGTGACACCGGCGAGACGGCCGTCCGCGAGGGCGGTCGGGGCTGCGGCCCGAACGGTGTGGCCACCTCAGGGTGGTGACCCGCTCGGCGCGGCGGCGGATGACGGCGATCCCCCGCGGATCATCGCACTCGCAACGGTGAGGTACGACCGTTACCCGTGAGGGTGCGGACGTCCCACATCGAGGTGGCATCGGGCACCGTGCTCGGACATGGTGCAACGGTCACCGACGGCCGGGTCGGACCTCGCGGTCGGACCCGCCACCCGGCTCGCCGGGTGGTCGCCGACCGGATCGACCGGGACCCGCGAGGGTGTCGGAAGGATCCGTCGGTGGAGCCGATGTTCCACCAACCGAGAGGAACGGTGGAACACGACGCGACGCCCCGGAGGTCCTGAGACGGACGCCGGGGCGTCCTCGTGTGCCCGCTCGTGTGCCCGGAAGTCCTCCTGTGCCCGGAAGCCCCGTGTGTCCGTCACCGGACGGACGCCCGTCAACCGGCCAGCACACGTCCCAGCGCTACCACGCCTCCCAGCCCCGCCCACCACAGGATGACCACGCGGATCTGCGCCGGTGTGAGCAGCCTGAGCAACGGCCGGCTGAGCAACAGGCCCACCAGCAGCAGGATCGACAGCACGACACCCGCGAGCGCCTGGGTCGCGGTGAACGCGCCGGCGGCGGCCAACGCGAGCAGGGTGATCACGATGCCGACCGCCCAGACCACCCCGAGGGTCGGCCGCACCACGGCCGGGTCGCGCTCGCGGTACAGCAGCGCCAGTGGTGGCCCTCCGAGCGCCGTCGCGGCGCCGGTCACACCCGACACCATCCCCGCGACCAGCTCACGCCGTGGAGTGACCTGCAGCCGCCACCCACCGGCCGCCGCCGCGACGGCTCCCAGGAGCACGACCGCCACGATCGCCGTCAGCCAACGGACATCGGCCACGAGCACGATCACGGTGCCGATCGCGATCCCCGGGAGGCGGCCGAGCATGAGCCGGTTGGCCGACGCGCGGTCGAGGTCCGCCCGTCCCACGATCGCCATCGTCACCGAGAGCGGCAGTATCGCGACCAGCATCGCGCCGGGAAGCAGCTCCGGAGCGGTCAGCGCCAGGGCGGGGACGGTCGCGAAGGCGCCGCCGAACCCGACCGTGGACTGGGCGACGCCGCCCAGCACCGCAGCGATCACGATGAAGGTGAGGCTGAGCGGGCCGACCGCCGACAGCGTCGCCTCCAGACCAGCGAGCACCTCGGACTGCCTCTCGGTCGGAGCGGATCGCAGGGCACCGTAGGGCCACGCCGGCGCCGTCGTCGGCGTCACCGGCGGCGACGTCCCCTGTCGGGTAGCCGGGAGGTTACGAGCCCCACTGGCGCTGTCCGACACGCACGATGCCCGCTAGCGTCACCGATCAACGCACCCATGGAGGAACCCACGTGAGGATCGGCATCCTGACCGGCGGGGGCGACGTCCCCGGACTGAACCCGTGCATCAAGGCGGTCGTCGACCGTGTCATCGACGACGGCCACGAGGTCGTCGGCCTGCGGCGCGGCTGGGCCGGCCTGCTCGACTACGACCTCGACGACCCCGAAGGGTCGAACGAGCGCTGCGTGATCGACCTGAGCCAGGACGTGGTCCGGACCGTCGACCGCACGGGCGGCACCTTCCTGCACACCTCGCGGACCAACCCCCAGCGGGTCCGCGACAAGGAGGTCCCGCCGTTCCTGCGCGACGAGGCGCTCGGTGAGGGTCCGCACGACTTCACCGCACACACCCTGCGGGTGCTCGACCACCTCGGCCTGGACGCGATGATCCCGATCGGCGGTGACGACACCCTCTCCTACGCGCTGCGCCTGCACGAGGAGGGCTTCCCGGTCGTCGCCATCCCGAAGACGATGGACAACGACGTCCACGGGACCGACTACTGCATCGGCTTCTCCACCGCGGTGACCCGATCGGTCGAGTTCATCCACCAGCTCAGGACCTCCACGGGCTCACATGAGCGGATCGCGGTGGTCGAGCTGTTCGGTCGGTACTCCGGCGAGACGTCGCTGATCAGCGCCTACCTCGCCTCGGTCGACCGGGCGATCATCTCCGAGGTGCCCTTCGACCCGGAACGGCTCGCGGCACTGCTCATGGAGGACAAGCGACGCAGCCCCTCCCACTACTCGATGGTGACCGTCTCGGAGGGAGCGACCTACACCGGCGGGGACATCCACCTCACCGGTGAGGAGGACGCCTTCGGGCACCGCAAGCTCGGCGGCATCGGACAGACCACCGGCGAGATGATCAAGCAGCTGACCGGCGAGGACATCATCGTCCAGCAGCTCGGCTACCTGATGCGCTCGGGACGACCGGACTCCCTCGACCTGATGGTCGCCACCAACTTCGCCGTGATGGCCGCCGACCTCGCCGTCGACGGCGAGAAGGGCCGCATGGTTGCGCTGCGCAGCGGGACCTACACCAACGTGCCCATCACCGTGACCGGATCCGGTGCACGCCGGGTCGACGTGGACGCGCTCTACGACGTCCAGGCCTACCGGCCGAAGGTCCGCCAGGTCGCCGGCAAGCCGATGTTCCTGTACTGACCCCGGGGGCGCACAGATCCAGCGCGCGTCCGTTCGATCGCGCATCCGAGACCGGGCGCGCCTACGGTCGGTGCTGTCACACCACCGACGACCGACGATCAGGGAGGACACCCACCGTGGGACTGAGCATCCAGGACCTGGCGATCTCCAGCCGGGAGTTCACACCCGGCGGCCCGCTCGAGGACCGGCACGCCAACGACCGTGAGAACGAGGCACCGTCGTTCCTCATCGACGGCGTCCCGGACGACGCCGTGGAACTGGCCGTCGTCTGTCACGATCCCGACGCGCCGTTGCCGGACGGCTTCACGCACTGGACCCTGTACGGCATCCCGCCCGAGACCACCGAGCTCCCCCCCGACGCGGATCGGCGCTACCGACCGGGCCCCAACGACTTCGGCAGCACCGGCTACGGCGGGCCGCAGCCACCGGAGGGTCACGGGGTGCACCACTACTACTTCTGGGTCTACGCCCTGTCGCGGAAGGTGGAGGGGACCCCGTCCCGGCGGGAGTTCCTGGACACCTACGCTGACGCCATCATCGAGCAGAACCGGGTCATCGGCACCTACGAGCGGTGAGGACGCGGCCGGGGCGCCGCTGCCAGGCGGCGGCGCCCGGTCCACCCCGTCCCCACCCGAACGTGCCGGCACCATCCGGCCCCACATCGCTGTCTTCGGAGCCGCACGCTGATGGACAACGACACGCTGGAGAGCGATCCACGGTGGCTGTCGGAGGACGGCCTGGCAGCCGTCCGCGGGCAGGTCCCGATGGTCTACGTCGAGGCGGTCCCCGTTCGGGTCGATCACCTGGGACGCATCACCAAGGTCGGTCTCCTGCTGCGCGCCCAGTCGGACGGCGCGATCTCCCGGGCCGTGGTCTCCGGTCGCGTGCTGTACGGCGAGACGTTGCGTGATGCGCTGTGGCGACACCTGAACAAGGACCTGGGCCCGGAAGCGGGACCGCAGCTGCCGGCGGGGGTCGCGCCGTTCACGGTCGCCGAGTACTTCCCGGATCCGGAGCGCACCGGCTTCCACGATCCGCGCCAGCACGCGGTGGCGCTCGGCTACCTGGTGCCCTGTGACGGCGAGTGCGCTCCCGCGCAGGACGCCCTCGACCTCGCCTGGGTGTCACCGGCCGAAGCGCTCGACCCCTCCATCGCAGGTGAGCTGTCCTCGGGCCACGGGCGGCTGGTGCGCCGTGCCCTGGCCTTCGCGGGCCAGCTGCCCTGAGCACACGCACGCGACCCGCTCGGAGCCTCGGAGCACCGGCATCAGGTGAACAGCAGCAGCACCAGGCCCGCGAGGGAGAGGACGACCACCCCCGCCACGCTGGCGCGGGCGGCCAGCGACAGCCCCGTCAGCTCGTCGTCGTCCTCGAACCATCGACGTCGCGAGGCGCCCCCCGCGGAGGCCTCCATCAGTCCCCCCAACGAGACGACCACCAGTCCGGCGCACAGTGCGGCCACCAGAGGCGCGTCGCGGACGACCGCGATGCGCACCATCGCGGCCGACGCGGTCGCGGCCGCCAGCCCCGTCCGTCGCCACGCCAGGCTGGTGCGCTCCGGCTGCAACCCCGGATCGGTGCTCACGTGCCCACTCCCACCAGGGCGATGGCGCCGATCAGGGCGAGACCGACGATCGCCATGAGGACGACCACCGTGCCCACACCCGCAGGCAGCGGCTCGTGGCGACGCAGCGCCCGCTCGACCCGCTGCCACTGGACGTAACCCAGCGTCGCCGCCAGGCCGCCACCCAGGAAGGCGAGGCTGGCCGCCACGTCGACCAGCCAGGCCGGCGAGATCAGCTCCGACAGGCCCACCAGGGCCACACCGGCGACGACCAGCGCCAACGCGGTCCGTAGCCACGCGAGGAGCGTCCGCTCGTTGGCGAGGGTGAACCGAGGATCCGGTTCGTCACCGACCCCGAAGACGCGGCGCGGGCGGCGGCTCTGCACCTGTTCAGCTCCTGCTCGATGGGTGCCCGACGCTAGCCCCGGACGCCACGTCAGCGGGCGAAGGCTCGGTCCCGATACGGCCCGGCGGCGCGGTCAACGGTGCTCGGCGCTCCCCCGGGCAGCCGCCTCTTGGACCAGCCGTACGGCCCGCTCCACGTTGGCGGGCGTGGTGCGGTGCGAGAGGACGGCCAACCGGAGGGTGACACGGCCCTCGATCACCGTGCTCGAGAGCCGGACGTGTCCGTCGCTGTTGATCGCGGCGAGCGCGGCATCCTGGGCGGCATCGTTCCCGGCGACACGGAAGGTGAGGATCGACAGATCGGGGCGGGCCACCACCTCGATGTTCTCGTCCTCGTCCAACCGGTCGGCGGCCCATCGCGCCAGGTCCAGCGCCTGGTCCAGCGCAGCCGCGAAGGCCGCGGTGCCGTGCAGCGTCAACGGCAGCCACAGTCGCAGACCGCGCCACTCACGGGTGAGCTCCGGTCCGAGCGCACTGAAGTCCGGGAGGGCGTCGGGGTCGTCGTCGTGGTCACGCAGGTAGTCCGCGTCCTCGGCGAAGGTGCGCGCGAGGGCATCCCGGTCGCGTACCAGGAGGGCTCCGGTGCCGAAGGGCAGGAACAACGACTTGTGCGGATCGAGGGTGATCGAGTCGGCCCGCTCGATCCCGGCCAGGCGTTGGCGGCCGCGTGCGGTGAGCTGGAAGAACCCGCCGTAGGCGGCGTCGACGTGGAACCACACCCCGGCTTCCTCTGCGAGGTCGGCCAGCGCGTGCAGCGGGTCCACCGCACCGGCGTTGGTGGTCCCGGCGGCACCGACGATCGCCACGGGCAACAGCCCGTCGGCCAGGTCCTGCTTGATCGCGATCCGGACCGCCTCGACGTCGAGGCGGAGCCCATCGTCGGAGTCGCAGACCCGCACGTGGTCGCCACGGAGCCCGGCGATCCGGGCGGCCTTGCGGACCGAGGCGTGGGCGTGGTGGCCCACGTAGATGCAGGCACGATCAGCTGCCCCGGCCGCGTGCTCCTCGCGCGCCGCCACGATCGCGGTCAGGTTGGCCGCCGACCCACCGGACAGCAACAGCCCCTGGGCGGTGGCGGGCAGCGCGAACAGCTCGGTCAACCAGCGCAGGACGCCCTGCTCCAGCGCCACCGCGGCCGGGGTGAAGCCGGCCAGGCCGGTGTAGCGGTTCGCGACGCCGGCCAGCAGGTCGGCGACCGAGGCGGCCAGCAGACCGGAACCGGGGATGTAGGCGAGCTCGCCCGGGGCCGCGTTGTCGGTCCCGGTGGCAAGGACCGAGCGGAGCGTCGCCAGCGCCTCGTCGACCCCCGAGGGTCCCGCGGCCGGTCGCGCGTCGAGCAGGGTCCGGGCGAGCGCGTCACCGCGGGGATGCCCGAGCACCTGCCGGTCCTGCGCCCCCGACACCAGTTCGGTGACCAGACCGGTCACGGCCGCGAGCAGCGCCGAGGTCTCCGCCGCGGGGGGGTCGAACGCGGACAGCGTCGCCGGCGGCGCAGCATCGGCCGATCGCTTCGATGTCATCCTGTCCTCCTCCCGGTCGCTCGCACCCGACGGCGCCTGTCCCGCCCGCGAGATCCCCGGGGGTGTATCGGCGCCGTCCGCACGGTAGAGCATGGAGCAGAACGTCGTGTTACTGGACGAGTTGTGCGACACTTCGCTCACTCAGAACGGAAATCTCTGACAGAACGCGCACGGACTGGCGGCAGGAGCACGAACATGTCGGACACGACGGATGCCGTCGATCACGCGCTGCTCGCCGCGCTGCGCGACGACGGCCGGCGGTCCATCACCGCCCTCGCGGAGCACCTGCACCTGTCCCGCAGTGCCATCCATGCCCGGCTGGACCGGCTCGAGGAGATCGGTGCCCTCAAGGGGTTCGCGCCCGTCGTCGACCCTGCCAAGCTCGGCGGCGCCATCGCGGCGTTCGTGCTGCTGTCCGCCGGTCCGGGCTCCCGGCTGGAGCTCGAGCCGTTGCGTGAGCAGCTGCACGCGCTCCCCCACGTGGAGTACGCGGCGCTGGTCACCGGCGAGGCCGACGTGCTGCTGCTGGTCCGCGCCGAGGGGCTGGACGAGCTCCGGAGCTTCCTGCTCGAGGACCTGCGCCGGGTGACCGGGCTCCGGGGCACCCTGACCCTGCTCGTGCTCGACGAGGTCATCCGTCGCCCGTTCCTGCTGCCCGGCGAGTGAGCGCGGCCACGCCCAAGCCAACGCACCGCGGCGGCGAGGCACCGTGCTAGGCGCCCACGCCCTCGCCGGCGGGCGGCAGCAGGACCCCGGGGTTCAGCCGGCCGTCGGGATCGAGCGTGCGCGCGACCGCCCGCATCGCGGCGACGTCCGCTCGGCTGCGCACCCGCGTCACCCACCGACGCTTCTGCACCCCGACACCGTGTTCGCCGGCAGGGGTCCCGCCGGCCTCGACCACCGCGGTCAGCACCGCGTCCTCCACCGTCGCCTCGCGATCGTCGGGCACACCCAGCAGGTTGACGTGCAGGTCACCCACCCCGAGGTGACCGAACACCACCACCTCGATCCCGGCGCCGGCGACCGCGGCGAGCACGCCCGGAAGGCCATCGAGGAAGGCACCGATGGCCGCCAGCGGCAGGACGACGTCCAGCTTGCGCACCCGGCCACGCATCGCCAGCGCGTCGGTGTGGGACTCACGCAGCTGCCACAGCGACGCCCGATCCGACGCCTCCAGCCCGAGGGCGACGTCGAGCACCCCGGGGAGATCAGGGACCACCGTCCCGAGGACCGCTGCCAGCCGCTCCCCGAGCCCGGGACGATCCGCTGCCGTTGCAGCCGGCCTGCCATCGACCGGTGTCGCGGTGCCCTGGCTGCCCGCTGGGTCTCCGTGCCCGGGGACCGGGTCGGTGGCGACCTCGAGCAGCACGGCGTAGGGCGGGCTCGGGACGAAGGGGGCACGCTGTCCGGTGGCCGCGACGACCAGGTCGAGGCCCGTCGCGGTGACCAGCTCGCTGGCCTCCAGCCGCCCGAACGCCGACTCGACGGCCCCCTGGATCGTGATCGCGGTGTCCACGTCCTCGGTCCCGACCAGCGCGACGGCACGCTCGATCGGCGGTGTGACCAACCGCAGGCGGGCGGCGGTGATCACCCCGAGGGTGCCCTCGCTGCCGACGAACAGCGCGGCCGGGTCATCGCCGATCCGGTCGTCGGCCGCACCCGTGCCCTGGTCGATCACCGTCCCGTCGGCGAGCACGACCGTCAGCTCCAGGACCTGCGCCCGCGTGCTGCCGTAGCGCACGACCCGGATGCCGCCGGCGTCGGTGGCGATGGTGCCCCCGACGGTGGCGCTGTCGCGGGCCGCGAGGTCGACCCCGTAGGCCAGTCCGGCCGCAGCGGCGTGGGCGTGCAGCGCGGCCAGCGTCGCCCCCGCTCCCACGACGACCTCCCGCGCGGCGACGTCGACCGGGCCGAGGTGGTCCAGCCGCGTCAGCGAGACCACCACCTCGCCGCCCCGGGGGACGCTGCCACCCACCAGCCCCGTGTTGCCGCCCTGGGGCACGACCGCCGCACCGTGGGCGGCGCACGCGCGCAGCACCCCCGCCACCTCGCCGGTGTCGGCGGGCCGCACCACCGCCCGGGCGTGACCGGTCCATCGGCCGGTCCAGTCCGTGACGTACGCCGCGCAGGTGGCGGCCTCGGTCAGCACCTGACCCGGTCCGACGACGCGGGTGAGGGCGGTCACCAGCGGATCGCCGACCGCGTCGGCACCGCCGGCCTCGTCGCGTCCTCCCACGCCCTCGTCGCGTCCTCCCACGCCCTCGTCGCCCATGGTCCCCCTCCTCAGGCGGTCAGGCGATCGACCGCATCGTCGAGCAGGAACCAGCCGAGATCCGTGCACCGCAACCGACCGCAGGCGATCTCCACGAGCCCCGCCGACAGCGCGTCCTCCAGCGCCAGGGGATCGATCGGCGGGACGTCGTTGGGGTGGAGCCCCTCGCGCACCCGCAGCCCGAGGAACAGCCGCTCGGTGGCCCGCTGCCCGTCGTCGAGCACCTCGCTGCCCGCCAGCGGCGTGGGACCCTCGCTCCAGGGCGCGGCGCCGGCGGACTCGACGGCGTGGACGTAGCGCGGGGTGCTCCGGGCGCTCCACCAGCGCCGGCCGTCGAGGTGTCCGTGCGCACCGGCCCCGACGCCGAGGTAGTCCCCGTGCCGCCAGTACAGCAGGTTGTGGCGGCTGCGGTGCCGGCTGCCACGGGCGAGGTTGGCGACCTCGTAGTGCTCGAACCCGCCCGCCCCGAGCACCCGTCCGAGGCTCGCGAAGCGCTCGGCCTGCACGTCCTCGTCCACCGCCGGGAGCTGGCCGCGGTCGACCCGGCGGCCGAACGGCGTCCCGGGGTGGATCGTGAGCGCGTAGGCCGACACGTGCTCCACGTCGGCCAACAGCACCCGGGCGAGCGTCTCCTCCCACTGTGCGGTGGTCTCCCCCGGCGTGCCGTACATCAGATCGAGGCTGAGGTGGTCGATGCCGGCGTCGCGGGCCAGCTCGACCGCCCGCAGCGGGCCCTCGGGACCGTGCTCCCGCTCGAGCGTCGCGAGCACCTGCGGGGTGAAGGACTGGGCCCCGATCGACAGGCGGTCCACGCCGACCTCGCGCAACGCCGCGAACAGCTGCGGTGAGGCCGTCTCCGGGTTGGCCTCGACCGTCACCTCGACGTTGGCAGCCAGATCGAGCTCCCGCCCGACGGCGGCGATGACCGTCGTCAGCTGTTCGGGGGCCAGCAACGTCGGGGTCCCCCCACCGATGAACACGCTGGTGACCTCGGGCCAGCCGTCGTCGGCAGGGTCGGCACCTGCCGGGGCGTGCGCGCTCCGGCCGGCGGCGACCTGCCGCGCGAGGTCGGCGGTGAGCGCGGCCACGTACCGCCGCTCGAGCTCCTCGCGACGCTCACGGTCGAGCCCGCCGACCCCCGCGACCGCGAAGTCGCAGTAACCGCAGCGGTGGTGACAGAAGGGCACGTGCAGGTAGACGCCGAACCCCGCCGCCGGGCCGCTCTCGACGGGCGAGGTCAACCAGGCCCGTCGCTGACGGCTCGCCAGGGCCGCCGTGGGCCCGGGACTCAGAACGAGTCCCAGGGATCCACCGCCAGCCGGCTGCGCACCTCCTCCACCACCTCGTCGTCGGCGGTGGCGGCCAGCAGCCGGGCGGGGAAGCGCGACACCTCGTGGAGCGCCCGCATCCGGTGGCAGCCGTCGACGAGCAGGAACAGCGCCGCCTCACCCTCGGACAGCTCCTCGCCCATGCGCTTCATCTCGTCATCGTCGATCCCGAAGTCGCGCAGCTTGGCGAACAGGCCACCCGCCGCGGCACCCAGTGCCCCGCCGACCAGCGGGCCGCCGGGCCCGAGGAACAGCCCCGCCAGGATGCCGATCCACGCACCACCGACCGCGCCCTGGGACGGTGAGACATCCTTGGTCTGGGTGATCCGGACCTTGCCGCGGACCTTCGCGACGATCGCGGCGTCCTCGAGCTTGAGGTGCTCACGGGCGACGAGCCGCATCGCCGCCAGCAGTGCCTCCTGGGCCCGCAACGAGGAGTCGAAGACGAAGGCCCACAGGTCGGCGTCGGAACCCTCCGGCACCGCGCGGGCGTGGGCGACGACCGCCTCCTCGTCCGCGGTGAGCACGTCCTGCGCTTCGGCGCGGACGAGCTGCTCGTCCGATGCCTCGACCTGCGGATCGGCGGCCGACGATCCGGGCTGCTCCGATGGATCCCTGTCGCTCACGTGAGCCTCCTCGTGGGCGCCCTCGTCGTCGGGCGCCGTCGTCGGTGAGACTAACGGTCAGTCGCTGCTGGCTGCGCCGGAGCGCAGCGCGGAGACGAACGCCTCCTGGGGCACCTCGACCGAGCCCACGGACTTCATCTTCTTCTTGCCTTCCTTCTGCTTCTCCAGCAGTTTCCGCTTGCGCGAGACGTCACCGCCGTAGCACTTGGCCAGCACGTCCTTGCGCTTGGCCTTGATCGTCTCCCGGGCGATGATCTTGGACCCGATCGCGGCCTGGACCGGGACGTCGAACAGCTGGCGTGGGATCAGCTCCTTGAGCTTCTCGGTCATCGCCTTGCCGAAGGCGTAGGCCTCGTCACGATGGACGATCGAGCTGAAGGCGTCCACCGGTTCGCCGTTGAGCAGCAGGTCCACCCGCACCAGGTCGGCGACGATGTACTCGCCACGTTCGTAGTCGAGCGAGGCGTACCCACGCGTGCGGGACTTCAGCTGGTCGAAGAAGTCGGTGATGATCCCGGCCAGCGGCAGCTCGTAGCGCAGCTCCACCCGCTCCTCGCTGAGGTAGTCCATGGCCAGCATGGTCCCGCGCCGGCTCTCACACAGCTGCATGACCGGGCCGACGTAGGTCGTCGGCGTGAGGATCATCGCCTTGACCGTGGGCTCGCGGATCTCCGCGATGCGGCTGGGCTCGGGGAGCTCCTGGGGGTTGGCCACCGCGACCACCCGGGGCTTGCCCGTCGCGTCGTCGAGCACCCCTTCCAGCGTGACCCGGTAGCGCACGCTCGGCGCGGTGGTCACCAGCGGGATGTCGAACTCCCGGTCGAGTCGTTCGGTGACGATCTCGAGGTGGAGCATGCCGAGGAAGCCGCACCGGAAGCCGAAGCCGAGCGCCGCGGAGGTCTCCGGCTCGAAGCTGAAGGAGGCGTCGTTGAGCCGCAGCTTGTCGAGCGCGTCGCGCAGCTGCGGGAAATCGTCGGAGTCGACCGGGTACAGCCCGGAGAAGACCATCGGCAGCGGCTCCCGGTACCCGGGTAGGGCGGGCACGGTGCGCGACCCCCGACCGGCCAGCGTGATCGTGTCCCCGACCTTGGCCTGGCTGACCTCCTTGATGGCCGCTGACAACACGCCCACCTCGCCGACCTCGAGCGCCCCGATCGGGGTCTCCTCGGGCGCATGGACCCCGAGGTCGTCGATCTCGCCCTCGAACCCCGTGGCCAGCAGGCGGATCCGGTCGCCGGGCTCGAGCCTGCCGTCCACGACGCGGAAGTAGACCAGCGTGCCCCGGTAGGGGTCGTACATGGAGTCGAAGATCAACGCCCGGGTCGGCCCCTCGGGGTCGCCCTGCGGCGGCGGTACCCGGTCGACGATCGCATCCATGACCGCGGCCACGCCCTCGCCGGTCTTGGCGGAGATGCGCAGGACCTCCTCGGGCTCGCCGCCGATGATCGCCGCGATCTCGCGCGCCACCTCCTCGGGGCGGGCGGCGGGCAGGTCGATCTTGTTCATGACCGGGATGATCTCGAGGTCGGCCTCCAGGGCGAGGTAGAGGTTCGCGATCGTCTGCGCCTCCATGCCCTGCGCGGCGTCCACGAGCAGTACCGCCCCTTCGCAGGCGTTCAGCGCCCGGGACACCTCGTAGGAGAAGTCGACGTGCCCGGGGGTGTCGATCAGGTTCAGCAGGTACTCGTCCGCCACGTCGCCCAACGGCTTGTAGGGCAGCCGAGCCGTCTGTGCCTTGATGGTGATCCCGCGCTCGCGCTCGATGTCCATCTTGTCGAGGTACTTGGCCCGCATGTGCCGCTCGTCGACCAGTTCGGTCAGCTGCAGCATCCGGTCGGCGAGGGTCGACTTCCCGTGGTCGACATGCGCCACGATGCAGAAGTTGCGGATGCGCTCGGTGCGGTAGGTCACGGCGCGGTCGGGCCTTCCACGTCCGACAGGGACGCACAGCGGGCGAGGCTGCGGAGCTCGGTGCGACGGGACCGGGTCCGCGAGCGGGGAAGTGAGCGTATCCGTGCCTGGTCCCGCGCCGTGGCGCCGGGACCGGGCGTCGGCCGGGAGGTGGTTCCCGCGCGCCGCCACGCGCCCCTTGGCCCGGCACGGCATGGTGGCCGGTTGCCGCGGTAGCGACGCCGCTGGTACCGTTCACCTCCGCCGTCCCCGCGCGGCCCGGTCCTCGTGCTGCACGAGCCCTGTGTGCTGCACAAGCCCTGCGTGCTGCACAAGCCCTGTGTGCTGCACGAGCCCTGTGTGCTGCACAAGCCCTGTCATCTGCTCCCGCCACGAGCCTTCCGTCACTAGCCTCGTGTCACGAGCCCACGCACCCGGTGCCGCAGCCCCGGCTGCCGTAGCCCAAGGAACGATCACCGCATGGCGAACATCCAGTCCCAGATGAAGCGCAACCGTCAGAACGAGACCCGGCGGATGCGCAACAAGCGTGTGCGCTCGGCGCTGAAGACCGACGTGCGTCGCTTCCGCGAGGCCGCCGGGGCTGGTGACAAGGACGCTGCCACGGCCGCGTACCAGGTCGCCGCGCGGTCGCTGGACAAGGCCGCGAGCAAGGGCATCGTCCACCGCAACGCCGCTGCCAACCGCAAGTCCGGGATGGCCAAGCAGCTCGCCGACCTCTGATCCGTCCCGGTCCCCGGACCGACGGTCGACGAGGTTCATGGCGCCCCGAGGGGCGCCATCGTCGTGTCCGCGCCCGACCGGCCGTCCCCGTCACCCGCGCTGCGGCCTAGGGTCGTCGACAGACGTGCAGCACGACGACGGGCGGTGACGTGACGGATCCTGCAGCTCCCGCCGCAGCCGTCCACGCTGCGATCAGCGCCAGCGGAGACCCGAAGGCCGACCTGCTGGCTGCCCTGGCCGACGGGGCCCTGCGCCGCGCGCCCGATCACGTCCTCGCACAGCCGGTCGACACCATCGTCGAGCAGCTCACCGACATGCTCGAGCAGCTCACCGGTCACCCGTTGGACGAGCTCCGGGTCGCGCTGGAGCGCCACGACGTGGCGTCCGGGCGTGCCACCGTCGAGGTGGTCTGGAGGGACCGCCCCTTCCTGCTGTCCACCATCACCTCGGAGTTGGTGCACAGTGGGTTGGAGATCCGCGGCACGTTCCATCCGATCCTGGGCGTGGAGCTGGACGACGACGGTCAGCTGGTCGGCTTCGTTCCCGCCCGGACCGCGGCGCACCGGGCGTCGGTGATCCAGATCGAGGTGACCGGCCTCCCCGAGGACGAGGCTGCCGTCACCAGCCTGCTCGGTCGTGTCCGGGCCGACCTCGAGGACGTCGAGGTGGTGACCGCCCACCACGGCGCCATGCGCGCGGAGGTGGAGGCCGGTGCTGCGGCGCTGGCCACGGGCGAGGCCAGCGACGCCGAGGTGGCGGCGCTCCTGTCCTGGCTGCTGGACGACAACCTGCTGCTCCTCGGGTGCGAGGCCACACCACGGCGCGGCACCGACGGCGAGCCCCGCAACCTCGGGATCCTCAGCGATCCCGCACGCCGGGCACGGCTGCTCGCCGACGTCGACGCCGCCCCGAGCTGCGACGACCTCCCCCGGCTGGCCACCTCACGCACCCGTGAACGTTCGAGCGTCCAGCGTCAGGCCCCGCTCGAGGTCTTCGAGGTGACGTTCCCCGACGACGGCCGGGACGGGACCGGCCGGCTGCGCCTCCTCGGCCTGCAGACCCGCAAGGGCATCGCCGAGCCGGTGCGCAACACCCCGGTCCTGCGGCGGCGGCTGCGTCAGGTGCTCGAGGCCGAGGACATGGTGGACGGGTCCCACGACGCCATCACCCTGACCGCCCTGGCCCACGCGATCCCGAAGGACGAGCTGCTGCGGGCCACGCGGGCCAGCTTCCGCGACCTGCTCGTCGGGCTGCTCCAGGCGGAGCAGCACCGCGAGGTCGCTGCGTTCGTCCGCCCGCACCCGCCGAGCGGCACCGTGTCGGTCCTGGTCGCGCTCCCCCGCGAGCGCTGGAGCCCCGAGCTGGCCCGCCGCCTCAGGACCGTCCTGAGCCAGCGGTTCGACGCGACCGGCGTCGAGGTGGACGCCTCCATCGACCTCCAGCGTGACGCGATCAGCCGCTACCTGCTCGAGCTCCGGTCTCCGGACGACCCGCAGGCCTGGAGCGCGCAGGTGCCGGCGGCCGCCGCCGACCTCGACCGCACGATCGCCGACCTCGCCCGGCCCTGGGACGAGACGGTGGTACGCGAGCTGACGCGGCGTGTCGGCGCCCGTACGGCGGCGACCATCGGCCGGTCGATCGTCTCGCGACTCCCGCGGTCCTACCGGGACGTCACCGAGCCGGTCGACGCGGTCACCGACGTGCAACTGCTGGCCCGGACGATGGAGGGGGATGCCACCCTGCTCGTCTGGCTGCGGGCGGCGCCGTCCGACCCGCCCGCCGCCGAGCCGGCCGGCGCCGAGGTGGCAGCACCGCGCCGCGCCCGCGCGCCGATCCGTCTCCTGGCCGCCAAACGCTCGAAGACCCTGGAGCTGTCCTCCTTCCTCCCGATCCTCGAGAGCCTCGGGCTCACCACGGTGGACGAGGTCCCCCACCCCCTGGACCAGCGGAACGGCGCCGAGGCCACCCTGCACGACTTCGGGATCCGGGCGCCGGGCCTGGACCCGGCGACGGACGGTCCGCGGGTGGCGGACGCGATCCTGGCGGCCTGGCGCGGCCACCTGGAGGTGGACCCGCTGAACCGGCTGGTGGTGGTCTCGCGCCTCGACTGGTTCGACGTCTCGATCCTGCGGGCCTACCGCCGGCTCCGACGGCAGCTGGGGACCGCCTACACCCCCGCCTACGTCGACACGATCCTGGTCTCCCATCCGGACACGGTCCACGCCCTGGTCGACCACATCCACGCCCGCTTCGATCCGCACCGGTCCCCGGATGCCCCGACCGCAGAGGAGACCCGCGCCCACGTGCTCGCTGAGCTCGACCAGCTGGAACGGCTCGACCACGACCGGATCCTCAGGCGCCTGCTGGAGCTGATCGACGCCACGTTGCGGACCAACGCCTTCCGACCGGACGCCCGGGCCGACGACAGCGGCGAACCGTACGTGGCGTTGAAGATCGATCCCTCACGTGTCTCCGATGCTCCCGAGCCCCGCCCCTACCGGGAGATCTTCGTCCACTCCCCACGCGTCGAGGGGGTGCACCTGCGCAGCGGTCCCGTCTCGCGCGGTGGCCTGCGCTGGTCCGATCGTCGTGACGATGTGCGCAACGAGGTGCTGGACCTCGTCAAGGCCCAGGTGCTCAAGAACGCGGTGATCGTGCCGTCCGGGGCCAAGGGCGGGTTCGTCCTCACCCGGGAACCCGAGGATCCCGGCGATGCGCCGGCCGAGGCCCGCCGGCAGTACGTCACCTTCGTGCGGGGGCTGCTGGACATCACCGACGACCTCGAGGCCGACCGCGTCGTCCCGCCGCCGGAGGTGGTCCGCCACGACGGCGACGACCCCTACCTCGTGGTCGCCGCCGACCGTGGCACGGCCACCTTCTCGGACCTGGCCAACGAGGTGGCCGCCAGGTACGGGTTCTGGCTCGACGACGCCTTCGCGTCCGGGGGGGAGCACGGGTACGACCACAAGCGCCACGGCGTCACCGCCAAAGGGGCCTGGGTGGCCATCTCGGCGCACTTCCGCGAGCTCGACGTGGACGTCAGCACCGATCCGATCTCGGTGACGGGGATCGGCGACATGTCCGGTGACGTCTTCGGCAACGGGCTGCTGCGCTCGCGCAGCGTGCGGCTGGTGGCCGCCTTCGATCACCGCCACATCTTCCTGGACCCCGACCCGGATCCGGAGCTGAGCTTCGCCGAGCGCCAACGCCTCTACGACCTGCCCGGCTCCTCGTGGGGCCGCTACGACCGTCGGCTGCTGTCGCCGGGTGCGATGATCGTGCCCCGCGCCGCGAAACGGGTGGCGCTCAGTGACGAGGTGCGGGGACTGCTGCGGATCGATGACGCCGAGCTGACTCCCCCTGAGCTGATCCGGGCCATCCTGCGCGCACCCGTCGATCTGCTGTTCGCGGGCGGCATCGGCACCTACATCCGCGCGACCGCCGAGCCCGAGAGCGAGCTCGGCGACCGTGCCAATGCCGACGTGCGGGTCGAGGCCTCGACCGTGCGGGCGCGGGTCATCGGTGAGGGCGCCAACCTCGCGCTGACCCAGCCGGCTCGGATCGAGCTGGCTCGCCGGGGCACGCGGCTGAACCAGGATGCGATCGACAACGCCGCCGGGGTGGCGACCTCCGACCTCGAGGTGAACCTGAAGATCCTGCTGCGCCTGGCCGAGGAGCGCGGACGTCTCGATCGCGAGGGACG
Source organism: Nitriliruptoraceae bacterium (assembly GCA_046483565.1). Classification (GTDB taxonomy): domain Bacteria; phylum Actinomycetota; class Nitriliruptoria; order Nitriliruptorales; family Nitriliruptoraceae; genus T1Sed10-7. The sequence continues at coordinate 38,378 of JAWOCZ010000066.1, forward strand.
CAACCAACTCCTCGAGGACCTGTCCGAGGAGGTCGTCGACCGGGCGGTGGACCTGGTGGCCAGCAGCTGCGCCGCGATCTCGCGCGAGCTCGATCGCAGCCCCCGCAGCCTCGAGCACTACGACCAGCTCCTGCGACGGCTGGAGACCGAGACGGATCTGGACCGCGAAGCGGAGTGCCTGCCCACCACCGACGAGCTGACCGTCCGGGCCGAGGCCGACGCGGGCCTGAGCCGCCCCGAGCTCGCCTCGTTGATGGCCTGGGCCAAACGGGAGCTCAAGGAGGCGCTGCTGGCCTCGGAGGTGCCCGACGCCCCGCTGCTGCGCCCGGCGCTGGACCGCTCGCTGCCTGCGGGTGCGGTGGCCCGGTTCGGGGACCTGCTCGAGGAGCACCGGCTGCGGCGGGAGCTGATCACCACCGTGGTGGTCAACACCATCGTCGACCGGTTGGGCGTCACCGTCGCCTCCCGTCTGGCCGCCGAGGCCGGGGTCGAGCTGACGGTCGCGGTCCAGACGATCCAGGCCGCGATCCACATCGTCGACGCCGAGCGCTGGTGGACCCGCCTGGACGCGCTGGACAGCTTCCACGATCCGGCCCGTCGACGCGAGCTCGAGCTGCCGCTCGAGGAGCTGGTCGTCACCCTGGCACGGGTGCTGCTGACCGACCCGACCGCACCGGAACCGGTCGACGCCGCGCAGGAGCAGCGGCCCATCGCCGACCATCTCCTGGCAGCGCTGGACGGGCTCGGCACCCGAAGCCAGCGACGGGCCCGCTCGGCCCACGCCCGCTGGCTCGCCGACGATCTCGTCGAGCCCGACCTCGCCCGTCTGCTGGCCGCAGCTCGTGACCTGACACTGGTCCCCGATGTCGCCGCCGTCCGCCAGCACCTGCCGGCCCACCTCAGCGAAGCGGCGGTCGCCGACGCGCTGCTGCAGCTCTCGGATCGTCTGGGTGTCGACCGGTTGGAGGACACCCTGCGGCGTCTCGACGTCCGCAGCAACTGGGCCCGGCGCGAGCGCCTCGGGCTGTCCATGGACCTGCGCCGCGCACGGCGGGCAGCCGTGGTCGCCATGCTCTCGGACACCGCCGAGGACCGCGGCGAACCCCCGGGCACGGCCGCGGCGGTCGAGCGGTGGCTCGAGAGCCGCCGTGAGCACCTGGAGCGCGCCCGGGAGACCGTCGCGGCGGCAGCCTCGGCGGAGCAGCGCCAGCTGGACGCCCTCGGGGTGGCGGCACGGGCGATCCGGGAGACGGTGGAACGGCGTCCGCAGCGGCCCGTGTCCTGACCGACCGTCGGGTCAGGGCCGGGACGCCAGCGGGTTCCACGGCGCTCCGACCTCACGCGCGGAGGCCAGCTCCAGGACGCCCAGCTCCAGCACGGTCGCATCGGGCAGGTCGGAGCCCTTCAGCTGCAGATCGAGCGTGGAGAGCCGGTCGTGCACCCAGGCCAGCTCCCCCGGAGCGAACGCCCGGGCGTGCGCCTGCAGCTGGTCGTAGCCGCGACCCGGCCGCATGCCCACCTGCTTCGGGCTCGCACCGGAACGGACCTGGAGCAGCTGGCGCACCCGGTAGGCGATCGCACCGACGATGGCCAGTGGGGCGTCACCCGCCGCCAGCGCACCCCTGAGGGCGACCAGCGCGGACCGCGGATCGCGGCCCGCGATCGCGTCGGCGACCACGAACCCGGACGCGCGACCGTGGCCGACGACCACGGCGTCGACGTGCTCGGCCAACAGGACGGGGACGTCCGGGTGGGTGGCGCACACCGAGCCGACCTGGGAGGCGATCGCGGCTGGCTCGGTCCCGGCGTGGTTGCGGATCGCGGCGATCGCGGTCGCATCCGCCTTCCGGGACAGCCGCCGGAACTCCTCGCCGACCACGCGGTCCCACCCCTGATCGTCCCAGTCAGGGGGCCGTTTCACGTCGATCCGTTCGCCGCGCTCCTTCGTGAGCTTGGCGATCCTCTGGATCCGGCCCGTCCCGCGCGCCACCAGCACCAGGTCCGCGTCGGGCGAGGGTGCCTCCAGGTACCGCTCGACCTCGTCCTTGAGCTCGCCCTGGAGCGCCTCCACGCCGCGGAGCACGACACAGCTCCGGCCGCCGAACAGCGACGTGGTCCTGAGCTCCGGGAGGTGGTCGAGCTCCGAGGCGTCGTAGCGGTCGACGACCTGATCGGGCTCGCCGGCCACCAGCGCCTCCAGACGCCGCTCGACCTCCCGCAGCAGCAGGAGGTCGTCGTCGCCGGCGAGCAGGAGGACGGACATGACGGCAGCCTAACGGGGCGGCGACCGCCTCCGGCCTCACCGTGGCGCCCGGCACCGGGCCGCCGGGCACCGTGCCGCCAGCCACCGGGCCGCCGGGCACCGTGGCGCCCGGCACCGTGACGACCACCGTGCCGTGGAGGTCGGTACGGCGCACCTGCGTACCCAGCGCCTTCATGGCCGCCAGGGTGTCGGGGTGCGGATGTCCGTACTGGTTGTCGGCACCGACACTGACCAGCGCCACCTCGGCGCCCACCGCCGCCAGGAACGCCGGATCGGTCGTGCGCGCACCGTGGTGGGGAACGGCCAGCACGTCGGCCGCCAGTCGCCGGGGCGGACCAGCCAGCAGGTCGGACTGCGCCTCGAGTCCGATATCGCCCGTGAGCAGCACCCGGGCCCCGCGATGGACCACCCGCAGCACCACCGAGGACTCGTTGCGCTCGCTGCGGGCGAACCGGTACGGCCGGCCGGGCGGGGGATGCAGCACCTCGATGCTCAGGTCACCGAGGTGGACGCGCGTGCCCTGGGCCGGGGCCCGCACGGGCACCCCGCGTCGCGCCGCCGCCGCTCGCAGCTCGATCGCGGGGGTCGGCTCGGGCGGCGACGGCAGCATCCACATGGCTCCGACACGCACGCGCCGTAGCACCTCGGCCACACCACCGATGTGGTCGAGATCGGCGTGGGTGACCACGACCAGGTCCAGGTGACGGCGGCCGTGCCGACGCAGCCACCGCGCGGCGGTGTCGTCGGCGCCGGCGTCGACCAGGACCCGGGCTCGTGGCGACTCCACCAGGAAGGCATCGCCCTGCCCGACGTCGATCGCCGTCACCCGCAGCTCGTCGGGCGGCAGGCTCCCGGTCACCGCCGGCAGCATCGCCACCACGAGCGCGACGACCAACACACCCAGGGCCAGCCGACGTCGCCGTCCTCGGTCCCCGGACACCAGCCACACGGTCCCGGCAGCCGCGGCGACGAGCGTGACCGGCCGGGCCACGTGGATCGTCCCACCGCGGCCAGCCAGCGTCTCGGCGACCGTCAGCACGACGGCCGCACCCGGCCCGGCCAGCGCGAAACACCCGGCGGCGAGCCCGACGTGGACGACCGCCAGGACCGTCGCGACGAAGGCCAGCGATGCCGCCACGATCGCCGCCGGTACCGCCACGAGGTTGGCGGGCAGGCTCACGAGGTGGAGCTCGCCGAAGGTGGCCAGGAGCACGGGGAGCACGGCGAGCTGCGCGCCGATCGTGACCCCGATCAGCGTCGCCACCCGCCGCGGCACGCGATCCGGCACGCGGTCGCGGACCACCGGGGCGAGCAGCAGCACGCCGGCGGTCGCGCTCGCGGAGAGGACCAGGCCGAGGGAGGCGGCCAGGCGGGGATCGAGCAGGACCAGCAGCAGCACGGCCACCGACAGAGCATGCCGAGCATCGCGGACCTGACCCCGGGTGCCGGCCAGGAGGAGCACCAGGGCCATGGAGCCCGCACGCAGCACGCTCGGCTCGAAGCGCGTGAGGAAGGCGAACCAGGGCACCACCACGACGACCGCCAGCCGCCGCGCCGTGGTCGGCAGGCCGAGCAGCCCGACCACCGCCAGCACCCCACCGACGACGATCGCCACGTTCGTGCCGGAGACGGCCGTCAGATGCGTCAGGCTCGTGGCCTCCATGGCGGTGCGGTCCGCGGCGGGCAGCAACCGCGTGTCCCCGGTCACGAAACCGACGAGGAGTCCTCCCGTCCGCTCGTCGAGGTGGCGGGTGGCAGCCCGTCGCACGCGCGCCCGGAGCCACTCCGAGCCCCGGGCGGCGGCACCGCCGGGCCCGAGCAGCTCCCTCGCGTCGAGGTCGAGGAGCACGCGCGCGTGCTGCTGGGCGAGCCAGGCGCCGTAGCCCCCATCGGGCAGCGGCCGTGCGCTCGCCGTGGCCCGCCACCGATCACCGAGCGCGGGTGGGTCCTCCGCCACCACCAGCGCAGCGCGCTCGCGCACCGTGGTCCCCTCCACCCGGTCGACCCGGACCAGGACGTGCCAGCCGCGGGCGATCGGCCGGGGCTCGGCCACCACGGTCATCGTGAGCTGTGCACTGCCCCCCCGGGCGGCGAGCGTCGGCAGCAGCCCCGAGGCTGCCGCGTCGGCACGCAGGGCGAGGCCCCCCGCCGTCGCGGCGCCGACGACGACCAGCGCCAGGATGCCGGTGGTGGCACCGAGCCGATCGCGGCCGCGCCCACGGTGTGCGAGCACGAGTAGCAGCACGGCGCCGACCACCGCGGTGAGCAGGGCGGCGCCACCCGCGCCGGGCAGCGCTGTCAACAGGGCCGGCAGTGACCGCTCGACGGCGGTGGAGCGCAGCTGTCCCACCACGGTCCGGTCAGCGAACGTCACCACCAGCACGGCGGCCGCCGTCCAGGTCGGAGCGGGGCCGAGCACCTCGGACAATGGCGCGGTGCCCGTCACCGGACGCTGGCCCGCTCAGCCACCGGCGGTCACCGAACGACCACCAGGGGTGCGAGGTTCTGGAAGGTCGCCTCGCCGATCCCCGGTACCCCACGGAGGTCACCGGGGACGGCGAACGGCCCGTTGCGCTCGCGGTGTTCCACGATCGCCGCCGCCCGGGCGGGACCGATACCGGGGAGCTGCTCGAGCTCCGCCGCGCTGGCACGGTTCAGGTCCAGGGGGTCCTCGCCGCCCGGGCCGGTGGCGCCGCCCGCGGCGTCGGGCCGATCGGGACCCACCGGCGCCACCGGCTCGGGAGGGTCCTCACCGATCCGGGGCAGGTGGACGTGCTCCCCGTCCGCCAGCGCCCGCGCCAGGTTCACCCGGTCCGTGTCGGCGTCGTCGGTCAGCCCACCGGCTGCCACGACGGCGTCGCCGACCCGACCTCCGACGGGCAGCGTCACGAGCCCGGGGCGGCTCACGGCACCGGAGACGTGGACCGTGACCGCCGAGGAGCCGGAGCCCCCGAGACCGTCACCGGTCGCCGGCTCGCTGCCACCGACGTCAGCCGCTGTCTGCCCCGTATCATCCGCCGCCCCGTCCGCCGCCCCGTCCGCCGCCCCGTCCGCCGCCCCGTGCGCTCCGGGATCGCCCGGCACCGCGGCACCGGCCGTGCGCACCTGGTCGATACCGGCGGGTGCCGTCACGCTCTGGCCCCACCAGACCGCCGTGGCCGCCACCGAGCCGAGCACCAGCAGGACCAGCCCGACGAGTTCCGCGGGGGTGGGCCTGAGCCAGCCGAGCAGCCGCTCGGATCGCGAGCGCTCCGGAGCCTCCGACGGCGACGCCAGCGGTCCCGACCCCCACCACGACGCCTGGCCTCCCTCACCGGACGTTGCCGGCTCCCCGGCGGCGGCGTGCGCACGACCGGCAGCTGGGTCGTCGGCACGAGAGATCGGGTCGGTCGGCATGGAGGCAGACTGCCGGTGCGCGGCGCGTGTGCCCCGATGGATGTGCCCGAAGCTGTGGACGAAGGTTCCACGGCTCCCCGGTCACCCGGCCGGCACGACCACCAGTCCAACCGCTCCGGGCCCGACGTGGCTGCCGACGACCGGACCGATCAGGGTCTCGAGTCGCTGGCCGAGGTGGACGTGCCGCTCCACCACCGCCCACAGTTGCTCGGCACGTACCGGTGCCACGGCGTGGGCGACGACCACGTCCACGCGCCGCCCGTTCGCGGCCTCGGCGGCCAACACCCCGACCCGCTCCAGGGCACGCGCCCACGTCCGCGTGCGCTCGCGGACCTCCACCCGCCCGTCGGAGGTCAGGTGCAGGATCGGCTTGACCTTCAGTGCCGTCCCGATCGCGGCCTGGGCCCCGGTCAACCGGCCGCCGCGGCGCAGGTGATCCAACGTGTCCACCACGATCAGGCTGGCCGCGCCCGCGCGGACCCGGTCGGCGGGCGCGATCACCTCCGCGGGGCTCCCGCCGGCCTCGGCGACGCGGTGTGCCGCGAGCGCGGCCGCTCCGAGGGCGCCCCCCACGAGCCGGGTGTCCACCACCTCGACGTCCACGTCGGCCTGACGTGCCCGGTCCCGGGCGAGCGCGACGGTGCCGGACAAGGCAGCGGAGCAGTGCAGCGAGACGACGTGGGTGTAGCCGTCGTCGGCGCAGTCCGCGTAGGCCTCCTCGAACCACGCCGGTGCCGGCTGCGAGGTGGTCGGCAGGGTCTCGCTGGCTGCCAGGCGGGCGTAGAAGGCGGCCGGCGAGAGCTGTACCCCGGCGATCAGGGTCTCGTCACCGAAGGTGACCGACAGCGGCACGACCCTCAGTCCCACCGATTCGACCAGCTCAGGGGGCAGGTCGCAGGTCGAGTCGGTGACGACCGCAACGCGCGCCATCAGCTCAGGCCCTCACCACGAAGTTCACGAGCTTGTCGGGCACGTGGACCACCTTGACGACCTCCGCCGCGAGGTGGCCGGCGATCCGCTCGTCCTCCCGTGCCACCGATTCGACCGTCTCGGTGTCAGCCCCGGCGGGCACGGTCAGCCGGCCCCGGACCTTGCCGTTGACCTGCACCACGACCTCGACCTCCTCGTCGACCAGCAGCGAGGCATCGGCGACGGGCCACCGTTGGTCGTGGACGGACCCCTCGTGGCCGAGGCGGCTCCAGAGCTCCTCGGTGATGAAGGGGCACACCGGCGCCAGCATGGTCAACAGGGTCTCGAGCGCCTCGCGGACCGCGGGGCCACCACCGCCGTCCCGGGTGGCGTCGAGCACGGCGTTGGTCAGGGTCATCAGCTGGGCGATGGCCGTGTTGAACTTGCGCGCGTCGTACTCGGTCGAGGCCCGGTCGATGGCCTCGGCCGTGGCACGTCGCAAGCGGGCAGCGACCTCGTCGGACAGCGGCGTCGCGTCCTCGGCGTCGCGGGCGAGCTGCTCGAGCGTCAGCCGCCATACCCGCGACAGCCACTTGTGCATGCCCGTCGGGGAGACGTCCGCCCAGTCGATGTCGTCCTCGGGTGCGGAGGCGAACAGCATCGTGCCGCGCAGGGTGTCGGCGCCGTAGGTGTCGGTCACCTCGCCGGGAACGACCAGGTTGCCCTTCGACTTCGACATCGCGGCGCCGTCCATGATGACCTGCCCCTGGTTGAGCAGGGCCTGGAACGGCTCGTCGGCGTCGACGTAGCCGCGGTCACGCATCGCCTTGACCACGAAGCGGCTGTAGAGCAGGTGCAGCACGGCGTGCTCGACACCGCCGGTGTACTGGTCGACGGGGAGCCAGTCGCCGGCGGCCTCGGTGGGCCAGGGGCGGGTGTCGTCGGTGGGCGAGAGGTAGCGCAGGAAGTACCAGGAGGAGTCGACGAAGGTGTCCATCGTGTCGACATCGCGGGTGGCGTCCTGGTCGCCGCAGCGGGGGCAGACCACGTCGTGCTTGAAGCCGGCGTGCTGGTCGAGCGGCGAGCCGGCGACGGTGAAGTCCAGATCGCCAGGCAGGGTGACCGGCAGGTCCGCCTGCGGCACGGGGACCTCACCGCAGTGCCGGCAGTGCACGATCGGGATCGGCGCACCCAAAGAGCGCTGTCGGGAGAACAACCAGTCGCGCAGGCGGGTGTTGACCCGGGCGGTCCACCAGCCCTTGGCCTCGACGTCGGCGATGATGAGTGCCTTGGCCTCGTCCCAGG
>JAWOCZ010000146.1:0-5199 GCA_046483565.1 Nitriliruptoraceae bacterium
GCGGGATTGATCCGGGGAGTGCTCGAGCGCACCGGGACTGAGCTGGTGTGGGTGACGACCTGGGCGCACCACGCCGCCGAGTACGTGGAGGGGCTCTTGGGCTGGTCGGCGCATCGGTTCGCGCCGTTGCCGCACCCGGACATCAAGGGGGCGGATATTGACCCGGCAACTGGTCACTGGTGGAAGCTGGATGCGGTCGAGCGGTTTCTCGACGAGCTGCAGCCCGACCGGTTCGTGTGGAGCGACGACGATCTCTCGAGGCATCGTCTGCAGGTGCTGCAGGCGTTGTCGCGGCACGACGCCTCGGGCCTGCTGCAGGCACCGAAGCCCCACGTCGGGCTGTCGGAGCGGTGGCTGCGGGAAGCGGAGGACCACCTCACGGGCGGAGAGCCGAGCGAGTCGTGATCGGTCGCCTCACTCCGTGTCGGAGGCGATGACGGACAGGTCGTTGGCGGCCTCGATGGCACGGATGGTGCTCGGTGACGCGTCCATCAGTTCCGGCGACCCGACGACGAACACGGCGGCGCGAGCTCGGCTGAGCGCGACGTTCAGACGGTTGCGGTCGAGGAGGAAGTCGAGCCCGCGTGGTGCGTCGTCGGCGGAGCTGGCCGCCAGGCTGATGATGACCACCGCGGCGGTCTTTCCCTGGTAGCGATCGACGGTGCCGCGACCCACACCCGGGGGGAGCGCACGGTCGAGCCGTGCAACCTGGGCGTTGTAGGGCGTGATGACGGCGATGTCCTCGTGCGTGATGGTGCGCTCGCGACGCTCGTGATCGACGAAGGTGGCTCCAGTGAGTTGCTCGACGAGGTCCCGCACCACCTCGGCTTCCTCGGGCGAGCTCGAGGCGTTGCCGCTGTGGGTGACCGGGACGAACCTCACACCGGTGCCGCCGAGGGGTCCGGCATCTCGCAGGTCGAGGTGGCGGCAGCCGTCGACCGCTTCGAGCCGGCCGTCGTAGGAGAGGCGTGAGACGACCGCGCAGATGTCGGGGTGCATGCGGAACGAGCTGTCGAGGAAGACACCCTGCTCGGGCGCGATCACCGCCGGACCGTCCGCAGCGGAGCCGAGGAGGTGATCGAGCGCGGAATTGGCGGCGTCGCCCGGGTGTGATGCCTGTGTTGGTTGGGTGAGCTGCTGCGGGTCACCGACCAGGATCAGCCGTTGCGCCGCTGCGGCCCCAGCCATGGCGTTGGCCAGGGAGAGCTGGGACGCCTCGTCGATGAGCAGCACGTCGACCTTGCCGGCGAGCTCCGGACGGGACCAGAGCCACACGGTCCCGGCAACGATGTCAAGGTCGTCGACCGTCGCTGCGATGGTCGCGGAAGGCTCGAGGGTCAGGGTCGCACCGTTGCTCGAGAGCTCTGCCGCTTTCCGGCGCCGTTCCGCGGCGGTTTCGCCAGACTTCGGGGCCTGGCCGATGCGGACGGGCCGGTCTGGCGTCGCCAACTGGGTCACGCGCTCCACGACCTCGCTGATCGCGTTGTGGCTCAGGGCGGTGATGCCGACCCGTTGGCCGTCGCGCACCAGCGCCAGCAGCAGGCGGGCCGCGAGCTCGGTCTTGCCCGTGCCGGGTGGGCCCTGGATGGCGAGGACCCCCGGCCCGCCGAGCCGCGCCACCTCGATGGCACGTTCGTTCGGATCGTCACCGCTGGTGCGGAGCAGGGAGGTAGGTACCCGACGTTGCAGCAGGTCCATCGCCGCACCGCTGCGGTCGAGCCCACCGCCCAGGGCGTCGTCGATGGTCCGATGCAGGGACGCGATGAGGCTCGCGTCGGGGAAGCTGTCCGGCTTCGCGGCGGCGGCCACCACCTCGGCGGGCGCGTCGGCTCCCCTGACCACGAGGTCGAGCAGGAGGTCGCCCGAAGCGGGGTCCGTGGTGATGTCCATGACCTTGCCGAGCTCCGGAGGCGGCTCCGCGCCCGGGCTGCCCCAGCCGGACAGGTCGAACAGCTGGTCACCGGAGTCGATCCGATGGTCCTGGTCAGCAACGCGGTAGCGGACCGTGCCGGGGCCGGGCAGTGGGCTGACGGCGTCGCGCCGGAGGCCACCGAGCACCTGGCTGGACGCCTCGGCTTCGGCCACGTCCGCCACCTCGATGCTGCGGAACCACCCCGCCCAGGAGGCCTTGCGCTCTCGTCGGTGCCATCCCGCGAGCCCCGCGAGGGTCTCCCAGGCCTCCCGCTCGGAGGGTTCGGCGAGCTCGGCACGCTCCAGGCAGGCCGCGACCAGAGCGAGTTCCTTCCGCACCGATGGGTCGTCCTCGGCCGCCACGGGTTCGGTGGACACAACGGGACGCAGGTTCACGGCGAGGCCGTGATCGGTGACGAGTTCGGCGCGGTGGCCCTCCAGCCAGCCCCGCAGCTCCGCGGTGGAGCGGCAGTCCTCCTCGTTGTACTCCACGATGTCGGCGCGGATCCCAGCCGCGACCTCAGGACTCGCCTCCTGGTACCGGTGGTGTTGCACCACGGAGTCGTCCGCCTTCGCGACCTCGCCGTGCCGTCCGTCGGTCAGGTAGAGCCGCTCGAGAGTCTTGATCGAGTACGACTCCGCACCGACGCGCAGCCCCTGCCGGACGACCGCGTACAGGTCGATGAACCGGCCGTCGCGCAACAGCCGGTCGAGCTCTGCCTCCCGCGTCGCATGCCGCTGGGCGAGACGGAACAGCGCCGCGGTCTCGTAGGGGGCGTAGTGGTAGATGAACGCGCCCGGGTGGGCATCCACGCGGGCGACGAACAGGTCCACGACCAGCTCGAGCGCGCGGCGCTCCTCGGCGTCGTCGTCCGCCCATGCCCACAGGAAGCGGTCGTTGCGCTCGCCGCCGCCTTCCTGGAACGCCGCGACGCCGGTCTCGGTGTCCTCTCCCAGCCAGACGCCGTGGAGGTACTCGAGCCCGTGCGGCTCGAGCAGGGGGTTGCCCTCGATGTCGTAGAAGACGTCGCCGGGACTCGGGGCGGGCAGGCCCAGCAGGCCACGCTGCTGCACCCCGCCGTCGTCGTCGTAGGTCGGGGCGAGGCGCTCGACGACCGGCTGCGGCTCGTCGGTGCCCGCAGGTAGCTGCTCGCGGGTGGCCACCTGGAGGGCGGCCTGGGCGGCGAGGTCGGCGAGGGTGCGTGCACCGATACCCGGCACGCGCACCTCGTCGTCCACGGGGTGCCGCGAGGCTAGCTCGGCCACCGTGGTGATCCCCGCTTCCCGCAGCCGTGCACGCTGGGCGCTCCGCAGCCCGGCGACGGCCACGAGGTCATCGCGTTCCTGCCACCAGGCGTCGCACTCGGCGAGGAACTCGCACGACGCACACCAGGGCACCGGCGCGGGGTCCGGGACGACCTCTGACCCCGAGCCGAGGTCGGCCAGGTAACGGGCCATCAGCCGCCGGGTGTAGGCCACCGACCTGGCCATCGCCCGCGTGACCCGCGGCTGCCCGCCGCCGAGGTCGAGGTGCAACCACTCGGGCATCGACCCCTGGAGCTGTTCCAGCAGGACGGCGTACAGCGAGGTCTGCACCAGTGCGGCGGCCTTCAGTTCGCGGCCGAGCTTCGCGTCGGCGACCTCGTAGCTGTGGTCACCCAACGACGACGGGCTCTCGACACGGACGAGGAAGTCGGCGTAGCCCATCCACCGCTCGCCGAGCAGCACGCCCTGGTGGACCACCGCGACGCCCGCCGCGAGCAGGCGCCGGGTCTCCTCCGCTGCCGCGAGCACGGCGGTCGGTGACCGGTCGCCGACGTCGACGGTCACCACCTCGCCGACCTCGGCGGCGTAGCGCTGCTTGATCGCCTCCTCGTGCTGCTCGCCGAGCTCGAGGACGACGTCGTCCATGGTCCGCTCGCCCTCAGCAGCGGCCGCATCGCTGTTCGGGGGATGGATACCCCGTCGCCGCAGGCCCGTCAGCCGGTCACAGCGCACGAAAGCCAGCAGGTCCTGCGAGGAGTGTCGGTCGATCCCGTCGATGGTCAGCATGCGCCGTCCCCCGTTCGTCCCGGGACCGTAGCCCGGTCTCCGGCCGTGGCGAGGGTGTGTCTCGGAAGGTCGTGACGACTGCGCTCCGACGCCGCCCTCGTGGATGTCTCCGTTGACATGGTCGCCAGGGTCCGTTCGTCGATGTGCTCCAGTTCCCGGGCGAGCGCCACGGCCAGGCGTCGGGATGGGTCGCTGGCAGGCCAGTACGCGGTGCCTTCGTCGTGTTCCCGGTCCCGCGTGATGGCGAGCAGCGTTGCCGCACGCGCCCACAGTTGTGCACCGCCCATCACGAGCTGGTGACCGTTCCGTCCGGGTGCTCGGATGTTCAGGTGATCGGTCGGTGGGAGCTCCGTCTGGAGGAGTTGTGCCTGGAGGTCCTCGAGCTGCTTGCGGCGCGGCCGTCCACGGCGCTCTGCCTCCCGAACGGTCGCGACCTTCCACCGCTGCATGCGGTGGGCGGAGGCGGTGAGGTCGCGGTAGCCACGGCCGTACACCCGCTGGTGGAGCAGTACGGCGGCGGCCACGCCCACGGCCGACAGCGCCCGGGCGGTGGTCACGGAGGCGCAGCCGCCGAGCGGGGCGGGCGGGTCGGCGCCCAGCAGGACGCCGAGCACCTGCGCGGGTGAGGGGCCGTCCACCCAGCGCAGCTCGGCTTCGGGTGGGGGTCCGACCTCGCGCGGATCCTCGCAGCGGCAGTGCGGGAGGACGGCGACCACCTCGAGGTCCGGCCAGCCGGGGAGCCGCAGCGGCAGGATCAGCCTGGGGCCGGAGCCCTCCTCGGGGACCAGCGCGGAGGTGTCGCACCCGACGTCAGGTGACCAGACCGGGGACGGTCCGGCGTCCAGCGCGGCGGGGCCCAGCGCACGTGCCAGCCAGCGGGCGCGCAGCACCGCCCCGTGCAGCACCCGGTCCCGGTCGACGGGGACGCGCAGGCGCGGTTGGTCGCGGGCCACGAGGTGCCCGGCTCGTCGCCACCACCCGCCCAGGCGGTCCGGATCGGTGCGCAGCGGGGGTGGCCCGTTGGCGGGGATCGGGAAGGACGCGAGCTCGTCGGCCACGGCGAGCGTGTCCCGGACCGGCAGATCGGTGGTCGCGACCGCGATCGTGGCGATCACCCTGGGGGAGAAGCAGCGTTCGAGCCGGATGCCGTGCCGGTCGAGCTGGTCGAAGGTGATCCCGGCGCCGGTCAGGGCCGCGCGCAGATCGGGTCGGGCCGGCCCGTCGGTCCACCGCACG
>JAWOCZ010000157.1:0-9338 GCA_046483565.1 Nitriliruptoraceae bacterium
TGTCCCGCCCGCCCTTCGACATGCCGATCGGTGATTCGGAGCTGGTGTTCGGCTACATGACGGAGTACTCCGGCATCAAGTACGCGATGTACATGCTCACCGAGTACGCGGGCATGGTCACGATGTCGGGGCTGATGGTGGTCCTCTACCTCGGTGGCTGGCAGCTGTTGCCCGGGGTCCCCATGCCAGGCTGCGAGGGTGCGGGGGGGCTGTTCGACTGCAACGCCGTCGGCACCCTGCTCAGCGTGGTCGTGACCTTCGGCAAGATCCTGGCGCTGGTCTTCGTCATGGTGTGGCTCCGTGTCGCCTACCCGCGTCTGCGTGAGGACCAGCTCCAGCGCATCGCCTGGCTGGTCATGGTCCCCCTCGCACTGCTCAACCTCGCCGTCGTGACGATCGCCAAGGTGGTGTACTGATGGCTCCTTCTGCTCCCCCCGGGGTCGGGCTCCTGAAAGGGCTCGGGGTCACGATCAAGCACCTGTTCAAGCGTCCCTCGACGCTGATGTACCCCTACGAGCGCGACGTCCTGGCGCCGCGGACCCGTGGGGTCATCGCGCTCATGGACGAGAACTGCACCGTGTGCATGCTGTGCAGCCGCGAGTGTCCGGACTGGTGCATCTACATCGAGTCCCACAAGGAGACGGTCCCCCCGGCCAAGGAGGGTGGACGCGCCCGGACCCGCAACGTCCTGGACCGTTTCGCGATCGATTTCTCCCTGTGCATGTACTGCGGCATCTGCATCGAGGTGTGTCCCTTCGACGCGTTGTGGTGGTCACCGGAGTTCGAGTACTCCGAGTACCACATGGACGGTCTCCTGCACGAGAAGGAGAAGCTGCGCGAGTGGGCGGACACGGTGCCGCCCCCGCCCCCGCTCGAGGAGGGCGCCGTCCAGCCGGCCGAGGTCAGCGACGCGATCGCCAAGGCCGAGAAGGAGCGCGAGCTCGCGGCGGCCAAGGCACTCGAGGCCAAGCAGGCGGCCGAGGCACCGGAGAAGTCGGCTGGCGCCGGCGCGAAGAAGGCCGAGGCGGCCGAGCCGGAGATCCACGTCAAGGCGGGGGAGATCGATCAGGAGACCTTCGACCGGTTGATCGCCGAGGGCAAGTCGGAGCGCATGGCCCGCTCGAAGGCGAAGGCGGCCTACGTCAAGAAGGAGAAGGCGCGGCTCAAGGCGGAGGCCGAGGCTGCCGGTGCCGGACAGGCGGAGGCAACCGCACCCGCTGCAGCTCCCAAGGCCGCCGAGATCACGGTCGAGGCCGGGGAGATCGACCAGGAGACCTTCGATCGGTTGATCGCCGAGGGCAAGCCGGAGCGCATGGCCAGGGCCAAGGCGAAGGCGGCCTACGTCAAGAAGGAGAAGGCGCGGCTCAGGGCCGAGGCCGAGGCCGGTGACGCGGCTGCTGGCGGGGCTGGTGACGGGGCGACCTCCGCCCCTGAGGCCCCGGCGGAAGCGGCCGGTGACGCACCAGCGGCCGAGAGCGCCACGACGGGCGGTGAGGCGTCCGCACCCCAGGCCAAGCTCGGAGACGTCCACGTCGAGGGTGCTGGTGAGATCGACCAGGAGGTCTTCGACCAGCTGATCGCCGAGGGCAAGTCCGAGCGCATCGCGCGGGCCAAGGCCAAGGCGGCGTGGGTCAAGAAGCGCAAGCAGGCCATGCTCGACGAGGAGGGCGGCGCATGACCGGTCACGATGTGGTGTTCGTGCTCGTCGGGCTGGTGACCGCGGGTGCCGCGGTCCTGACCGTCACCTCCAAGAACCTGATGCACGCCGCGCTGTACTTCGCTGTCACCCTCGGTGGCATGGCAGGGGTCTTCCTGACGCTGGCGGCGGACTTCCTGGCGTTGGTCCAGATCGTGGTGTACGTCGGCGCGGTCACGGTGCTGTTCCTCTTCGGACTCATGCTGACCCGGGCGCCGATCGGACGCGAGGCGCTCGACGGTCAGAACCGCGGCCTCGGGATGGCGGTCTCGGGTGGGTTGTTCGTGGTGCTGTCCACGTTGGTCATCGGTGCCTTCGGCGGCGAGCCCACAGCCGAGGTCACCGGGCCCGGGATCCGGGACTTCGGGATCGCGATCTTCGCCGACTGGGTGCTGCCCTTCGAGGTCCTGTCGATGCTGCTGCTGGCGGCGCTGATCGGCGCGATCGTCCTGGCGCGGCGGGAGTCCGGTGAGTCCGGCGAGGAGTTGACCGTCACCCGGATCGAGCTGTCGGTGGACCGCGATCCGGACGCGGCAGAGCACGAGCAGCCCGCGCTGACGGCAGGCGCCGGTGGCAGCGGGGAGGAGCACCCATGAGCCCCGTCGGACCGCTGCTGCTGGCCACCTTCCTCTTCTGTGCCGGTGTCTACGGGATCATCGCCCGGCGCAACGCCGTGCTGGTGCTGCTGAGCGTCGAACTCATGCTCAACGCCGTCAACATCAACCTCGTGACCTTCCAGAACCTGCTGTTCCCGGACGATCCGGCCGTCACCGGGCAGATGTTCGCCCTGTTCATCATCGGGGTCGCCGCCGCCGAGGTGGGCGTCGGACTGGCCATCGTCTTCAACATGTTCCGCAACCGCGCCACGGTCGACGTCGATGACGCCGACCTGATGCGCTGGTAGGGGAGGCACACGTGGAAGCGCTCCTGGAGTACGCCTGGGTCGTGGTGGTGCTGCCGTTGCTGTCGGCGGTGCTGATCACGGCGTTCGGCAAACAGCTCCCTGGCAAGGGGTCGGAGCTCGGGATCGCTTCGCTGGGCATCTCCTGGGTCCTCGCCCTCGGCATCGCCTGGGAGACCTTCGTCAACTCGCCCATGGCACCCGTGGAGCGGGCCATCGACTGGTCACCGCTGGGCGGCGGGTTCGTCATGGAGCTGGGCATCCTGGTCGACGGTCTGACCGCGGTCATGCTGCTGTTGGTGACCACCGTGTCCTTCATGGTGCACATCTACTCCCGCGAGTACATGCGCGGTGAGGTGCGCTTCACGTACTTCTTCGCGATGCTCAGCCTGTTCACCTTCTCCATGCTGCTGCTGGTGGTGTCCAACAACCTGCTGCAGGCGGTCATCGGCTGGGAGCTGGTTGGCCTGTGCTCGTACCTGTTGATCGGGTTCTACTGGGAGGGCAAGTCGAACCAGGACGCCGGCAACAAGGCGTTCATGACCACCAAGTTCGGCGACGTCGGGCTGATCGTCGGGGTCATCGTGCTGTCGGCCGGGATGTTCTCGCTGACCGACACCCCCTTCAACATCCTCGAGATCAACGAGGCGGCGGTCGCGGGCCAGTTGACCACCACCACGGTCGTGCTCGGCATGCTGTTGATCTTCCTCGGCTGCGTGTCGAAGTCCGGGCAGATGCCCCTGCACGTGTGGCTGCCCGACGCGATGGCCGGCCCGACACCGGTCTCGGCGCTGATCCACGCGGCCACGATGGTCACCGCCGGCGTGTTCCTGCTCGCACGTCTGTTCCCGGTGGTGGCACAGAGCCAGGCGGTGATGACCACGATCGCCATCTTCGGGGTGGTCACGCTGTTCTTCGGTGGGTTGCTCGCGCTGGTCCAGGACGACCTGAAGAAGATCCTCGCCTACTCCACGATCTCCCAACTCGGCTACATGGTCGCCGCGATCGGCGTCGGTGGCTACACCGCCAGCGTCTTCCACCTGTTCACGCACGGCTTCTTCAAGGCGCTGCTCTTCCTCGGCGCCGGCTCGCTGATCCACGCGGTCCACTCCAACAACATCTCGGACATGGGTGGCCTGGCCAGAGCCATGCCCCACACCTTCTGGACCTTCATCGTTGGCTCGCTCGCGTTGGCGGGCTTCCCGCTGACCGCGGGGTTCTTCTCCAAGGACGAGATCCTGATCGCCGGGGACATCTGGGCCGGCGCCGGCTTCGTCACCGGCAGCCTGGTCTACTGGGTCGGTCTCGCGGCTGCCTTCGTGACCACCTTCTACATGGCCCGTGCCTGCTTCCTCATCTTCGCGGGCGAGAACCGCAGCCACCACGCACCGCACGAGTCCGGCAAGCTGATGCTGGCCCCGCTGATGGTCCTGGCCGTGCTGTCGGTGGCCTCCGGCTACCTGCTGTCGCCCTTCTCGCCCGAGCAGCCCAACTTCGAGACCTGGACGGCCACCCCGATCCTCGACGAGGAGGCGTCCTACCCCTTCGCCCAGGAATCCGAGGACACCGCCGCCGGTGTGGTCGGCGACGGGGTGCTGGCCTCGGGAGCGGTCCTGGCCGCGGAGAAGGAAGGACCGGTCAAGGTCCTGCACGGGGTACCCACCTGGCACCCGGACCTGCTGGCGATGGTGCTGGTGCTGTTCAGCCTGGCAGTGTTCCTGGCCTACCGGTTCTACGGCAAGGGGTTGCCCGAGCGGGATCCGACGCTGTCGATGGGCCGGTTCACCGACCTGCTGGTGGCCAAGTACGGGTTCGACGACTTCGGCTACCGCTACATCGTGGTGCCGGTGCGCGACAAGCTCTCGGCCGCGGCATCGCACTCGAGCAACGTGCTGATCGACGGTGTGGTGGCCGGCGTGGGCCGGGCGACGAAGAACGCCGCGACGACGACCTACCGGGTCGTCGACCAGCAGGTGATCGATGGTGGTATCAACGGGGCAGCGTTCAGCGCTGCCTGGTGGAGCGAGAAGCTGAAGAGGATCCAGTCCGGCGACGTGCAGAGGTACGCAGGTGTGCTCGTCGCCGGCACGATCGTGCTCGTGCTGGCCTTCGCGGCCGCGAGGTAGACGAAGGACCACGACCGGCGGGCCGACCCCGCCATCACGACGGCCGGCAACGCCCGCCGACTCGCACCGGGTGCGGAGCCGGAGGTGAGCCAAGGAGACGACGATGGACCCCAACACCGCAGGCTGGGCCCTGGTGGTCGCGATGTTCCTGCCGCTGGCAGGTGCCGGCGCGCTCTCGCTGATGCCGGCGTCGATGGATCGCGAGATCCGCCGCGCCGCCGTCGTGATCACCGCGGTCGGCTTCGCTCTGGTCGCCGCCATCACGGCCAGCTTCGACTTCGCGCGGGCCGGTGAGCTGCAGTTCACCACCGACGTGCCCTGGATCACCGCGATCGACGCCAGGTTCGCGGTCGGGATGGACGGCATCTCCCTGCCGCTGTTCTTCCTGACCTCCCTGCTGACCCTGTTGTGTGCGATCTACACCACCAAGCACCTGCCGTCGCCGGGCAAGCCCAAGGCGTTCCTGAGCCTGATGCTGCTCCTCCAGACCGGGATGGCCGGCACCTTCGTCTCCTTCGACCTGATCCTGTTCTTCATCTTCTTCGAGCTGACCCTGGTCCCGATGTTCTTCATGATCGGGATGTGGGGTGGCCCCCGCCGCGACTACGCCAGCGTGAAGTTCTTCCTCTACACCCTCTTCGGTTCGGTGTTCATGCTGGTGGCCTTCCTGGCCATCTACTTCCAGGCGGGCGCGTCGACGTGGAGCATCACCGAGCTGTCGAACATGGCGCCCTTCGGATCGACCACCTTCCAGACCTGGGCGTTCCTGGGCGTGTTCCTCGGCTTCGCGATCAAGGTGCCGGTCTGGCCCTTCCACACCTGGTTGCCCGACGCGCACACCGAGGCCCCGACGGTCGGCTCCGTGCTGCTGGCCGGCGTCCTGCTGAAGATGGGGACCTACGGTTTCATCCGCATCGCCCTGCCGATCCTGCCCGACGGCGCGGCCCGCTTCGCCCCGATGATCGGGGTGCTCGCGGTGATCGGCATCGTCTACGGGTCCCTGTGCTGTCTGGCGCAGACCGACGTGAAGCGGCTGATCGCCTTCTCCTCCGTGGGCCACATGGGCTTCGTGATGCTCGGCATCGCCGCGATGAACGAGGCGGGCATCCAGGCCGCGCTGTTCGGCAACATCGCCCACGGCATCATCACCGGCATGCTCTTCTTCCTCGCCGGGTCCATGCACGAGCGCTACCACACCCGCGAGATCGCCGTGATCGGCGGGGGGATGCTCAAGAAGATGCCCGTCTACGGCGTCCTGTTCACCTACGTCGCCATCGCGTCCCTGGGCCTGCCCGGTCTGGCCGGGTTCTGGGGGGAGTTCACGGCGATGTGGGCGGCGATCGAACCGGGGTTGGGGCTCGCCGACAGCTACGGCGGCCTCTACCTCGGCCTGGTGGTGTTCGCCGCGATCGGCACCGTGCTGACCGCCGGGTACTTCCTGTGGCTGATCCAGCGCATCAACCTCGGGGAACCCACCGAGCGGTGGGCCAACGAGCCCCTGGCGGACGTGCAGGCCATCGAGTGGGTCTCGTGGTTGCCGTTGCTGGCACTGATCCTCGCGCTCGGCATCTTCCCCCGCCTGCTGTTCGGGGTGCAGGATGCCGCCGTGACCAACCTGGTCGGCTTCCTGGGCGGCTGACGCCCCGACGACGACCCCACCGGGTGGCTCCCGCCACCACCGGTGCGCACCAGCGAGGAGGAACCAGGCGATGCAGATCGACTACATCGCGATCCTGCCGGAGATCGTGCTCACGGTCACGGCCCTGCTCGTGCTGGCCGCTGATCTGGCGCTGCGCGGTGACGCGAAGCAGTTCGTGAACCCGCTCGCTGCGCTCGGGACCGTCGGGGCGATCGTCGCCACGGTGACGCTGTGGGGCTCCGAACGGGTCACCTTCGGCACGATGTTCGTCGTGGACGACTTCGCCGTGCTGTTCAAGCTGTTGTTCCTCGGCACGCTGCTCGCGATCCTCGGGATCAGCTGGCGCTACGTCGCCGAGCACCGCTTCTTCCAGGGCGAGTACTACTTCCTGCTGCTGACCTCGTTCATCGGCATGCTGCTGATGCCCTCGTCACGCGACCTGATCATGTTGTTCGTCGCGCTCGAGACGGTGTCGATCCCGGCCTTCGTCATGGTGGGTATGCGCAAACGGGACCTCTACTCGTCCGAGTCGGCCCTGAAGTTCTTCCTGATCGGGGTCCTGTCCGTGGCCCTGATGCTGTTCGGCATGTCCATGGTGTACGGCTTCGCCGGGACCACCTCTCTGGTCGGGATCGCCGACGCCATCTCGGGCGAGACCGCGTCCGTGCCGCTGCTGCTCGGCAGTGTCATGCTGGTGATCGTCGGCTTCGGCTTCAAGATCTCCGCCGTGCCCTTCCACTTCTGGGCGCCCGACACCTACGCCGGTGCTCCGATGCCGGTGGCTGCCATGCTGGCCGTGGCATCGAAGGCGGCCGGCTTCGCCGGCCTGGTGGTCGTGGCCTTCGTCGCCTTCGAACCGGTCGCCGACGTGTGGGGGCCCGTTCTCGGTGTCCTCGCCATCCTCACGATGACCGTGGGGAACCTGGTCGCGCTGCAGCAGCGGGACCTGATCCGACTGCTCGCCTACTCCTCGGTGGGGCAGGCCGGTTACATCCTGGTCCCGTTCGGGCTCGCTCGCTCCGGTCCGGGGGCCGAGGCGGTGAACGCGGCCGCGATCGAGGCGGTGCTGTTCTACCTGATCGCCTACGCGGTGATGAACATCGGTGCCTTCGGCGTCGCCATCGCGGTCGAGCGGCGCACCGGCTTGCGTTCGATCGCCGACTACGCCGGTCTCTCCGGTCGCAGCCCGCTGCTGGCCATGGGCATGACCGTGTTCCTGCTGAGCCTCGGCGGTGCGCCGTTGACCGTCGGCCTGTGGGCCAAGTTCGCGATCATCGAGGCGATCGCCGTGGACATCACCCTGTTCGGTGTGGTGCTCGCGTCGTTCCTGGTGGTCAACTCGGTCATCGCCTTCTTCTACTACCTGCGGGTCGTGCGAACGATGTGGATGGATGCCGCGCCGGCGGGGCTGCCCCGGCTCCAGCCCGGGTTCAACCTCTCGGCGGTGGTCGTGGTGCTGATGGTGGGAACGGTCGTGCTCGGTGTGCTGCCGGGTCTGGTCACCGGCTTCTCCAGCGTGGTCAGCCTGGTCGCGGCGAGCTGATCCAGCTCGTGGGCATCGACGGGCCGTCCTGCCGACGACCTGCCCCGAACCTGAGTCGCTCGGGTGCAACGCGGCTACCTCCGTGATCGTCGGCTCCGGTACCACGGTTGCCGTGGCGGCCTACCGTCGCCCTCCGGTCGCGGTCGGGCACGGTGACCACGGATACCACCTCGGTGTCCACAAGCTCCATGGAGGCTGATAGACATGTTCAAGAGTGCGAAGACGTTCGTGCTGCTGGCGGGGTTGACGGGCGTCCTGTTGTGGATCGGCGCCATGCTGGACGCCGGGACGGGCTCGAACACCTTCCTGACCCTGATGCTGATCGTGTCCCTGGGCATGAACGGCGTCAGCTACTTCTACTCCGACCGCATCGCGGTGAAGATGGCACGGGCCGAACCCGTCGACCCTGTGCGCCATGCCGACATCATCGCCATGGTCGAGAGCCTCGCGCAGCGCGCCGACGAGCCGATGCCCAAGCTCTACGTGAGCCCCTCACCACAGCTCAACGCCTTCGCGACCGGTCGGAACCCCCGAAACGCCGCCGTGGTCGTCAACCAGGGGCTCTACCAGGCGCTGAGCCCGGCGGAACTCGAGGGCGTGCTCGGCCACGAGCTGCAGCACGTCTACAACCGGGACATCCTGATCGGTTCGGTGGCCGCCGCGATCGGCACGATGATCACCTACCTGGCCTTCGCCCTGCGGTGGATCCCGCTCTTCGGCTCGAGCGACGGCAAGGGCCCGAACCCGTTGGTCGCGCTCGCCGTCTCGATCATCGCACCCATCGTGGCCCTGATCATCCAGTCATCGATCACGCGCTCCCGGGAGTCGCTCGCCGACCACACCGGCGCCGAGCTGACCGGCAACCCGCTTGCCCTTGCCAGTGCTCTGGCCAAGCTGGAGGCGGGTGCCCGCGACCCGGGCCGTCTGAGGGCCGGGGGAACACCGGCGGAGACCAACCAGGCGATGCAGCACCTGTTCATCGCCGCGCCGTTCGGGGGACGGGCGGCGAGCAAGCTGTTCTCCAGCCACCCGCCGATCCCCGAGCGGATCGCGGCACTGGAGGAGCAGGCGCGTCGGATGGGACAGCTCGGACCGGGACAGCGGTTCGACCTCACCTGACTCCCGGCGGAGCCACGCGCTGAGCGGGCGGACCGTCTCTCCGTGTTCCGGCTGCCCGGGCGGCGGCACGCGCTACCCCGAGTCGTTGTCCCGTTCGGCCTCACGCCGGATCCACCAGGTCACCAGACCGATCATGGCGGCGAAGAGTGCGACGCCGACGACCGTGAGCCACACGCCCCCCTCCTCGTAGGCGCGGCCGAGCCCGAGACCGACCCCCACGGCCATCGCGAAGGCGAACAGCGCGCCGATGCCGTCGGCCAGCAGGTAGCGCGGGGCGGACACCTCGGAGGTTCCGGCCGCCGCTGCGAGGACGG